>NZ_JAJKFV010000004.1:0-300000 GCF_020966775.1 Rhodopirellula halodulae | reverse complement strand
AGCGCCGTGACGGGTGAATCACAAATAGGAACGGTCAGTTTGGATGAAGAAGTCGATCCCGGTGAAACGTTTTATTACGTGATGGAATACATCGACGGGATCTCGCTGCAGCAATTGATCGACTTTTATGGACCGCAGTCACCGGAACGCACGGTTCACTTCTTGCTTCAGATTTGCGGATCGATCGCGGAGGCTCACAAAGCCGGGCTGATTCATCGCGACATCAAACCAGCCAACATCTTGGTCAGTGCTCACGGTGGTTTGTGGGATCACATCAAGGTGTTGGATTTCGGTTTGGTCAAAGACATCGGTGGCGATTCCAATGTGACGTTGCAGGAAGGCGTCACACGCGCGGACTCAATGACTGGAACGCCGTTGTACATGGCGCCGGAAACCATTCGCGATCCCGCGACGGCGTCCCCTCGAGGCGATATCTATTCCATCGGTTCGGTGGGCTATGCGTTGCTGACCGGGCGGCCGATCTTTGATGGCGATTCCGTCATCGATCTGTGTTTGAAGCAACTGGAAGAGGTGCCCAGACGTCCGGAAGAACGTGTCTCGCACGAGTTACCAAACCAATTGCAAGACATCCTGATGCGATGTTTGGATCGCTCGGTCGAGAATCGATTCGCATCCGTCGCAGCCTGCACGGCTGCTTTGGAATCATTGCCGGAAGCGGGGCGGTGGACGCAGGCGATGTCAGCGGATTGGTGGGAGAACGAATTTGAACAGGCCGCGAGAACGCAGCCGGGGCAAACTAAAAATCCGACGCTGGATGACGCGGCACTGACTCGATGAAACGTCGTCGTGGCGGCAAAGACGGTCTGCTAAGCGGCGCGTCGATTCGAACGCAACGTCGTGGATGTCGACGCACTGGCCGCCCACTTGCCGTTGGTCTGACGCAGAATCGTCGTGTCCGCGTGTGAGACCTTGCCGATCACCGTTTCGATCTCGGTCAGTGTCTCGGAGTCCAACGAAGGATCCAGGATGATCGCGTCCATCATGCCCAAGCGGTGCAGCACGGTCACGATTCCACGAGCCGCGGGTTCCGGAATGATCGAAGGTCGAATCGACAGGCCAACCAGTTGACCATGAAAATCGCGAAGCTTCAGTATTCCGCCGACCATTTCAAATTGGTCGATGACGGCGTACTTCAGTTCAGGTTGGGTTTCGGTCAGCGAGTGAACGATCGCCGGCGTGCGTGACCCATCGCCCACACCCACCTCCAACACGCTGCTGGGCTGTTGTTTTGAAAGCAGCTTCACCAACGCATCGTGTTCCCCACGCGAAAGCATTGAGAGCACGCCGCGCGAGGCTGGTTTGGCTTTCGGTGCGACGGGAACCTCCGCCGCAGGAGCCGCCTTGGCCACGGCGGGCGGAACCTTCGCCTTGGCGACCGCAGGTGATGCCTTCACGGGCACGGTTGTTTTGGCGACCGGGGTCTTCGCCGCACCGGCATCGGCTTGCGCAGACGATTTGGCAGCGGGTGCCACAGGAGTCGCCTCCGAAGTCACCTTCGGTTGAGGGGTGACTCCACGCAGAGAATTCCACAGCTTCTTGAGAGGCATTGCCTGAGACCCTTCGTTGCTTGACTCGCCGAGCGGCGGGCGTTGGCGGTGATCCGATCCATCCAATGCTTCCCATCGGAACAATTGACACCGGAATTCATCGCCGCAACCGGAGGTCCGGTTAGGCAACTTTGGAAAGAGCGAACGCGAATCCAATTGGGGGAACGTTCGTTCGAAGGTCACAGATAGACACTTCGTTTGGGTGTCACCACCGGACCGCGATCGAGTTCATCCCATCCAGGCGGCGCGGTAGCTGAGCCCCAGGTTCAGAATTCGCTGGATCAGTGACTCATACGAGATTCCCGCCGCTTCGGCGGATTCCGCGAAGTCTTCGCCGTATTCAATGTTGGGATTCGCGTTGGCCTCGATGACATACACGTCGCCGCTGGGAGTCATTCGAAGGTCCATGCGGGCGTAGCCGCTCATGTGCAACGCCCGATACACACGTTTGCAGAGCTTGCCAATCTGCTTTTGCTGAGCGTCCGTCAGACCTTCCGCCGCGTGGCAAGTGATGTTGTGTTTTTCCTGGTAGTTGCGATCCCATTTGACGCGGCTGGTGGCGATCCGGGCTGACTCGTCAGGCATCTTGCCAAAGTCCATTTCCCACGCCGGGAACGTGACCAAACGCGTGTTGCCCATCACGCCGACATACAATTCACGTCCTTCGATGTATTGCTCGACGATGACATCGCCGCCCGTTTTCTCGTGCAAGAAGGCGACGCGTTCGGCCAAGGCTTCGTCGTTGTGAACAATCGAGGCTTGAGCAATGCCGAACGAGGCGTCTTCGATGGTCGATTTCACAAACAGCGGGAATTCCAGCTTCTTAGGTCGCCGGATGGCGCGTCCATTGGGGAACACCGTGAAACGCGGTGTGGGGATGCGGTGGTACATCAACAGCTTCTTGGACAACGCCTTGTCTTTGCTGAGCATCAAACCACGAGGGTTGCATCCGCTGTAGGGTTGCTGCATCAATTCGAGATAGCTGATCACCGCGAAATCGTACGTGACCACGCCGTAGAACTCTTCCAGCAACATGTACGTGATGTTGGGCTGGAACTCCTGCAAGGCCGCACGAATGGGCGCTAAGTCGTCAAAGATCCCGAGCGGAAGGACTTCGTGACCAAGCCCTCGCAAGGTTTCACAAACATCGTATTCGGCTTTCCAAGGATCGGCTTCTTTGTCGGTGAAGCCTTCCAGCGAGTCCGGCGGCACGTTGCCTTCCCGAACCAGAACCAGCACGCGGAGCTTGCTCATGGCCTGGCCTCCGCTGGACGCGCCGCGAAGGATTTGAGCTGGTTGCTCCAGTGAACACGTGAATCAGACCGCCGCACGGTGACCTCCCTCGTGCAAGAAGTTGGTCGTGCGGACGGCAACCAGGATCATCGCGTCGCGTTTGGCTTCTTCGGGGGTGGTGCCCAGACGCAATTGCAATTCGCGACAGCGTTCGATCATTTCTTGGATGACTTGATCGATCGTGTACGCGTATTCGCCGGTCCATTTCGCGACGGAGGCTCGCAGTTCCGTGCGAATTCGGCTGAGGAATGCCGCGGCGGTGACGTTGCGACGATGCGTGGGGTCGGACGAGAACAATTTCCGCAAATCGTTGTCGTAAACGCTGGGCAGATCGAGGCCATAGTGTTGGCGTTTGCGTTCGTAGTGCGTTCGCAGGGTCCGGCGGATGCGGCTGATGGGATCCAGCGTGGCTCGCGATTGAACGCTCGGTTTTTTCCCCTGCAGCGACGTCATCAGTTCGTTCACCATCTTCAACTTTTCAATCGCTGGCCAGTCTTTGTAGCGAGTTCGCCAGCGGGAACCGGGACGCAGCCAAACCGCGAATGTCTCGGCAAAGTCCTCCAACGGATGCACTTGGGCGTACCACATGTCCAGGTGCAACACGTAATCGCGGCTGGACGGTTTGGGTTGGTAGAATTCGGGGTATGGCAGCGAGGTCTTGCCGAAGGTGTTGCGGTAGATAGCTTTCCGACGCAATCGAAAGGCGGTGTCGATCGCGTGACCGGCCTCGTGTCGCAAGATTTTCATGCACCATTCGTGCGTGCCACCTTCGACCTCCAACAATTGCTTGCGTTCCAAACGCATCAGTCGCGGATGCGCCAAGTAAAACGGAATGGCGATCCCAGGGATTTCATCGGGCGAAAACCAATCCTCACTTAACCAACAGTGGGGAGTGAATCGCAGATTGCGATCCGCCAGCTCGGCGTTGAGTTGCTCGATTCGCTTCTTCAGTGGCGAATCACGGATGGTGACGCCCAAGTCGCAAATCCGCATGTCGAGCAGTTGCTCGTCGCTGAGGGAATCGAGATCGGGTTTACGTTTCGCCATCAATCCGTGGTGCTGAGGTTCCGTGGAACAAGTGTCCTTGGAGACGAACGCGGAAGACGATTCCTGGTGCAAGCGTTCACGTTTGGACTCAGTGTATTCAGGGTTTCGAATCTTGCGAGTTCAAACGCGATTGGATCCATCGGTCCAAGCGACACTGGCGTGAAACAGTCGCGGTCCATGACCATCGCGAGTCTGTCGTTCAAGGTCGCCAGCAAGTCCGCGTTTTAGTTGCCTTTGCCTTTCCATCCGCGACTGCGTTCCTCGGGATACAGACGTTCGCCGTTGCGACGTGCGTGACTGCGAGGACTCGGATCCCAGTTCTTTGTGTCGCCTTCGATTGTGATCCGCTCCAGGTCTTCCATTGAAACATCGTGCAGAGCGGAAAGCTGCATCAGCGAACGATCATGGATTGCCTGCTGGTTCTTTTCCAAGGTGGCTCGGACGGGATTGCCGTCGGGGACCAACAAAGGAGCTTCGATCGTGGTGCGAGCGGAATCGCGAATTTGATCGTAGATTCGGCGGCGTTTGTCCTCCGGAACCCTCGCGATTTGCAGGGCGGCCAGTTGGGCCTCGGTGGGCTCGACCAAGACCGGTTGATCATCGCTCGGCGTGTCCGCATTCGAGCTGACATCTGCCGTGGAGCCTGAGTTTGTGGCAACAGCGTCGGTTTCCGCGGAGCCGGAGGACAGCAGGACCATTCCCGCGGCAACGGTGCCCAGAATCAGCAGTCCCGCCAATATCCCAGCGATCACGGGAATGTTCAGGCCGGCACCTGCGGAACCGGTGGTTGCCTTCGCACGCGTCTTCGATGCGGTCATCGGAGTCTCCGCGACCAAGGCGGCTTCCACGCCAAAGACATGATCGCACGAGGGACATCGAGCGGTGACCACGGCGGCGGGAATGTTGGCTTGTGTCCGACACTGAGGACAGCGAACAGATCGGTGACTCATGTTGATAGAAACGATGAACGAAGGATCAACGGGCGGGAAGTAGTGTGGCGGTCAACGAACCAACCATTGGCAACATCTGTTCGAAACGTTCGCGAACGGATTGGGCTCGCCGACCGGACAAACCGTGCGAATCGATGTGTCCAATTTCGTCCGAGAGATCTTCCCAGATTTCCGCCAATTCCGCCGCGGTGCGTTGCAGACGGTCCAAAGGTTGGCGGCGGTCGAGTTCGTCATGCAAACGCTTGGACAAATCGTAGAGCCGATCCGTGCCCCGCAACACGTCGCGTTCGTAAGAATCCGGCGTCAGGTAGCGAGCGTAACGTTTCAAATCCGCACGGAAGTATTCGGCGGATCCTTCCAACGCGGCGGCTTCGGACAACAACGCTTGGCGTGTGCCATAGGACAGCTCCCCGTTGGACCCCGAACCTGGGAAACCGGGGCCCGGAAAAATCGGTCCAGGATAGCCAGGACTGGGATAGCCAGGACCAGGGTACCCCGGAGCCGGATAACCCGGACCAGGCAGTGGCTTGGGACGCGGCGGAGGTGGCATCCACAGCAGGGCGTAAGTCTGATCGCCACATTCAGCGATGCGTGCCAAACGACGATCCAACACAGGATCACGCAGTGCCGCGAGTTCACCCGAAAAGTCTTGCCAGCGTGCCACGAACTCGGTGAAGCGACTGACGATTTGGTCGTACTTCACGGATTCGACTCGTTCGGCCTCTTCCAAAATGGTTTGACGCAGCAAGCGACCACGATGGACCCAATCACGACATTGCTCGGTCGACACGCGGGCGGTTTCGAGATCGTCCAGCAAGGCTTGCATGTAGGTTGCGGCGATGATCATCTGATCGTGAAGCCCGTGGCGATCGAACTGAGGTTCCAAGCCGAACCGACGGGACATGCGTCGATCCGTTTGATCACAGTTGGATACAATCCGGCGCAAGTCATCGGAACGTTGTGGCAACGATCGGACTTGGAACGACAATTCTCGCCACCGTTGATCCAGCAATCGATAGGGGTCTTTCAATGGCCCCAACGATCGAGCGCCGTCACATTGGTGCAACAAACTGCGCACTTGGGCCTGCACCTGATAAACCTCCGGCAGCAACGCTCGCACGGCTGCATCCCGTCGAGACGCGGCTTGCAATGCGTCTTTCAGGGAGATCAATTCCCGATCCATTTGAACCAACTGTTCCGCGAATTCACGGACTTCTGGGGAAGACGTTCGAATCGTTCGCGGCCCATCGTTCGGACGAGATGGCGAGCTAGATGGCGGGCGACCCGGCGCGGGGCCGCCCGGAAATGGACCCAGCGGACCGGAGGGGAAATCGCCAGGACGCGGTGGTGAACCCGGTGCCGGGCGTTGAGGACGATCCGCGTTTTTCTTTGCGAGTTCTTCCTGCAGTTTCTTTTCCGCGATGGAACGAAACAGACTTTCCAAAAAGGATCCGTTCTGCGCAGCGACGGGTTGGCAAGGAAGCATGCCATAAAGAATTGCCGACACAATCGCGACGGTGGTCCAGTGACGCAGACTTGTCAACGCGGGAGGGCGTTGGATAGGAACAGTAGGTTGAGAACGTCGCATCGGAATGGCCGCCAAGAAGAATAGAGGAACAAGGGCGATCGGAACGTTGCGATGGACTCGGCATGGAACATGACAATGAACCCGGCAATGATCTGCAATCGAAACGTCCCGGATCATCCTAACAGCTTGCCAGCGCCGCGCCGTCGTTGAGGCTGGTATTGCCGCCAAGATCTGGGTAGCCGACGGCATTCAGGTGGAATCTTTCCACCTCCAATGGTTTTGACCTCAGCCATCAAGGGTAGATAGCCGTTGGCACGAGCATATGACTCGTTCTCATCGCACTCCAACCGAATCTTCTCGTCGATGGCCCTTGCGGCGATCATCGTCGGAGACATGCACTCAACGTCGCGTTGCAATGCGCATTGAGGACGATCGTTTGATTCTGGTGATCGCAACGCAATCCGCCGAAGCGGTTCAATTGGATGAACCAGCGGATCAAATGATTGTGGATCAAGTGCGTTGCTCGGACCCCAGCGGTTGGATCAACAGCGGCCGTTGGAATGAAATGGTCGAGGCGTTAACAACGCTGAAGCAACGTCATCAAATCAACGACGAAGCCGTTGCTCTGTCGCTCAGTGGTGACTTCTGCGTGACACGCATTTCGGTTGGAACGGTGGAAGACGTCGACCGCGACTTGGAAGCACTCGCGGGACGCATCCCTCGTTACTTGCAGCTCGGTCCAGGTGGAAAAGTCACCGGCCACACCCGAGAGACCATCGGTCCGGGGATGGAGCATGCTTTGACGGCGGTCGGAAATCGGGTGCGGCTGCAAAACTTGTACGAAGTGTTCCGGATGTGCGATGTTGAGATCGCGTGGGTGGAGCCTTCGTTGGTCAGCGTGTCCCGGTTGATTGGTTGGTTGGGGTTGGATCATCACGCACCCGTGTTGATCGCGAATGCGTTTGGTCGATCGTGGGAAGTTGGGATTTCGTTCCAAGGTCGGTTGCTATTGGATTACCGTCCAGCCGCTGCTCGAGATGGCACTCAATTCGCGGACGCGATCGATGGGCACTTGGAACGTTTGCAACGGTTCTGTCAACGACATCGTGGCATGTCGGATCACCGCTTGGATCAGTTGTTTGTGGGTGGTGGTGTCGACAAGGTGAATCCGGTCGTCGCACGTTTCGCGGAGGATGACAAACTGTCCGTGTCGGCGATCAGTTTGGAGACGGCGGCATGGACAATCCAGCGATACAAAGACGCGGCGGAAGATTCCGAAGCCACTGTGTGCGAAGTCCCCGTTTCGCGTACGGACACCGTGGCGGTGATGGCGGCTGTGTTGCCGATGATCACCAATCCAGATTTGCCCAAGCCGGATCTGTTGCAACAGATTCGACGTGATCGCAGTCTGTCCTTGTTTCGGCGTGTCACCAATACTTATTGGCCCGTCGCGGCGGCGGTGGTTCTGTTGATGGTTGCCTACGGCATGAAGTCCAGCGAACAGAACCGAGCCAATCAACAGATCAAGAAACGCGAGTTTGTCGAAACACAAATGCGACAAACCAAGGTTCGCTTGTCCGAAGTTCAAGACACACGCGAATATGTTACTCATTTGCAAACGGTGGAGCAAAAATCGTTTTCACCGCGAGTCAATCAGTTGGTGACCCAGTTGGCTCAGTGTTTGCCAGGTGACACTCGGCTGCGTTCGCTGGTGTTGGATTCCGAATATCAAATCCATTTGGAAGGCTGGACCGCGGACGAGAACAACATCTACGACGTCATCAGCTATGTGCGCCGCGTACCAGAGATCAACCAAGTCGCGTTGTTGGGAACGGGAGCCAGTGCGGATGACGATGGCCTGCTGTTCCAAATTCGACTTGGAATGCGCAAACCTCAGGTGGCTCAAATCGGACAAGGTGACATTCGATGAATAAACCGAATGATCGGCTAATCCGAGTGATCGTTGCGGCTGGAAGTTTCGTTTTGTTGATAGTGATCGGAAAGCCACTGGTCGATGACTACAGAGAACTACGAGCTGGGCATCGTGAGCTGTCGGAACTCGAAACCGAGTTCGACACGTTGAAGTCGCGTGACGTTCGATTGCAACGTGTTGAAGCCACCTTGAGTCAACAGCAAACGGAACTGCTGAATCGTTCCACCACACCGGAAAAGATCCAGCAAGTTCGCGACACGATGATTGGCATCGTGCGACAAAGCGGAGCGACGCTTCGTAGTTTGGAAATTGAGGATGGACAACGTCGACGATGGGCCATGGACAACGATGATCCAAAGAGTCGTCGCTTACCTGAAATGGACATGGAGTCCGACTTCGAGTTGCACACGCACTCGTTGACTTTGGTAGCCGACGGAACGCTGGACGCCATCTTGGAAGTGACAGGAAAGATTCATCAACAGCAATGGTTGATGACGGTTGAAACGTTGGGAATGGAACCTTCGGGTTCCAATGCCAAATGGATTGAATTGGAACTGCGAATCAGCTTGTACGGGTTGCAACGCTCGATTCGCGAAGACGACGAACTGGTCGCAGCGATGGATTCGACGCGACTGAAGTGACACAACGCTTTGTTGAGTCACCAGCTATTCTTCTTGAGGACACAACGCATGGCCATGGAAGGCTCCGCGTCGATCACGATTCACGCAATCAACTCTCCGAGTCCATCGCTCGGCAGTGGAAAAGGTGTGCGCAAATCGTTGAAGACTCACTCCCGTTTGGCGGTTGCCAAACGACGTCGTGCGAAGTCGTTCTTGTTGTGGGATTGCTTGAATCACCGCGGTTGGCTGCGGTCTGTGTCCGTCGGTTTCGGTTTCACCCTGGCGGTTTGTGTTGCAAATCTCTCAGGCCAATCCATCGCGGCCGAACCCAACACCAACGTTGATGTGGTGCCATCCGCGCAGTCGGCGGGTTCGGCAATCGCATTGGAGGCGACGGCTTCGGGCGAAGCACCACTTGGAAACCCAAGTCAGACCCATTCGTCGGCGAAGATGATTCCTTTGGCGGGACCGCCTCTGTCGGTGGATGAAGTGCTGAACCAACGCGGCAGCATCACCTTTCGCAAAACGTCGCTTCAGGAGGTGGTCTTCCTGCTGTCGGATTTGTGGAACATCAACATTGTGGCTGGCGAGAAGGTTTCCGGGAACGTTTCCGGTGTCTTCAAGGACGCGCCGCTTCGTGATGTGCTTTCCGCGATCTTGACTTCCTCGGGGTACGGCTACATTGCCGCGGGGAACAGTTTGGTGGTGTTGCCACTGGATGAAGTGGGAACCGCCAGTCCGGAGTTTGAATCGCGCACATTGCGTTTTCGCGCGGCGGACACGGAAGAGATGACGGCCACCATCGCGGCGGCTCAATTGTTGTTGTCCGATCGCGGTCGTATCCAACCGGTGGGACGCAGTGCGATGTTGGTCGTCGACAACGCCGTCAACATTGACCGCGTCGAAAGCATGTTGCAAACGATGCGTTCGCAGCAGCCGTCGGGTTCAATGACCGGACCGTCGGGGAACTCGGACTCGTTGACACAGTCAATCGGCCCCGGCACATCCGGATCGACTGGCGACGCAACGTCCGGCGACAGCTACTACGACGCCAACGCGACCAACCTGATCTATCTGACGCCTCAGTACACCGAAGCGTCGGAGATGCGGGAGTCGCTGGAAGGAGCGCTCGGTGACGGCACCGTGGTCGCCGTGTTCGAAGCTGAAAACCGGATCATGATCAAGGGCAATCGTGCACAGCTGAACTTGGCGACGCAAGCCTTCAAGCAGTTGGACATTCCTCGTGCACAAGTTCGCATCACGGCGTTGATCTACGACGTCGGGTTGGAGGAACTCGAGGAACTCGGCGTGAATTGGGGACGCGATTTTCGTTTGAACACGACAAACGAATCGGCGCTGGCTGATTTGGCGGGCAATGTTTCCAACGCACTGACGTTTGGAACGCTGGGCAGCGGAGGCACCACCTTGGGTGTGCGTACGTTGACGGACACATTTGATACCGGTGTGTTGTTGCGAGCTCTCGATTCCAGCGACGAAGCCAAGTTGTTGGCCGATCCATCGATCACCGCAATCGATCGTCGGGAAGCATCGATCAAGATCGTTCAGCAAATTCCAATCGTCGCGGCGCAGCCCTCCGAAGGCAGCAGCAATGTGGTGTTTGCTCAGGTGGAATTCAAAGACGCCGGCATCATCCTGAAAGTCACGCCGCGAATTAGCAACGACAATACAATCGAGCTGAAGGTCCAACCGGAATACAGCGTCAAAGTCGGTGAGATCGAGAACAATCCGGTGATCGATAGCCGCACAGCCGAGACCACCGTGCGTGTTGCCAACGGTCACATGTTCACGCTCGGTGGGCTGCGTCAGAAACGCGTGATCGAGAATGTCAACGGTGTGCCGTACCTGCGTGACTTGAAGTACGTTGGGAAATTGTTCCGAAGTCATGCGACGGAAGTTCGCGAAAGTGAGCTGATTGTCTTCTTGAAACCAGAGATCATCTCGCCCTACGACCACGGAAACGCTCGTTCGCGTCAAGCGTATTGCGTTGCGACCAAGCAATTGGACAGCATTCCGTATGCATCGGTCTGTCCGCAGGCTCCGTACTGTCACGATATCAACTGTCCCAACCACCATCCGCGTCCGCGTCTGAACGGCGGCACGCGAGAATTGGAAATGTTGGGCGGCACGGGCATTTCAACCTTTGAGGTCGCTTACCCGGATGCCTATGACGGTGCGATCACGCATTCGATCGAACCGTCCACCGACGCATTCATGCATGCACCCGATTCAAACGGACAGTTAAACGGGCAGAGTCTCTCGGCACCGAACTTGTCTGCCCCGAATTTGTCGAAACCAAATCTGTCACCCACTGGGAGCTCCTTGAAGTTTCCGGGAACGCATCCTCACGCTGGCGAGATGTTGGATGCGGACGCGGTGCAATTGGAGGCAATGGAAGCGATCTCGGCACCTGATGTGTCTTCGGCCATTCCGTTGTCGCTGAAAGTTCCTGCTCGACGTGAGTCGCCTGCCGTCGCGATCGCCCAAGAGGAGGTGGGGGCTTCGCTGCGAGATTTGATCCAGCAAAACGAGATCGCTCAAGAAAGATTCCGTTCGGGGACGACTTCGTCCCCTTGGGGAGAGCCCTTGCGAGCCGATCGGATGTCAGCACCCGATGCGACAACCGCGTCGATGTATCCGCCGGTTCACGTTCGGCCCGTGGAGATTCGGTGATGTTGTTTTCGAATCGAATGTCTTCAACCATTCAAAGCGGACCCATTTCGCCGACGCGGAATTTTCGCGGAATCGGCGCGTTGGTGTTGGGCTTCGCAATCGTCTCCGGCTGCGGTGTGGATCCCGAGTCAATCGAAACAATTCGTCGAGTGGCTTTGCAGGACCAACGCACGCAGGCGGATTTGGAAATCGGCGTGGAGTCGTCTGATTCCTCCCAGTTAGCTGCCCAGAAGTTCGATCCGCCGTTTCCGGAGCGAAAGAATCCGTTCTATTTGGACGACGATGTTCCGAGCACAACATCCGCTCAACCCACCAAGGCATCCAGCTATCAAGTTCTGGGGTTTGCGGGGTTAGAAGATTCGCGAGCCATCATGCGATTTGGTGACCAAACTCAATTCGTCTCGAAAGGCGACAAGATCGGTGACGCGGAAGTCGTCGATATCATTCCGCCTCGCGTTCGATTGAAACAGCGTGACTTCATCTGGGAAGCCAGCATGTTTCAATCGCCCTGACCTCATCATCACGCGGCAAAGCCGTTCGCAGTTCACGCAATCCGTTCGAGAAGATTTCACGACTCCTCGCCGTTCCGGCGTCGGCTGCGGTTTCTTCGTTTTCGTCGATCTGATAGGCTCTTAACTCGAAATTTGAGTCCTATCGTGAACCGGCTGAGTTCGTCTCAGGTCCGCTCGCGTCACCCCGACGGGATTGAGATATCTTTTGCCTTGAAGGCAATTCGTCCTTCCGCCTGATGATTTGCGCATGGTTTGCGTGTTTGGGGTGGTCTCTTTCTTTTCAGGCATTGCCTGTTACCGGTCAAGAACCGTCAAGTGGTTCGCTGTCGACCGACGTGGTCGAGTTTGATTCGGCGAGTCTTGGTGTTTCCCGCGAGGGATATTTCAAACTGAACTGGAAGTTTGAGTTTCCGGACGACGTCGAGGGCTCTTACCACGTCTACGAGACCGGCGTCGCGGAGTTGCCAGCCGATGCAACCGTTGCTGGTTTGGAAGGCGAAGACGTCGATTTGACGGCGGTCGCTGAGTTCAATCCCACTTCCCGATTGGTTTATCAGGGAACTTTGCCCATCGCGTTTGTCTCGGGACTGAACGACGGTATCTATCGCTATGAAGTCCAGGCAATGGATGACTCGGGGCAGGTGATCGCGAGATCGGGCGTTCCCGCCACGGTCGCTGTGATGCACTGGCCGTTGGAACAAGCCGCAGGATTGCTGATTGTCGGTGCCATCGTGTTTCTCGCGGTCGTCGTCGTGATTGCCAGCGGAACGCGAAGGTACCGCTCCGATGCGTTCGCGCTGGCCTCAACGGACAGTGAGGTCCGGGTCAGCGTGGTTCGGGACAGCGAGACCCGGGAGGGCGAATCGTGAACGGAATCGGTTTGTTTGCTGAAAGCGGAGCGATTTTGAGTCCGGAAGCGGGCTACGGATTGCTGCTGCTGTTTGGCGTGTTGTGGATCGCCCTGGGATGGTGGTGGGGGCGACAAGCGAAGTCCTACGACGGTTTTGCTGTGGCCGGCCGAAACGTGGGCCTGGCCATGGGAACCGCGACCGCGGTGGCAACCTGGATCACCTCCAATACGACCATGTTGGCTCCGCAGTACGCATTGCAATTGGGGATTTGGGGTGCCGTCGCGTATTCCACCGCCAGCTTTGGACTGTTCGCGTTTGCACCGATGAGCGGACGGATTCGGCAGTTGATGCCGACTGGCTATACCGCCGTGGAGTTCATGCGTCGTCGGTATGGATGGATGGGGACGATTCCGTTCTTGTTGATCTCGCTGTTCTACGCGGTGACTTGGTTGGTATCGATGTCGATGGCCGGCGGGAAATTGCTGAACGTGTTGTCAGGCATTCCTTACGAGGTCGGAATGACGGTCGTGGTGGTGGTTTGCGTGGCCTACACCTTGTTTGGCGGAATGTACGCGGTGATCGGAACGGACTTCATTCAGAGCCTGATCATTCTGGCCGGTTTGGTGGTCGTGGCGATTGCCGTGCTCACACAAGTCGATCTGGCGGAAATTCACGAAGACCTCCGAACCGAACGACCGATGTTGCTTTCCGCGTTCTTCCCCGCGGCGTTGATGGCTTTGTTCAACAACATGCTGTTCGGGTTTGGGGAGATCTTTCACAGCAACGTGTGGTGGAGCCGAGCCTTCGCCATGCGAGAAGGCGTCGGTCCCAAGGCGTATGCATTGGGCGGCGTGTTGTGGTTGCCCGTTCCAATTGTCGCGGGATTTCTTGGATTGGCCGCGCCGTCGTTGGGGATTGGAATCAGCGAGCCTGACACGGCGGGGCCTCTGGTCGCCGCGACGTTGTTGGGAACGGGCGGTGCGTTGCTGGTTTTTGTTGTCGTCTTTTGTTCGTTGGCGTCCAGCATCGATAGTTTGTTGGCGGCCACGTCAGATTTGATCGTCAATGACATCGCGGAACCGATTCACAAACGAGTTGGAGGCGAAGCCGCCGAGGACCGAACGAAGCGTCAATGGTCGGCGGCTGCGATCATCGTGTTGGGAGCGATCGCTTGGATCGCGGCGCTGCAGAACGTCGGAACCCTGGCAACCGTTCTGTTTTTCGCGGGCCCGATGGTTGGCAGTTGTATCTGGCCCATTTTGTGTGGTTTGTATTCGCGGCGAGCCAGTTCCCAGGCGGCATGCGCGTCGATGGTGCTGGGTAGCGTGATCGGTTTGGTGGCGTATTTCACGATCGGATGGTTCACGGCTTCGTTGATCGGTTCGGCGGTTTCAGGAGTGACCTTCGCGATTTGCTGCCGAATTTGGCCCGGTGATTTCCATTTCGAAACTTTGGCGGAGGACTGAGCCGTGTTTTCCGTTTTCTTTTTTCAGCTACTTGTGATTGGCAGTCTGGTACTTTGTGTGCTTGGCGTGGCGGTGCTAATCGGATTTTTGTGGATTGACTTGCGGGACAAGCAGATCTGGTAACCCCATGAACTCTCTTTCAAACCAACAAGTGTCCGCGGCATTGGATGCCGCTGCGTCCAATTCCAAAGGGCGACAGCTTTCGCCGCTGTCGCTGCTGGATGCGTTCGATGGCCGAATCGATCGTGAGAAGCTCAAGGATTTGGCCGGGCAATCCATCGTGAACCCGCGACAGTTTGACCGGCGAACGGTCTTGGCGATCGCTCAATTGGCCGCGTTGCTGGAGTCACGCAACGTCGAGATGGACAAGCCACTGGATGGCAAAATCGCTATCACGGCGTTCTTCGAGCCAAGCACTCGAACGCGATTGTCGTTCGAAAGTGCGGTCCAGCGACTGGATGGCAAGGTGTTGTCCGTGCCGGATGGGCAAGTCACCGGCATTGCGAAAGGGGAATCGCTGGCCGACATCGGAGAAATGTTCAACACCTACGGTGACGTCGTGATCATGCGACACCCCGACACGAACAGCATGGACGAGATCCGAAAGAATTTGCAACGTCCGCTGATCAATGCGGGCAATGGTTCCGGACATCATCCGACGCAAGCTTTGATTGATTGGTATGCGTTGTTGAAATGGCGACCACAGTTGCATTCGGTGGATTGTCCGCCTGAAAAACGCGTGCACTTGGGAATCATCGGAACGCCAGGATCCATGCGAGCTGTTAAGAGCTTCCTGCGTCTGGCGCTCATGTTCACCGGAGCGGTCAGCAAGATCACGTTGATCAGCGAGATGGCCGACCCGGTTGGATTGGATTTGACGGAGCCGATCGAACAGTCGCCAATACCGATCGAAATCACCAACGACGTGCAAGAAGTCTTGCCGGAATTGGATGTGGTTTATGTCAACTCCATCGCGTTTTTGGGTGACAGCTATCGAAACCTGGACGCACGCCACAGTTTGAATGCGGCCAGCCCGTTCAAACCGGGAGCGGTGGTCATGCACCCACTCGCGCGCAACGCGGAATTGGATGAAGACCTGGACGAAACGGATCACAATCTTTACTTCGCTCAAGCCGCTGGCGCGGTATTTGTACGCCAAGCCTTGCTGGCAGCCATTCTCGATCGCACCGACAAGATCAGCGGCATCTAACTGCCAAGTGAACCCGGTTTGGCGATCTTTCTGCGTCACGCCTGCGTTCAGACGTTGTGGCCTTCATTGATGCGGGCATGGTTTTGCCCGCACACTCACTCTCGAATTTCTTCGAAACACCAACTGTTTCTATGTGTGGTATCACCGGATTTTGGAATCCTTCTCGAACGAACGAACGCGAATTGCGGTTCTCTTTGGATCGCATGTTGGACGTGCTCGATCACCGAGGCCCCGACGAACGCGGCAGCCGATTTTTTCGCGAGCGCGGGTTGGCTATGGGGCATACTCGATTGTCAATCATCGGGCTGGCGTGTGGTCATCAGCCGATCGAAACGGACGATGGTGACTATGCGGTCACGGTCAACGGCGAGCTTTATGACTACAAACGCATTCGCACCGCACTGGCATGTGAGAACTATGTCTGCAACGGCAAAAGCGATAGCGCGATCACGCTGCCGTTGTATTTGAAGCATGATTTGGCGATGGTCGACCACCTGCGTGGCGAATTCGCGGTCGTGCTTTACGATGACCGAAAAGAGCGACTCGTTCTGATCCGCGATCGTTTCGGAATCAAACCGCTTTATTACGCGGTCAACGACAATGGGTTTGTGTGGGGATCGGAAGTCAAATCCATTCTTCAGCATCCCGACATCGAGCCTCGCTTGTGTCCGAAGGCCGCCATTCACCAAATGATGCAGGTGATGGTGCCTGGCAGCACGGCGTTCGAAGGCGTCCAAGCGTTGTTGCCGGGGCACATGTTGATCGTGCAGAAACGGGGGGGCTCGCTGGAGGTTCAATCGAAACGCTGGTGGGATTTGGAGTTTCCAGATTCGCACGATGAGAACGCGGATCCCGCTCCGTTTGTGCAGGGGGTGCAGGATCGATTGATCGATGCGGTTGCCGCACGATTGGAAGCCGACGTGCCGGTTGGCTGTTACTTGTCCGGCGGCATCGATAGTTGTTCCATTCTTGGTTTGGCCAACACGCTGCAGCAGTCTCCCGTGAAGGCCTTCACCATCGCGTTCGATAGCGATGAGTATGACGAGTCCAATATCGCCAAACGAATGGCGGAACGGACCGGGGCTGAGCAAGAGTTGTTGAGGCTGACCGAAAAGGAGCTTTATGGACCAGCGTTTGAGCGAGCGACTTGGCACGCCGAGCGAACGTTCTACAACACGTTGGCGGTCGCGAAGTGGCACATGAGTCGCCGCGTTCGGGCGTGCAACTACAAAGCGGTGATCACCGGTGAAGGCAGCGACGAGCTGTTCGGCGGCTATCCGTTCTTCAAACGCGATTGGTTGGGGCGCGATGACGAAGGCGGCATCTTCGCCGGTGCGATCCTGGCGGAAGAAGACATGCAGCACGCCGCTTGGCAGGATTTGTGTGGGTTCACCCCGTCGTGGATTCAACCTTGGATGTTGGTTCTCAAACGGTTCCAGCCCATTCTTTCGTCGTCCATGTCGCAGATGCTTCAGGAATACGACCCGGTGGGTGCGGTGGCTGGAGCGATCGATCCGGCGCAGGTGCGTGGGCGGCATCCGCTGGATGTGTCGCAGTACACGTGGAGCAAGACGATGCTCGAGGGCCAAATTTTGACCTGGGGCGGCGACCGAATGGACATGGCGAACAGCATGGAAGCCCGACCCGCCTTCCTCGATCACCATGTTGCCGAGTACGCGACAAAGATCCCGCCGAACATTCGAATTCGCGATGGCGTGGAAAAATGGGTGCTCCGCGAAGCAATGGTCAATGTCTTGCCTCGCGAGCTTTATGAACGCAAGAAGTTCGCTTTCATGGCTCCGCCCGCACACACGGATCCGGTCAAACGTGCTGCGGTGCAGGAGATGATCGATCATTGGTTGACGCCTTCGCGGGTTTCGTCAGTCGGATTCTTGGACCACGGAAAGTTGATGTCGTTCATCGATGATGCTTGGAAAGAAACCGATGGCACGATCGCGCGTCGAAACGACATCGTCATCAACCATGTTCTGCAGTTGCATATGCTGCATGGTCAGTATGTTGAGAACTTGCCATTGCCGGCGGTGGACTGATGGCAATGCGAGTCAATTTGGAACGGATCAAAGCAGACATTCTGGAACTGTCACAAATCGGACGAAATGCGGAAGATCATGGGATCTACCGGATGGCGTTCACCGATGCCGACATCGAAGGCAAGCGTTGGTTGATCGACCGGATACAGGCGGCAGGCTTTGATCATTCGTTGGACGGGGCGGCCAATGTCTCGGCGGAACTGACGGGGAAAACGGATGCGCCAAAGGTCTTGGTCGGTTCGCATATCGATACGGTTCCGTGTGCGGGTGCACTGGATGGAACGTTGGGTGTGGTCGCCGGACTGGAGTGCTTGCGGTGTCTGCGTGAAGCAGAATTTGAGAATCAACGGTCGATCGAACTGATTGCCTTCAGTGACGAGGAAGGGCGGTTCGGTGGAATGTTCGGGTCTCAGTCGCTGTGCGGTCAGATCAACCCCGAAATGATCGCCACGATGACGGACATGAACGGGGTTCCGTTGCATGATGAAATGTCGCGGCACGGTTACGATCCCGTCGCGGCACTGGATGCGGCCCGCGATCCGGAGACCTTGCACTGCTATCTGGAAATGCACATCGAACAAGGTCCCGTCTTGGATTGTTTGCATAAATCAGTCGGTGTGGTGGATCAAATCACGGGATTGTTCACGTGGTCAGTTCGACTGAAAGGTGAAGCCAATCATGCCGGCACGACTCCGATGGACATGCGACACGATGCATTCATGGGATTGGCTGATTTCGCCCACGAGGTGCCACGCATCCTGGAAGAAAATGGCAGCGACCGCAGTCGTGCGACGATCGGCAAAGCACAGATCTTGCCGGGCGCAACGAACACGGTGCCGGGATTGGTTGAGTTCGCCTTGGACGTCCGTGACACATCGATGGAAGTCTTGGACGAATTGGCCGATGCATTTCGAAAAGCACTGTCCGCAATTGCCCGGCGGCGAAGTCTGATGTTCGAATTTGAACAGAAGAGTTTGATCAGCCCCGTCACTTGCGGCGAGAGTGTGGTGGAGACCATTCGCAAACAGACCGAGCGATTGGAACTGGATTACGAGATCATGCCCAGCGGGGCTGCACACGATGCGCAGATCATGGGACGGATGATTCCCGTCGGGATGATCTTTGTTCCCAGCAAATCGGGGCAGAGCCATTCGCCGGCGGAATGGACCGCATGGCAAGACATCGAAGCAGGTGCTAACGTTTTGCTGCACTCGCTCGCTGAACTCTCCGGCACCACGGACTGATGGAACCACGCCTGAAATGAATGAATTTGCACCCCAAGACAATCACCCCGATCCGCTTCGCGAAATTTATCAGGAATCGTTCGTTGACAACCCGGCTCACGGTGAGTTTTTGGTTGGGCGTCACACGGCTCTTCTTTGCATCGATTTGCAGTACCTGGATGCGGCACCGGGGTGCGGTGTGTTCGCCGAAGGGAACAATCACGGTGTATCCCCCGAGGGTCAGAAGTATTACTTCGATCGTTTGCAACAGACGGTGCTCCCGAATGTTCGGCGGCTTCAAGAAGCGTTTCGGCGACGCAATTTGGAAGTCATTCACACGCGAATTCAATCGTTGACCAAAGACGGCCGTGATCGCGGAAAAGGGCACAAACGCCTGAATTTGCTGGCGGCTCCCGGTTCGCATGAAGCGGAGTTTTTGGAAGAGGTCGCTCCGCTGCCTGATCGCGACGAGATTGTGATCAACAAAACCGCGAGTGGTGTGTTTAGTTCAACCAACTTGCACTACGTGCTGAAAAACCTGGGCATCGAGGCCTTGTTCGTTGTGGGCGTCTACACCAATGAGTGTGTCGAGACGACCGTCCGAGACGCGTGTGACCTGGGGTACCTCGTCACCGTCGTCGAGGATTGTTGTGCGACCGTGACACCCGAACTTCACAACGCCACCTTGGCAACGCTGCGAGACCGATACGCCCGAGTCATGACAATCGGCGAAGTCATCCAAACCGTCGTGAATCTGATCCCAGCCAAGACCGAAGGTTAAACGGCCTTTCACCACCTCTGCACATTTCGTGCGTTTGGCGAGAGCAGCGTGTCAGCTAGAATGACAGGTCGTGGTGGGCAAAGCAAACACCACTTGGCCGTTGTGTCGGGGCAGCGTCCTGTTGATTCAACCGGTGCTGACCGGATTGCTGTCCAAGAGCGGATGATTGTGTCGGCTCTCTGGTTGGGGTGGGTGGAACTAGGAAGTAGGAACGGTAACGTTGAACTTGAAACGCGGGCTCATCATCATTTTGGTTGTGGTTGGCGCCGGTTGGGTGATTCGCCAATCGGTGCAGGAACATCCAGAGGATGAACTGATTCGCGATTTGGTTCGAGAACGACAGCAACAAGAGGCGAGCGAAGCCGTCGCTCCGGTTCGAACCGAGCCTTCGTCCGACATGGTGGTGAGCCTGATCCCAGAAGGCAAGGTTTGGTTCGTTGGAAAGTACGAAGACGGCGGCGGAGTGGAGATTCCCTTTCAGCCCGGCTACCGTCCAGAGAAGAGCACGGATGAAACGCCGGTCGAAGAGAACCCCGGGTTCGTGGGCGCAGAAGCGTGCCAGGAATGCCACGAGGAAAAGTACCATTCCTTTTTGGCGACGGGGCACTACAAGACCAGTCGCCCGGTGAACGAACAGACGATCGACGGCCGGTTCGACAAAGGCTTCAACGGTTTTCAAACGTCGGACCCCAACGTTTCGTTTGAGATGATTCATCGGGGCAATGAGTTTCTCCAACAGGTGCATTTCTTTGATTGGAGCTTCGAGGTCCCGATGGAAATCATCATGGGATCATCAAAAATGGCCCAGACGTATCTCTATTGGCACCGAGACCGGCTGTATCAGCATAATGTGACGCACATCACGGACGGTGATCAGTGGATCAATAGTCCGGGATACATTGACGGTGACGCGGCGTACGCTCGACCGATTCCGCAGCGATGCCTGGACTGCCACTTGACCTACTTCGACTATCGCGGCAACCGGAATCGTTACACACCCGGTTCGTTGATCCTGGGCGTGACTTGCGAACGGTGTCATGGGCCCGCTGAAGGGCATGTGAACCATCACCGTGACCATCGTGACGCAGAGAATGCGGTGGCAATCACCAACCCGGCTGACCTGGACAGGAAGCTGCAAATGGACATTTGCGGCCAGTGCCACGGTGGTTCAAGGGAGTTGAAGGGCGATGCTTTGAGTTTTCGTCCTGGAGATCCGCTGGAGGATCATTACTTTCCGCCGGACAATCAGCAGGATGCGAAGAACAGCGTTCACACCAGCAATCAGCTGAACCGATTGGCGGAAAGCGTGTGTTTCCAGCAATCGCAAATGACTTGCGTGGATTGTCACGACCCGCACCACAATGAGCGTGGCGACGACCAGTTGTTCTCGAACCGCTGCATGACTTGCCACGAAAACGAAAGTGATTGTGGATATTATCCACAGGAGGGTGTGGACTTCGGGTCCAACTGTATCGACTGTCATATGCCGCGTCGTTCGACTGAAAACCTACGGTTGGAGAGCGTTGAAGGCGATGTTTTTCCGCCACTGCGTGATCACAAAATCCGCATTGATGAAGCGGCAACCCAGCGTTATTTAGAGAGCCTTCAAGGCTCGCGATAGTCTCGCTGCCTCCTGCCGAACGGCGAGGATGCTCAAGGCATCCGAGAGGCTGAGAGGACCTTTTGAATTTCGGGGGCGAATTGCGACGCCCAAATGTCGCGACCGGCCGAGTTCAGGTGGCAATGATCATCGAACAGTGTTTCCCCGGGGATGCCATGTGGCTCTTGCTTTGCAATCGCACTTTCAATGTCTATCAGTGGGACTGAGAATTCATCCGCGAGACGGCGGAGAATGTTGTTCTCCAGTTCGCTGCACTGATGCCGGCCGGCAGTTTCCGCCAAGATCTCATTGGCGAGCTGCAATCCGGGTTCGATGGATTCCGTTTTCCATAACTCGTACACGTCCCGGTATCGCGTGGCCGCTTCTTGGGGCAGGTAGGGCATCAAGAGGTTCGATGACACGGTGCCCATGATGACGGGGATGTCTCTTTTTTTTGCTGTGGTGAGCATCACGCGCAAATTGTGCTCGTAACTTTCCATCCGTTCGCGAACATCGTCCTGGTCAAAATCATGTGACCACGCGCGGGCGAAGTTTGTTTCGCTGACCGGTTCTTCGCGTGATAGCAGACGTTGGTTGTGTTCGCGTTCCAGGCGACTGATTTCATAGTCCGTCCGGCGATCGCGAATGAAACGAATGATGGCTGAGTGGCTGATGGTGCGTTCGATGGCAAGGTGTTCAACGCCAGACAATGAGAGCTGCTCCACCTCTTCGAATTCGTTGTGTCCCGTGTAAAGCAGAATCAAATCGGGGTCGTAGTTCAGCATTTCGCGAAGAACCAGCACCAGCCGATGGCTACCGTAGGCGAAGCCACCGCAATTGATAATTTCGACCGTCTGGGTCTCGGTACTCAGTTCGTTTTCGAGTCGCTTGAATTGCGGTTCGAGCTGATTCACTGATGATCCGCCCAGTGCCACAATCCGAAAGGCATTGGATGGCTTGTCGCGTTGAAACCGCTGGCGGACAAAGCTGACGCGTTTGGCTCGATCCGTTTCCATCCGGTCCGCATCAACTGGCGATTCAACAAAGACTCGACTGTCACGATTGAATCCCAAGCCCAGGTCGACATCATGTGGTGGCCAGATCAATTCCAGGCCACGAAACGTAATCTCAGCGACACAGAAAAAGCTGATGACCACAACAAGGCTGAACAAGATTCGTTTCTTGACGCTTAACGTGACCGGGGTTTGCTGACAGGGAGAGCCTTCGTCGGACATTGGGAAGAGCAGTCAATGGGAGAGCAGTCAAAGCTTGCTTCGCGCAGGCTGGACGTCTTGCTGGCGGTTTCGGTTGTGGGTGAGGCATGGAATGAATCGACCGGGCCATCGTATCAAAACGTGCCTGTGCACATCAAAAAACCTCGTCCGCCAGCGGCGAACGAGGTTCCACGTAATTTCAGACTGAGAAGACTCTGTGAATCAGAATTCCTCGTCGATGACCTCTTTCACGTCACGCGTACCGAGTGCACCCCAAAGGCCGTAAGGGCTTTGCGAACCAGCCGGAAGTCCCGGAGCGTTGCGACAAACGGTGGGAGATTCGAGGTTTCCAGTGTCGATGCTGTCGGTGATGAACTTGACCGCACCGTCACCCATCAGCACGTGAGCCCCACCAGAGTGACGACTACCTGCAGATGAGATCACGCCCGAGTGGTTGCCGTCGCCACCATCGTGAACACAGTTCGCTCCGTTTGGCGGAAGGATTGTGTGAATGGCGGTGTAGAACGGACGGGAATCAGCCCAACGGGAGTGCTTGGCTTGCGACAGGCTTCCGCTGACGTTGGCTCCAGGAGCGTAGAATTGAGGTCGAGCTGGGTCGATGTGAGCACCGGTCGCACAGCGAGCCGGGATCAGAATCGTTTCGTTTGGATTCAGCATATCCGTGATGTTCCGCACGAAGTCGGCGTTAATTTCTCGTTTGCCGCCGGAGGTGACAACTTCCGCACCAGCGACGGTGTTCGAAAGACCGTCAAGGACATCCCGGAACTGAGTCTTGTTTCGGTTCCAGAAGAATCCACGTTGAGCCGCGCGAGCCCGAGTCACAGCCCAGTCTTCATCGCGGTTGTTTTGGTTTCCAAAGAAGCCAAAATCGTTGACCCCACCATTGTGACCGCGGTCGACTGCGTCACCCACGGAGCAAGCGTAGTTAGAACGTGCCAGTTGGCCTGGGCCGCTTGCTGATCCGCCGTCGCTCGGGCAGCGGTACGCTGGGATTTGCGTGACCCAAGGCTCGTACTGAGTCTGCCATGGGCATGGACCCATCGCTGGCCACGTGCCATTGACTTGGCTGGGGTTTGAGATGGATTCCCACATGCCTTGTTGTTCGATGTAAGGCAGGATCGGGACCAACCAGCTCAAAAACAAACGGTTACTTTGGTTCGTCGCATTGGTCATGCTCGGCACCTGTGCCGACCCAGTTCCGTTCGTTGGAACTTGGTTGAAAGCACTGTGGTAGTTGTGGATTGCGAGTCCGATTTGTTTGAAATTGTTGCTGCAGGACATGCGGCGTGCGGCTTCACGGGCAGCTTGAACGGCTGGCAAAAGCAGACCGACAAGCACGCCGATGATGGCGATGACAACCAGCAATTCCACGAGTGTGAAACCTGACCGGGACTTATGAGTTCTCGGCATAAAAAGAAGCTCCTAGAAAAGGCTTTGGACAAAACGAAGGGAAATTCCTTCAGAAAGAGCATGAAGATTAGACAAAACGATGCGGCTTGGGGAGTCGCAATTTGAAAAAACACCAGGTTAAGGTGTTTTTGCGCTCCTTTGATAATTTCGATGCGGGTTCGGCTCTTGTAAGGAACACTGGGGTCCGAATCAAGTTTCGACCGTGCTGACATTCACCGATCGAATGCACTTGCTATTCCGACGAACCCTGAAGCGGTGCCAGGCTAGGGGTGTTTATGGCGGGTTCGGCGACATTGGTGGATTGAGATTCCTTGTCACTGGCATCTTGCGACAAATGAGCGTTTTAGCGGTGCGGTGGAGGTTGCGAGGGGGGATGGCGATTTGTGACTGGTGGATATTGGCAGCCGGTGATGCTTTGAGGGGTTGTTGCTTTTTTCCATTCGGGTGGGTGTATGAAAAAACCTCGTTCGCCGTGAGCGAACGAGGTTTTCGATTAACTGAAGACGGGTGAACCGGGGATCAGAACTCTTCGTCGATGACTTCTTTCACATCACGCGTTCCTAGCGCACCCCACAAGCCGTATGGGCTTTGTGACCCTGCGGGCAGGCCCGGCCCATTCCGGCAGACAGTTGGCGATTCGAGGTTTCCGGTATCGATGCTGTCGGTGATGAACTTGACCGCACCGTCACCCATCAGCACGTGAGCACCACCAGTGTGGCGGCTACCAGCCGACGAGATCACCCCAGAGTGGTTTCCGTCATTATTCGCGTGGACACAGTTTGCGCTATTGGGCGGAAGAATAGTGTGGAACGCCGTGTAATATGGTCGCGAGTCAGCCCAACGTGAATGCTTGGCTTGCGACAGGCTGCCGCTGACTGTGGCACTTGGGTCGTAGAACTGAGGACGAGTTGGATCGATGTGAGCTCCCTGCGCACAGCGAGCTGGAATCAAGATTGTGTCGTTCGGGTTCAGCATCGTTGTGATGTTGCGAACGAACTCTGCGCTGATTTCACGTTTCCCGCCCGAAGTGAGCACTTCGCCAGCAGCGATGGTGTTCGACAGACCGTCCAGGACGTCGCGGAACTGGGTCTTGTTGCGATTCCAAAAGAAACCACGTTGAGCAGCACGCGCACGAGTCACGGCCCAGTTCTCATCGCGATCATTTCGATTTCCAAAGAAACCAAAATCGTTGATCCCACCGTTGTGAGCGCGGTCAACCGCGTCGCCGACTGAACAGGCGTAGTTCGATCGTGCCAACTGGCCGGGGCCGCTGGCAGAGGCACCGTCACTTGGGCAGCGGTAGGCTGGGATTTGCGTGACCCAAGGCTCGTACTGAGTTTGCCATGGGCATGGGCCCATCGCTGGCCACGTGCCGTTGACTTGGCTGGGGTTCGAGATCGATTCCCACATGCCTTGTTGTTCGATGTAAGGCAGGATGGGAACCAACCAGCTCAGGAACAGTCGGTTGCTCTGGTTCGTGGCGTTGGTCATTGAAATCTCTCGCTTCGAACCGGTTCCGTTCGTTGGAACTTGGTTGAAGGCCGAGTGATAGTTGTGAATCGCAAGACCGATTTGTTTGAAATTGTTGCTGCAGGACATGCGACGTGCAGCTTCACGTGCGGCTTGAACGGCCGGCAACAGCAGTCCAACCAGAACGCCAATGATGGCGATGACGACCAGCAATTCCACCAACGTGAAACCCTGGCGAGACGTACGAGATCTCGACATAGAAGACTCTCCGAGAAAAGAATAGATGTATCAACGGGGCAGAACCCCCTAGAAGGCTCTGACCCTACCAGTCTTCGTCGACGCTGTGGGGCATAATTTTTCTGAGTTTCGCCACAATGGAGAATTAATCACCGGCGTGCGAAAAGTGAGCAGGTATAGATTCGCAGCAGAATGCGTCAGCGGCTACGTTGCAGGCCTTCGGTCGCTCTCGGGTCAGATGGATCGACCATCAGGGCACGCTCGTATTGTTGGATCGCGGCTTCCCGGTAGCCCGACATCTCCAGTGCTTCGCCGAGTTGAGAATGGACTTCCACCAGGCGCGGGTCCAGGGTCAGGGCGTTTTGAAAGCACTGCGCAGCCCGACCGGGCTGGCCGCTGAGCATGTAAGCGCGGCCAAGATTGAGGTAGCCTTCCGCCATTTCTGGGAACTCAGCGATGGCTTGGTGCAGCAAACGAATTCCAGTTTGCAAATCACCGGCCTTTGCGGCGGAGATGCCCATGTTCATGTAGCATCCGGCCTGCAGCGATTGTTCCTCGTGCACAGTGATGTTGCACGCGACTGCCGCGAGCAGCAAAACCAAACCGGCGATGCCGACGGATCGCCAGTCCCGGTTTTGCACGCGTTGGTAGAGGTCCATCACGCCCGCTGCAGCGAACGGAATCAGCAGAACTGCAACAGGATTCCGATACCGACCCAAGATGAAAAACAACACCACGGCGGCAATCATCGAGAGCAGCAGCAGGTACTGCAGCCACAACACTTGCCAGCGTTGACGAGTCGCAATCACTCCCCACAAGCCGAGTGGACACAGGATTCCAAAATGCCAGAGCCGGCTGAGTTGCAATGCCGCCGAATAGTCGCGAAAGATGTACATGCTTTCGACGTCGGGCACTTCGTAATGATTGATCACCATGAATGACTTGGCGATCATCAATTGCAGCCAGCGACCGGGGGCTTCTCGGATCTCAGCCCAGGCTCGCGACATCCAAAACCGTGAGACCTCGCGTGCGGAGAGCTCATGCCCAACAGATTCTTCTGCCAAACGTTGAGCGTCCGCCCGTTCATGCATTGGCGTCTCGTGTCCTGGCACCAGGGGGATGTAGATTCCGCTGGCGAGCAGGTTGTTGCCGATGTAGAAGTTCGGGCCGGCTTGGAATGTGGTCGGCGACCATTCACCACCCAGCGAAGCATTCCGGGCTGCGACGGGCATGAGCACCGCGGCGATTCCGATCGCATAGCAGCCGACGATGGCCCAGCGTTTTCTCATGTCCGCTGAGATCCCCAGCAAGATCCACGCTGGGATCAACGGCGTCCATAGCAAGGCGTTTTCCCGGGTGATCACCAGCAGTCCGAGTGAGATGCCGACCACGACAGCATGCCACGGGCGTTTTGACACCTGGAGGAAACTGCATGCGGTCACAAAGAGACACAGCAGAAACGTCGCCAGGGCCGTCTTTTGAATGATTCCGTCGTAATAGATGGCGGGAGGGTAAATCGCCAGCATGCCCGCGGAAAGCAAACCGACTTTGTCCGAGAATAACTTGCGGCCAGTCAGCCCGATGAGCCCCACGCCGGCGACACCAAGCATCATCTGGACCAATCGGATCGCGGTGACGCTGGGGCCAAAGATCGAGATGATCACCGCCAGGAAATAGGGATACAGCGGAGCTTGGTAGAACGTTTCCGATCCATACCATTCACCTTCGCTGATTCGCAGAGCCCATTCGAAATAGCCCCTGGCGTCGCCCAGCAGACGCACCATCGTGGGCACCTCGTCGGTCTGCAGGACATTCACGAGGCGCAGAAAAAAAGCGAGCCCACAAATGCTCGCTAAGAGAACCGCGAAAGAGAAACGGTTCTTCGCTGCAGGTGCAGCCTCGGGACTCGCGGGCGTTGAGACAGCAGGGGACAAACGATTTTTGCGACTAGCCATCAATCAACGCCGTGAGCAATCGAAACCATTTGAAATGGCTGATCAGCTGTTGGTGCCCGTGTTCATTGATTCTTCCATTTGTTGTTCGTACTCAGCTTGCTCTTGCTCGATTTCCGCAGGCGTACGAGTGTCTTCGATCACTTCGTTGCTTCCGCCACCGCAACCGGCGGTCGAGAAGATGAGGCCCAATGCAAACATGGTTGAATAGCAGAATCGCGACATGACGATGACTCATTAAGAGAGGGGGAAGAAAACGCAAACATACTGCGATCAAACATTCTTCTACGGATTGTCGGTCAACGCAAGTAGCTTGCGGGGGATTCAGCACCGCCAATCGAAGCTGGCAGTCTGCGGCCGCTCGGTTGGTCACGCTTCGAGAAGCGACGTGCAAACGTAGCCATCCATTGCATGCTCCATAATCGGAGCACGAAAAAATGCGTCCGAGATAGCTCGGACGCATTGGCGATATTTTATTGGTGGACATGTCCGCGGGCTCACTTCTTCGCCATTCGCGTGATGTCGATCGTGTCACCGTCCAGCGTGACTTGATTGGCAAGCAGCATTACTCGGTCTTTCACCTGGATGGCGGGACCAGTCACGGTGATCTGGCTGCCTTCGGTGATGTTTTTGTCCAGCTTGCTCTTCAATCCCAAGTCCACCAACATCGTTTTGCCGTTGTCAGTGCTTAGCTTTGCGAGTTGGCGTTCCTGATTGTTGATCTTCACGGTCTTCGTGCTTTGCACGTTGCCCTTGTACTCACGACCGCTGCGTTCAACCTGCATTTGCTGGCCTTCGTGCTGGATCGTCTGAGACAACAACACAACGCGCTCGCCTGTCTTGAACGGCGTGCCTTTCACGGTCAGCCGGTCATTGAGCTGCGGCATTCGGTCGAGTTTGTCCGCGGGACCAAGGTCCGCGATCATCGATTGACCCTTGTCTTGATTTTGAAGTTCCACCACGACGTTGGTGGTGGCAGGAGTCTTCACTTGCTTGGCTCGCGTGATGCGACCGGCAAAGCTTTGACTCTTCGCTGAAGGGTTCTGTTGGTCAGCTTTCTGCTGTGCCTCTCGTTGCGATTGGTCGTTGCCGCCATCGTCCGAAAACGACACATAGGTCGCGTCATCGAACACGCCATCGCCATCGGTGTCCGTGTAGGAGGCAAACGCGTCGTACACGCCATCGTTGTCGTAGTCGTAGTAGTTGGATGTGTAGTCGTAGTTGCCGTCGTCATCGGCGTCACCGTAGTCCGAATACCCGTAGTCGTAGTAATCGTAGAACCAAGTGTCACCGCTCTCCGTGTCGGCATAGTAGCCGTGGTCGTTCTCGGTCCAGTTGATGTCGTTGTCTGCATCGCCAGACGTCACGGCTTCGCTTGCATCGTACGTTTCGTTGTCCCAGCGTCCGATGGCTTCATCGGTTGGGTTGTAATCGTTTCCGTCAAACCATTCGCTGACGTCGTACCACGCATCGTCTTCGTAGAATGGGGAACCGTGTTCCCATTCCCAGCCGAAACCGGCATGGGCGGTGGAAGTGGCTGCGGCGGGAGTGATCAAGCCGGCGGCGATGGCGAGAGCAAGACGTTTTCGTGTTGGAATTCGCTTTGTCATTTCGGTCTCCTTTTGGGGTCACAATTTGACACTGCGTTTTCTGCACAGTGCGTGAATTCAGGAGAACACAGGCCGCAAAGTCGATGCCAATCACGGGGAAAGCCGGGTGCCCCAACTCGCGGCTTTGCACATTGGTGGGATCCACGGACATGCCAGGCAGTATGCGTTGCAGTGCGGTGTGGCTCTGCGAAGGCAAGGCGATCTTTGCAAGCTCATGACCCGTCAAGCCACCGGATGGCGAGACCAATCCGGTGCGGCGTTCGGTCGTCATCGACTTGTGAATTGGTGCGATACCAACTGAATCGCGGTCAAGACATTTCGGTTTTGATCAGGTCGATCAAGTCTTGCGTTTGCAGTTTGGCTGCCGCGTCGGTTCCGTCCAGAACGCCCGCCACCAATTCACGTTTGTCAGCGTGCAGTTGAAGGATTTGCTCCTCAATCGTTCGCTCAGCGACCAATCGGTAAACCGTGACCGCGCGTTCTTGACCGATGCGGTGGGCACGGTCGGTGGCTTGGTCTTCCACGGCTGGATTCCACCATGGATCCAAGTGCAACACATAGTCAGCGGCGGTCAGGTTCAAGCCCGTTCCACCCGCTTTCAGCGAGATCAGGAACAGATCGCCTTCACCGTTTTGAAACGCATCGACGCGACGCTGGCGTTCATGCGATGGTGTGGCACCGTCGAGGTATTGGTAGGTGATGCCGCGTTCGTCCAATGCGTTTCGGACGACGTTGAGGTGCTTGACGAACTGGCTGAAGACCAATGCCCGGTGATCGCCTTCGCGAAGCTCGTCGACCAACGACAGCATCAATTGCAGTTTGGACGATGTGCCCTTCCAGCTCGGTTCCACGAGCGACGGGTGACACGCCAATTGTCGCAGTCGGGTCAGCCAAGACAATGTCTGGATGCGTCGACGACCTTCGTGATTGGGAGCGGCTCCACCGGTGGTCAGTTCGGCCAACGCGGCCAAGCGAGCGTCTTCGTACAGTTTTCTTTCCGGCGCCGACAGCTCCGCACGCAGGGTGATCTCCGTGCGAGGTGGTAGTTCCTTGAGCACCTTGTCCTTGGTTCGTCGTAACACAAACGGACGCACGAGCCGGGCCAGCGATTCGCGTCGGTCGGCGTCGCCGTGGCGTTCGATGGGTTCGGCAAAGCGGCTTCGGAATCGTTGCCAAGATCCCAGCAGTCCGGGGCTGAGCGTGCGGAACAAACTCCAAAGTTCGCCCAGGTGGTTCTCCAGTGGCGTCCCTGACAATCCCAATCGCCAGTCGGCTTGGATCGTGCGAATGGCCTGCGAAGTTTTGGTTTGCGAATTCTTGATGAACTGAGCTTCATCGAGCACCAACGTGTGCCACGCGCGGGAGGCAAAACGTTTGGCGTCACGCTGTAGCAATTGGTAGCTGACGATCAGCAAGTCGCCCGGGCCTGCGTTTTGGATCACTTCGTCGCGATTGCAATCTCGGTAAAGCTTGCCGGTCAATGCGGGCGTGAACTTCTCCGCCTCTCGCACCCAGTTCTCACCGACGCTGGTGGGAGCGACGACCAACGCGGGGCCGCCGGATCCTCGCTCCACCAGAATGCCCAACGTTTGCACCGTCTTTCCCAAACCCATGTCGTCGGCCAAGACACCACCAACGCCCCAGCGACTCAGCCGTGCCAGCCAGCGATAACCATCCAGTTGGTAATCACGCAGCGTGGCGTCCAATCCGTCCGGGTGATCGGGATTCCAGTCTTGCAGTGAATCCAAACGCTCGATCGCCTGATGCCACGCCGCCGTGGTTTCAAGCGTCACGTCATCGCCCAACACATCACGAGCCAGCGGCACCGCGGCACCCGCCAAACGCAGTTGGCCTTTCTCGCTGACCAACGTGTCGCCAAGCTGCGTCAATCGTTTGCGGAACGCTTCACTGATTTTGGCAAAGCGACGGTCGCCAACACGAACCAATTGCCGGTCTTCACGAACCGCCGTCAGCAAGTCTTGCAACGGAACATCGACCCCGTCGACCGTGACCGTCCCGGTCATGCCGAACCAGTCGGGAGAATCGTCGATCTTGATCCGCAGCGACTTTGGAGTGATCTCGCCACGCACACGGAACGTTTCGCCTTCGGGCCAAACAATGCGTGGGGCATCCTCACCGGCGTCGTGCAACCGTCCCAGCAAATCCAATGCGGCGTGGTCGGTCAACGCGACCCACTCCATCGTGCTGTCGTGTGACAAACGATTCAGGCCAAACGTTTGCACGATCTTTTCCGCCGAATCCAGTTCTGCCTTCAAGTCACGCTGCAATCGGATCGGACCGGTTTCTGCCAGACACGGAACCAGCTCGGGATCTTCGCCGGGAATCAACGAATCACGCAGTCGCGTCTCGTAAACACGCAGCGAAACCTTCAGCCCGGCTCCGGGACGCGGCCGCAACTGCAGCACCAATTCGCAGGGAGCGGGAACAATTGGGCCGGCCAACTGAGGCGGCAGTTCGACACGAATCAGCGAATCGATCGCACCGGCCGCCAAAGCCAAACGCGAAGCCGTTGCATGATCGAGCAATGTGTCGCGGTAGTCTTCTCGCATTAGAAATTGAACGATGCCAATCGCGGCGGGATCGGTCAGCGTGCACAACACGATGCGGTCATCTTCCGAGTCGGCCAAAATGATGGCTGGTTCCACGGGGCTCAAACCGCCGACCACCGTTTCGCATTCTTGCACGTTGATGTCGATGCCTTCGACCGACAAACGAGGTTGAAACTGAACCTCGACCTTCTCGTCATCGGCGAGCAGTTCGTCGGGAACCAACGAATCCGTCGCCGGTGCTTGAGGCAGCTCCGACTCATCAATCGTCAACGTTGCGGTGGATTGGTTCAGCAACTCTTCGGCGGATTTCGATGAACCGCGAGCCGATTTTCGCGAGGTGGCTTTGCTGTTCTTTTTCGCCGAGCTGCTTTTCTTGGACTTGTTCGAATTCGCTTTGTCTTTGCGTTCCACCTCGACCGGTTGCAACGTCAGTGTCAGTTGGCTGCAGAAGACTTCCACTGGCAAAGCGTTCTGATCGTCCCAAGCAATGTTTTCATGACCGGCCAGCAATCGCAGCGCTTCAAAGATTCCATAGTTGTCGTCATGCACCCCGTGAGTCGGCACGGAGGTCAGTGATGCGATCTTGCTATCCAGCGGATCGGTCAACAAGTTTTGATCCAGCAAGTCAAAGCTGCGAACCTCGCGGCCCTTCGTCCAGCCTTTGCCGCCTTTGCGTTGTTTCTGTTCAAACGGTGTGATGGTCACAGGTGCCGTTTGCGAGGCCATGTTGATTCGCACTCGCCATTGCAATCGAGTGGGCTCGGCGTCGTCCGGTGCGGCGGGGCGAGAGTTCTTGGCACGGCGAAGCAGTTCATCGACGAACTGTTTTCCGGCGGCGACCGCATCGGCTTTCAGGCCACCGAGGAACTCGATCAGTTGGCCGTTGCCACTGCGACGCGCGATCTGTTCTTGCAACCACCATGCGGCGGCCAAGGTGTGCGGGCACGATTGGTCGCGAAGGAAGGCGACACAACCGCAATGGCACTGGCTGGTCAGTTCGCTAGTTCCGCCCGGATCGTCGTCGTCCACCGAGGGGACGATCTCCAACGCCACCGATTGTTGCTTTTCGCGATTCCCAACGATTTGAAAATCAAATCGGACGCCGTGGTCGCCTTGCGTCAGCGTGGGCGTCTTCACCGTCAGCATCGCAGCTCGCGAATCGAAGCCTTCATCGTGAGAATCCACGAGACGCTCCACCGCCTCGCCCATCAGCAATCCTAGCGACCCGAGTTGGTCTTCCGCGATCCAGTCCATTCGTGTTGCTTCTCAGTTTGCTTTTCAGCGGGAGCGATTCAAAAACGAGCGAAACAGGGTACACGCGCAGACGTTTGGACGCGATGCCGCAACCCAACGCGATCAACCGTTTGGGAGGATTAGGGGGCGGATCCTGCCATCTCGCGAAAAGAGACCGAACCGACTACCATGTGAGCCGCGACGGGGCCCATGCATCGCCAAGCAGGCTTTGCATTCTCGTTCATTTGGTTTGGGGCGTTCCATTCCGGTCCTGTTGGACCCCACTTGATTCGAATTCGTTTGATTTTTTGAAGCGTTGGTTGCCATGGGGCAAATGCATTTCAATGTCCCTGATGCAGCAAACGAGCTCTTTTTGTCGAGTCGTTGGGAAGACGCGTACCTCTGCGGCATCGAAGGCGTGCCCTGGCAATCCCGCAATTCCTACTCGGATGGGCGGTTCACGCTGACTCGCGGAGTCGACACTTCGGCCAAGCTGTTTTTGACCTGTCCCATTCCATCGATCGGCTATCGCCAACTCAGCACGTGCAGTCTGCGGTGTTTGGATTCCGCCCATCGGTTGTTTGTCGAATTGGCCCGCGGCAGTTGTTATCGCGTTCGTGTTCAAGCCGACGTGTGGCAGCGTGGCGGATTGGTCCTGAACGATCGCTTCGACGATTTGTTGACCCGCGGCACCAAACGGTTCCTCGACGCCGCGCAGTGTGCACCGGATGATCCCGCCTGCGTGGATGCGGCTTTGGAAGCGATCGAGTCCCTGGAATTAGCATCCAGCGAATTGGGGGAGCTGTTTTCCACTCAATCCGTTGCCTACCGACGCAGTCGCGAAAGCCGGCTTTGCACCATGTTGGCCGTGGGAGTCCTGCCGCCTCTGCCTGCCACGGAAGTCACCCACGACATCCAATCCGGCACCGCATCCGGATCCATCGACGAACAAACCACGATCGCGCGAGCGTTCAACGCCGCCGCCGTTCGCATCAGTTGGGGTGAAATTGAAACGGATTCCGGCCGACCCAACTACGAACCCGTCGACGAAGCCTTGACCGCGTGTGCCCAAATGGGATTGCGAGTCATTGGCGGACCAATCATTGATTACCGCAAAGGCTTGTTGCCCGATTGGCTGACGCTGCTCGAAGACGATTTCGAAAAATTGATGTCGACGATGATGGGGTTCGTCGAGAAAACCGTCGAGCAATTTCGCGGCCGAGTGAATTTGTGGAATGCCGCGTCAGGATTGAACGTCGCCGGACCGCTGGGTTTGGATGACGAACAAGTCATGCGATTTTCAATCGGCGTGTTGCAGACGATTCGTCGTTGTGATCCCAACACACCCGTGTTGATGTCGTTGGATCAACCCTGTGGCGAGTACTTGGCTCGTGATGAACAAGGAATCAGCCCACTGCATTTCGCCGATGCCTTGCTGAGAAGCGGTTTGGGCGTGGCCGGAATCGGATTGAACTTTCGATTCGGATTTGAAAGCGGTGACACTCACCCGCGGTCCGCCGTCGAGTTTGGTCAGATCATCGACCGCTGGGCGACTTTGAACGCACCGTTGATGGTGCAATTGTCAGTCGCCGGAGCACCCGGCAAAGACGCAGCGGCTCGATTGCCAATGCAGACGCGGCCTTTGTCACCCGAGATCAACGGGGAACCCGATGCTTGGGCGAAGGCACAGTTTGATTTTGTCCAACCACTGATTCAAACGTTGTTGTCGAAGCAGGTCGTACATGCGGTCGTGTGGGACGGATGGTCGGACCAGCATCCTCACATGACGCCGCACGCCGGAGTGATTGACGCGAAAGGGCGTCCGCGGCCCATGCTGGCGTATCTCACCAAAGTCCGCGAAGAAATGCTGATGTGATCACGCCGCGCGGCGTTGTTCCTGTTTGGGTTCCAACACGGGAACGTGAGCCCGTTTGCGACGGAGGTCTCGCATGATCGCGGCACTTTCGTGCAACTTGCCTTCCAACGTTTTCATGCGTTCTTGCAGTTCCGCGTTGGTGTCGAGGCTTTGGTCCAGTTCGGCGGAGACTCGTTTGAGTTCCATCGTGAGGTCGTTGACCTGAGCTTGCATGGCCGCGGCACGAGGTTCGTGTTGACGGGCCGTTTGCAGCGACTCTTTGGACGTTTTGAGTTCCTGGGTCAAGCGTTGCACCAGCGAGGTTTGTTCGTTGACGCGTGCTTCGAATTGTTCTTGCGAACGACGCAGCGATTGAACCTGCTGATCACGTTGTTGGATCTCCGACTGAAGTTCCGTTTCACGCTGCTGTTGCTGAGCAAGCTGTTGGGTCAGCCGTTGCACTTCTTGCGAGCGATCGGTGACGGACTGTTTCAAGTTCTCGAACTCGGGACGGATGGCGTTCAGTCGTTCCAGTTCCGCGCGGTGACGCGCCACGGCGTCTTGTTGATCTTTCAGGTTGGCTTGCAGCTCATCAATGGCTTGGTCCTTGGCCGTGATGGTGCTCTCCAGTTGTTTGGCTTCCGCCCGCAATTGTTCGGTGGAAGCGTGAATTTCTTTCAGCGTTTCTTCGTGACGATCGCGTTGCACGATGGCGGCGGCCAACGACGTTTCCGTCGATTCCAAGCGTGACTTTGTCTCTTGCAATTCGCTTACGCTCTGTTCGAGCCGCGATTCCGTTTCGGCCAATTGTGAATTCTGGCTTGCCAGTTCTTGGCGAGTTTGATTCAGCGAGGCTTCTTGTGTTTCCAGTTGCGACTCGGTCGAGCTCAATTCGCTTTGTGCCTGTTGCAAACGGGACTCGGCTTGTGACAGCTTCGTCTCGGTGGATGACAATTCGGTTTTGGTCTGGTCGAGCGACGTTTCCGTGCTTTCCAATCGCGAGGTGGCTTCTTCGAGCTTGGCGTTCAGGTCCGCGATCGTGCTGTCCAAACGTTGTTCCAACTGCGAGCGTTCCGTGTCGGCTTCCACGCGGCTGTCGATGGCTTCTTGGATTCGTTGGGTGCGTTCTTCCAGCTCTTCCATCAATTCGTCGCGTTCGGTTTGGATCGCCTGCAATTTCAATTCTTGTTCTTGCAGGTTGGTTTCCAGACGTGTGCATTCTTCGACGCGAGTTTCCAGTTGCGCCTGCACGGTTTGGGTGGCTTCTTCGTGCCGCAGAGCGTTCTGGATCGCGACTTCGTGTTGCGATCGAAGGTGCTCATACTCTTTTTGCAGTTCGGTGTAGCGTTGGTCGGTTTCGTCGTACTCGCTAGCCACGTTTTCGCGTTCCGCAGCAAACTGGTCTCGTTGCAGGATCGCCGCGTCACGCTGGGTGATGGCGTCTTCGACACGTTGTTGCAACGCTTCGCAAGATTGCGTCAACGTTTCGACTTCTTGTTTGGACGAATCCAGTTCCGCCATCAAGTCTTGGTATTCGGTTGCCTTTGCATCCAGTTCGGATTGCAGCGTGGTCTGTTGTTGCTGAAGCGATTGAACCGTTTCGTTGATCGCGAAAACTTCGCCGCGTGTGGTTTCCAATTGAGACTGCAGATCGGCGTTCTCGGTCTGCAATTGCTCGTTGGCTTGCTTCAGGAAGTCCTGTTGCTTTTCACGGTTGGACAGTTCGTCGCCGGTGGCTTTGGCGGTCTCAGCCAACTCACGCATTTTGGCCGCGGATTCTTCGAACTTGGCTTCGCTGTCCGATAATGCGGCGCGGAGCGATTCGATTTCTTGTTCCGCTTTTTCGACGGAGGCGAGTGCCGCGTCACGAGCTTTCTCCGCGTCGTTGGCGGCGAGCTCAAAACGGCTGTGTTCGGTTTGCAGGTGCCCGAGTTCAGTCTTGGCTTGTCCGGTCAGTTGTTTCTGATCTTTCAACCACTGTCGCAGTTGTTCGTTCTCGGCTGACAATTCATCGCGTTTGGTGGTCAGCGAATCGATGTCGGTTTGCAGGCCCAGGAAATGATGCTTGCGACTGCGAGCCGCTGCTTTGGCCTTGGCGTATTTCTTTTCCGCGTCTTTGACCGCATTCAGGTCACGCGTTCGATCGCGGTACCACAGCAGATGACCGATGAAGACCCCGCCCATCACAAAAGCAAAGGCGGACAAAAAGGGCATTCCGATCCAGGTAATCATGACAGGCACCAGGAAAAAACAAACATAACCAAGTGGAGAACGCAGGCTCCAGTTGGCCTGTAGCAAGCCCACACGCCGCATGTCGAGACCAAACGGGCAGGTGAACCGATGTTCCGCGGCGAAGGGATCGCGGGTTTTGGACGACGACGATTTCGGCTGGGACCGATTTCAGGTTGGTTTGTGCCGGCGAGACGCGAAACAGCGCCGTCACGTCGCCGATTCAGAGGCCCGGATTGGTTGGCGATTTAGGGGATCCGCGGTTACTATATGGACTTCGTCCGGGGACGCTGTGGTCCTTTCCCCGGCCTTACGGACGGTCCTACCGTTCATCCTCCCTCCATACACTTCGGCAAAACGTTTCGCCCATGAAATCCCTCCTTTTGTCCGCACGCACGGGAACCTCGGTGTCCCGACTTGCTCGTGTGGCTGGCCGTTCCATCCTTCGCGCCGGTGTCGTCGCCGGTCTGCTGAGTGCTTCGCTGGTCTTGAGCACCCCTGCTTCGGCAGCTGGCTTGGGTGTGACTCCCGCCGATCAATTCAAAGTTCCCGACGGATTTGAAGTCGAACTGATCCACGAAGTTGCCGCTGACACGGAAGGCTCCTGGGTGAGTCTGACCGTCGACCCGAAAGGACGCTTGATCGCTTGCGACCAATCCGGTGGCCTGTTCCGCATCGACATGAGTTCGGGCAAAGCCGAAGTGGAGAAGTTGGACATCGAGTTCGTCGGTGCCCAAGGGTTGTTGTGTGCTTTCGGTTCGCTTTATGCGAACGTGAACGCGCGAGAATTTCCGTGCGGGCTGTGGCGTCTGACCGACACCGACGGTGACGACCAATACGACAAGAAAGAACACATCATTCCGCTCAATGGCGGCAGCGAGCACGGGCCTCACGCGTTGATCCTGACACCCGATGGCGAACGCATCATCATGGTGGCCGGGAACAACACGAACTTGCCGGAAAACATCGCTCATTCGCGAGTGCCGGAAGTTTGGGACGAGGATCACCTGCTCGGTCGCATGCCCGACGCCCGCGGGCACAACGCCAATCGAATGGCTCCTGGTGGTTTCATTTGTTCGCTCAAGCCAGACGGCAGCGACATTGAATTGATCGCGACCGGTTTCCGAAATCCCTATGACATTGCTCTCAACCGCCAAGGCGAACTGTTCACCTACGACGCGGACATGGAATGGGACGTCGGCACGCCTTGGTATCGCCCGACACGAATCAATCATGTGATCAGTGGATCCGAATTTGGATGGCGAAACGGGACGGGCAAATGGCCCGCATACTATCCTGATTCGTTCGGTTCGGCCGTCGACATCGGACCTGGTTCACCCACCGGCATCGTGTTCGGTTACGGGGCCAAATTCCCGAAGAAATACGAAAACGCGTTGTTCATCTCCGACTGGAGCTACGGCAATATCCACGCCGTGCACCTGAGCGAAGATGGCTCGAGCTACACGGGAAGCTACGAAACTTTCGCGACCGCGGCACCGCTGCCGGTGACCGATTTGGTGATTCACCCTGACGGTGCCCTCTACTTCGCAATCGGAGGTCGCGGCACCCAAAGTGGTCTATACCGCATTCGCTACACCGGTGATCTGTCAGCGGATGAGACCAAACCGGCTGCCGTCACCGCAGACGCCAAACAGCTCCGCGAATTGCGGCATCGCATCGAGGCATTGCACGTCGATGACGACGCACTGAACGTGAGCGTCGAAGATGCCATCCAGTTGGCAATCGCAAACTTGGGGCACGAAGACCGAGCCATCCGATTCGCGGCTCGCATTGCCCTGGAGCATCGTTCGCCCGCCGCTTGGAAAGACGCTGTTCTCAATGCGGAATCCGGTCAGGCCAAAATCCTGGGCGTTGTCGCTTTGGCCCGAACTGGCGAAGCTTCGGACCAAGTCGACGCGGTGAATGCGTTGCAGTCGATTGAGCTGGAAATGCTGACCGCGGATGAGAACATCGACTACCTGCGAGCTGCCGGTTTGGTAGCGATTCGTTTGGGCGGCTTCAGCGATTCGCAGCGGGCGGCATTGCTCGACAAGATTGCGGGGCAATTCCCGTCCGGTGTGGATTCACTGGATCGTGAGTTGGCCATCATGGCGATCTACCTGAACGCTCCCGGATCGACCGAATCAGTCTTGGCCGCGATGCAGAATTCGCCCAGCCAAGAAAGCCAGATCCACTACGCCATGGCATTGCGTGCCGCGAAAGAAGGTTGGAGCCAAGACCTTCGTCGTGACTACCTGGCGTGGTTCAACGAAATGAAGACCGCTCGCGGCGGAATGTCGTTTGGTGGTTTCTTGGACAATATCAAGAAGGTCACCGTGGACGCGTTGTCCGACGAAGACAAGCAGTCCTTGGCCGACGTGCTCGCGAAACCCAAGTCGACCGCCGAGGTGGCTGCCGGACCGCCGCGTGAGTTTGTGAAAGAGTGGAAAGTCGATGACTTGGTCAACGTCGTCAGTGATTCGGCTCGCAAACCAAACTTCGAAAACGGCAAGGCGATGTTTGCGGCGGCGCAGTGCTACAAATGTCACCGCATGGGACTGCAGGGCGGGATTCTCGGACCCGATTTGACCAGTGCCGGCGGGAAATTCAGCCCACGTGACATGCTGGTTTCGATCATCGAACCCAGCAAGGTCATCAGTGACCAATACGGCTCAACTCAGTTCCTGACCGAGGATGGAGAAGTCGTCACCGGCCGCGTGATCAACATGCGAGGCGGGGAGTTGAGCGTGATGACCAACATGTTGGATCCGTCGTCGTTGACCAAAGTGAATCGCGAAGGAGTGATCCAAACGCGAGAGTCGCAAGTCAGCATGATGCCAAACGGTCTGTTGGACACGCTGAACGAAGAGGAAATCGCGGACTTGGTCGCTTACCTGCGAGCGGGTGGCAACGCCAACCACGCGATCTACACCGATCCGATCGCGACGAAGTAAAACTTCTTCGCAAATTTGAAAGACCCGAACGGTTCGAGGAACAAGCTTTCTCGAGCCGTTTTTTTGTTGGAACCGTTTACGCACCTGAACAGAGCCAACCGAGGTTTTCTTTGCCAAGATTCGTCATCGACCACCGCGAGTCGTCTCGGAGCGGGGTTGCAACAGAGTTTGCAGCAAGATTTTTGGCGCCCAGTCGTATGGTTTTCGAAGCCAACCAATTAACAACATGGTGTGCCTGCGATCGCTCTTACCTTTCGAGGGCGAGCCCCGCTCGGATGACTTTGGTTCGGCACGCTTCACACTTCACTCTCACCAAGACTGATCCGATGCAAACCGAATATGTTGTCGTGGATGTTTTTGATCACGTGGTCGACGCGGAGATGTTGGCCATGTTGTTAACGCGAGAAGGCTTGACGCCTCAGTTGGTCGACAATCACACGGTCGGAATGAACTGGATGCACTCGGGGGCTTATGGAGGCATCAAAGTGAAGGTTCCCGAGTCGCAATCGAACCACGCAAAACAGATCGCCAGCCAATTGCGGACGCAATCCAAGGCCCGCCTTCACTCGGTGGCAAGTTCGAACGAAGACGCGTGTCTCGCGTGCGGCAATCAAATGGCGGAGGACGACGACGCTTGCCCAGAATGCGGTTGGTCCTACGCGGACACCACCACCGCGAGCGATTGAGCTGTATTTTCGAGGGAATCAAAACCGTCCAGGTCAACTCGCCAAATTGAAACGGGTGGTTTAAACTGCCGACCGTCGCCACCCCGCGACCCTCCTCGCGCCCATAGCTCAGCTGGATAGAGCAACGGACTTCTAATCCGTAGGTCGGTGGTTCGAATCCACCTGGGCGTGCCTTGTTCTCCGTTGTGAATCAACAACTACGAATCAACAGCACCTGTGTAACACAAATTTTGGGTGTCTCGATCACGGTTCATTTTGGCTGCAATTCTGGCATCCGTGCTCGGGGACTCACGGATTATCTTCTGATCCACCGCTTCTTTTTGCATCGTTGGTGCGGCGGTGCTCAGCGAGCCGCGCTGAAGCGTTCATGAATCAGGATCAGAGCAGCCGTGATCAACGTGCAGGCTGCTGCGGTGGCTTTCCCGCCAAATGAACAGACTGTTCCCACCAAGAGAAGAAAATTCGCGACGAGGTGCGGAAGGCTGATCTTGCGTTGGCGTTCCTTGAGCCGCAAGTCATCATCGTCAACTTCTGGCGGCGTTTTGTACGGGTTGGTCATTGGTTTGCTTGGTTCATCGCCGATTCTTGGCGGTGCAACCGCGAAGTGTTCATTGATGCGACAATTGTTCTCTGACTGGCCTTTTCGTTGCCGAATGCAACAATGTTGGCTGCATCAGCCTATCGTCGTTGGCTTGCTTCGTTGTCATGAAGTTGCTTCGAACGGATCGATCTCAAATGAAAAAATTGCAGTCTTCATTTCGAATCCGGTTTTCAATTCAAGCGATGCTGGTTGCCTTGCTTGTCTGTGCTGTGGGGTTCGCAATCCTCGCTCGCAAAGAGGCGGGACGCCGTGAATTGATTGCTACCATTGAAGCCGCTGGTGGATCAGTGAATATGGATGAGTCTGAGACTCCGCTCTGGCCATTTGTGTCGGTGGCCTCTGTATCGGTTCCGTATTCAGTTCTTAAGCACTTTCCGCCAGGCGAAATCGAAACGGTCATTCGACCCAAGCAGCTGACTGTTGCTCGCTGTCTGCTGAACTGCCAAGGCAACACCAGTTTCAATCGCTACTACGCGGACTTGAACTACAAGTGAGGTGCGAATGGCAAGCTGGTCACAACGTTTGGAAGCGAGCTTGGTGATTTGCGTTCTCAAGCACAAAACCCGTGAGCATCGTAAGGACAGCAACATCAGGTTGCGAAGCTTGGGTTTAGTTTTGATTCTCGATCCGACAATCGTCTAGGTTTGTAGTTTCACCTTGAAAGAACGGACGGACGCTTCGTGCCGAGGGCTGAGTGTTAACGTCTCGCGGCGCGTGGTACGAATTGTCATGGATCGCAGCAAACTTTGAGTTGTCGAAGGATTCGGCTAACAACTAGCCGCCAGTGCTTGATGATATCGTTTGCCGTGTAATGCCAGGCAACCTACTCGCGGCTTGTAATTACCTCCTGAAGATCAGGGCGTTGATTCAGCTTAGATTAAAAAGGTAGCTTGTCGTCAGCGTCCGATATCGTCGTTGGCGTCGCGTTTCTGCACGGCACGGCACGGCACGACTCGCGCCGGCCGGGGAATTTGCACGCCGCATGCGTTTCTAAACTGGGGTCAACTCAGTCAGAACGTAACTGACTTTCTCCTCGCCTGTTGAAAGACTCACGCGAGACGTACGACTCAGGACGAACGAGTATCTGCCGGGAACTTCGGCTCTGTGTTCATTGTCGATCGCATTTTCAAAAGTTCCGCGTACAACGTCGTCGGCTCCGTCAATTGACAGCTTAAACGTTTTGGGCTGAACACCAGCTTCGAGCAGTGTTCCTGTCCCTTTGATTTGCGCCACACTCTCTTCCCCTGTGGACTCGACTGCATCTTTGAAACGCTGAAACTTTTGGCACTCGATGAACATTTCGTGTCGAATCGATCCGTTTCTGCACCACTTGATGTCCGATCCGACGCCATGCTTAACGTTCGCTGTCGCCCATTTGAAAGCCGATTGAATCACTGGCCTACCAAGCTTGGCTGCGTACTCACTAATCACATCCGCGTCCTCCGCTGCAGCGATGCCAAATACCGTCTCAACACTTTCGTCTAAGTCAGACAATTCATCAAACAGCATCTGCTCACTTGGTATCGTCAGAGTGATGCCAACGGAACCGACGTAGGAGTAGCCAAACTGAAATGAAGTCTTTGTTTGAATTGACGCAGGAATGATCGATTTTGTTAACGGTTCATCTCGCTTAAGAGACCAAAAGACCATAGCAACCAGATGCTGAAATTCGTGGAGGACGGTTGAGATGGCGTCGACGGAAGGATTTCCAGCATCTTTGAATAGTCGGTAGCGACAGACCTCATGTCCGATTTGGTTGCTAGCATTCTCGAATGAGGCGACCAGCTTTTCTCGCTGCTTCACTAAAGCTTGCACGCTGTATGACAGGGCGAGCGCATCTTCAGGATAGGCAACCATGGCCCGCTCATGTGAACGAATCAGCCGGTCTGTTTCACTGATCTTGTATTTGAGCGATGCGATGATCGACATCAGATTGCTCCAAAAAACTTGATTTTCGCGATACCCTTTTCCGTCTTCTCGTCGTGCCCAGTGCCGAAAGTTTGCATCCAGTAAAGACGGTTCTCTTCCCAAAGCGGATACATCGAGCTTGATTTAGGGAACTCTGGCACTACGTCAGCGTCCAAGCCAATTTCTGCCTTTGAGTCACCGTCTCGAAGCCACCTGAAGACGTCCTGCATTTCGCTCGACGGCGAATTTAGGAAGTCGTGTGGTACGACGAGTAAAGCGTCGATATCGGAAGGATTTTCCTTCTGAGTGACAAAGCTCCCATCAATCCAAAGTTCACCGTAGATACTTGCTGCCGTTATTCTATCACACGCATATTCCAGACCTCGCATCAAGTCCGTGCGAGTCGAAGATGCACCGAAAGCGATTACGCAGCGTTCACGAATACTCGCCAGATCAAAAGGGTGCATCCCTGGCTCAAGAAGTGCGGGGTGATCAGGCTTCACGGCCCACCCTTGAAATACGGCATTTGCAAACGTTTGAATCGTGTTCAAAAGGAAGCGAGGTACTCGACGCTTCGGGTAGCGGCGTCGTTCGGTGATGCCAAGTTAATTTCATCCAGTGACTCTAGCCTCGCTTCAAAGCGAATACAACAACGCCTAGAGTTAGCGAGCAAATTTCTTGACCGCACCGCCGAATCAATCATGGCATTTATGTCAAATTGAAAGATGCAAGGGCGCACAGCAACCGAATACCCCAGTCCAACGCGACGGGGGGCTCGAGTTGAAAAAACAGGACGGGATGGGACTCCTAGCGTTGTTTCAGTCCGCTCCGACTCCCGCTGGCCCGCCGTGCTCGCTGCCGCTGCTGGGCGTATTGGCCTAGCCGAGCGTTCCGGCATCTGATTAGTTGGCTTTGCTGTTCCGTGGCCAGCGGAATGAGCAGAAACAAAACCAGCCCGGCTAGCTTGATTCGATCAGACGCTTGCGATTGATCGGCATCCGCAATCGACGCCGGTTCTCTGGCAACGCCAGGCACGCCACCTGAAGTTTCGGCCCAAGTTCGCGGAACAGGCAACCAGTTTGGCTTCGTCGTGACCGAAGATACGGCCGAGCAGTCCTTTCTGCAGTGTCTTGAGGTGACTTTTCCGTCTACACCTGGGCGTGCTGGATTTCTTTTTGTGGTGACTTTGAGGGGCCTTGTTGGCTTTCGCGATGTGGGGGCTGCATTGCTCCTTTTGCGTTCAGTGCGAATCGTTGGGGATTCGAGGTTTGCGACTCTGGCTATCTCTTTGGGCTTCGGATACGAAACGCAGCGTGTTGGTGTGGGGACCGTTGTCGAGCGGTTAGGGCGGATCGTTCGTTCGCAAATCTCTTTTGTTTGATCCGAGCGGCTGAGTGGCTACCTTGCCTGCTTCGCAACCGCGATTGCTTGGTCAGCTAAACTGGGGCTTAAGAACGCTCTCTCGACCAATTCGTTGATGAACTGGCCAATAGTCGCGTTTGCCTGCCTGGCTCTACCTCCTGCCTTTTGAGATCCGCACCATGAAGTGTTTGTTGAATCCAGCCCTATGGGCTGCTGTGGTCATTGGTTGTCTCGCGATTGCATCCGGGCCCGTGGTCTCGGCGGACGACGGGGGCAAGAAGCCGACGGAATCAAAGGAACAAGCGAAGCCCGAAACGGATGAGAGCAAAGAGTCCGCTGACGAGACCGCGTCCGCTGAGCCGGAAGCGGAAGTCGTCAAGCTGCAAGGCACTTTGGAGGCGGTCAAGAGTTGGGAGCTAACACACGGGCTGGATCAGTTTGGTCAGCTTGAAATCAAGAAAATCCTTCCGCACGGAGCGAAGGTCAAAAAAGGGCAGGCCGTGATCTGGTTCGATACCGAGGCCATCGACGAGAAAATGACCAGTTCTGAAATTGAAATTCGGCTGGCAAGGCTCGCGGCCGAAGACGATCAATTCGCCTACGATCAGTTTGTCGCTGCTCAGAAACTGGACCGCGAAGACGCGGAGCGGACACGCAAAGCTGCGAAGCAGGCCTACGACAATTACATGCAGGTCGATCGCGATCGAAAAATCAAAAGCGCTGAATTCGATATCAAGATGTCGCAGGCGTCGCTGGACAACGTGATGGAAGAGCTGAAGCAGCTCCAGCAGATGTACGACGCGGATGATTTGACGGAAGAGTCCGAAGAGATTGTTCTCAAGCGTGCCAAGCAATCGGTCGAGTCGGCGGAGTTCCGGTTGGAAAGCACCAAGATCCGATCAGAACGAACGCTCGAGCAATCCATTCCGGCGGAAGACGCTCAGAAAGAGGCAGCCTGGGAACGCGCCCAGATCGCTTACGAGAAAGCGGTCCGAGACCTGGAGAGTGCGAAGAAGAAACGCGACCTCGAACGTCGCAAGGCGGCGGATGCTTTGGCGAAAAAGGAAGCGGATTACGAAAAGCTTCGCGAACAACGCAAATCGATCGTCGTGCAAGCTCCCGGGGACGGGATTTTGCTCTACGGCGAACTCAATCGTGGTGCGTTGAATGCGAAACCAAGTCCGATCGAAGCGGGTTCGAAAGTGTCGCCCGACCAAGTCATCGCAACGCTGGTCCAGCCTGGTAAGTTGCGAGTCCGGCTGACACTCAGCGAAGCCGACGTCGCCAAGTTGAATGCGGGCGATCGATGCATGGTGCATCCAACCATCGATCCTGATCTGAAACTGAAAGGGAGTTTGGAATCAATCTCGCCGGTGCCCTTCATGGGAACGCAATTTGACGCGGTGGTGAAAATTTCGGGGAAGGTGGATGATTCTGTTGTGCCGACGACGAAAGCCTCGGTGGAATTCGAACCAATGTCTTCGACGCCTTAGGAGAATGACCATGATCTATCAATCAGATGATCACGCGGCGTCTGTGCGGTCGAGTTGGTTCTCGAGTTGGTTACCGGTGAGAAGGGCATTGCACTGCAACGCATGGTTGTTGATGGCTGGATTGATTTGCGGCGGCGTGACCATTGTCGACATGTCTTCGGCTAATGCGCAAGAGGCCGTTCTGGAACGTCCGTTTGAGTTGGACGAAACACCCGTTCCACCGAAGATTGATGAACCAACGCCCGCCGAAATTCGCGAAGCGATCCGTCGCGGCGTCGAATTCATGCTGGCGGATCAAAATCCGAATGGTTCCTGGGGATCGCCGACGCGAACCAAAGGATTGAATATTTACGCGCCGGTTCCGGGGGCTCATCATGCGTTTCGAGCTGCGACCACTTCGTTGGGCATTTCTGGTTTGATCGATACGTTCGATCGCTTGCCAGAAACCGAACAGAGCGATTTGAAATCGCGGGTTCGTGATTCGATTCAGCGGGCGGAGACATGGTTGCTTCGTGAATTGCCCAAACTGCGTCGCGCTGATGGAACCGCTTTGTACAACGTTTGGGGCCATGGCTATTCGATCCAAGCCTTGGTGCGATTGCATGGATGGCACGAAGGCGATCTCGATCAACAGACCGTGATGGTTGACTTGATCCAGGACCAGTTCGAAAAACTGCAGCGATACGAATCGGTCGATGGTGGCTGGGGCTATTATGATTTCCGGTATCAGTCCGACCAACCGACCTCCTCCTCCACCAGTTTCGTCAACGGTGCGGTTTTGGTCGCGTTGAAAGAAGCGGACAAAATTGGAGTGTCTCCGCCACAACGAATGGTGGATCGCGCGGTGGCTTCGTTGGGCCGACAACAAAAGCCCGACTTCAGCTACCTGTACAGCGAAGACTTGCAATACCAACCGATGCGTGAGATCAACCGTCCCGGCGGAAGTCTGGGACGGTCGCAGTGTTGCAACGCGGCGATGCGAGTTTGGGGAGACACCAAGATCACCGACGACGTGGTGAAGGTTTGGTTGTGCCGGCTGTACCTCCGCAACGGATGGTTGGACATTGGCCGAAAACGTCCGATCCCCCACGAAGCTTGGATGCAGGTCGCCGGCTACTTTTACTTCTTTGGTCACTACTACGCGGCCGTGGGAATGGATTTATTGCCCGAGGACGAACGTGGTCCCTATCAAGCCATGCTGGCAAAGCTGATGTTGGACCGTCAGGAAACGGACGGATCGTGGTGGGACTACCCGCTGTACGATTACCACCAACCGTATGGAACCGCGTTTGTCTTGCTGACGTTGGACTCGTGTCTGCCCACGAGTTAGCCGGCTCGGTTGGTGGTGCAGAAATCGTGAGATGTCGCCGAGGGCAAGGATCCTGCTCCGGCTGATCGTTCGGAACGTCACAATCCGAACTGGATAATTGTTCGCAGCCCGTTTTCACTCGGGCCTGGAATGGTGGAGCGGACGTTCTCTTCCGAGGGGACGTAAGCTTCAGAATCGGAAAAGTCGGATCTGTCCCGTGGCCCGTCGAGCTTGAGAGCCCGTGTCATTCTCGGTCAGTTCGCTTGGAATCGATTTTGCCCTCTCGCGAGATTGTGAACTCTGTGCCGCGACGAATCACGAAGACTCAATCCGGAACGCATCAAGCTCTCAAGAACACCTCGTACGAGAGTTTGATTGCCAGTTGGCTGATGCAGGATGGATGGCAAGTCTTTCTGCCGGTGCTCGATCACGGTCACAAAACGGATCTGTTGATCTCCGACGGCCCGCAATTTTTTCGTATTCAGGTCAAGTCATTTCTGAACAAAGGCAAGTCGCAGCAGATCCAAAATAGCTGGGCACCCAACAAGATCGACTACGTGGTGTTCTTCGCTCGTAATGGTGGTTGGGGAGTCATCGTGCCGGCATTCGAAGAACGGCAGCGCAAACTGAAGCACGTAGAGCACCGGCGTTTCCAACCGAGTCGACGCGATTTTCTCAAACAGTTTCACCTGATCTGATCGCTGCGTTGCCGCGAAGTCGCGATTCGGGCGCTGTTCTAGGCGCCCACGATTGAGTCGCATGCGGCCTAGAATGGGGGAGTCTTCCATTCACGTTCTGGGCCGGTTTGATGCAGCGACGACAATTTCTTTCACTTTCAGCGGTGGCCGCCGCGGCGTCTGTCGCGGGTTGTGACAAAGGCCAAGTGACGGCGCCGGTTGCCGCGACGGTGGATCAGGTCAATGCGGAGCTGGAAAGGAAAGTGGAGGAGACATCCACCGACCAATTGGAGAATTATCGAGTCGCCTTGCGCGGGTACGAAATCGTCTCGGGAATGATCGGTCCGCGAGTTTTCTTCTTGCCGTATCCAGGCATGCGAATTCTGTCGGTGCTGATCGTCGCCACCACCGTTTCCGCGAAGTTGGTGGTCAAGTACATCGACACCGAATTGATCCAGCGGCAGTTGGAGGAAGATTTGAACGAAGAAGAACGAACGCGAATTGAATCCGATGGCTACGTCGCTTTTAAAACCGAAAGCGGTGTCGAAGAACGAACGTTCTTGGCCCCCACGCAGTACGCTTGATCCGTTCGTTTCGAGTAAGCGATCGTCAGACAGTTCCTATCCGAACAACGCAGGCTTCCGCATGAACAAACACCGACAAGGCATCACGATCGGTTTCAACATTTTGTTGATCTTGTATTCCGCGGGCACAGGTTTTCTCACCTTTGCATTCTCGGACAAAGCGAAGGGGTATCCTGTTCAAGGCGTGGTGCTGACGTCGCTGATCGATTTCGTCCGCTATCTGGTGATGATGTTCATCAGCGCTTGGTTTGTGAACGAATTCTGGAACCGGCTGGTGACTGATTTGGTTCCTCTTCGAAAATTGGAATATCGCGAGGCGATCACCATCGTGGTTTTTCTGGGGATTTTGGCTGGTTGAACGCGGTGGGAATCGAAGGTCGCTGCGAGTTTGGCTCGCGATCCCAACGCCGATAGGGCATCCAGATCTGATAGAATCGTTTGATCGCTTCACGGCTGTGGTCAATGGGATGTTCCCTGGTCGACAGAGTGCTTTCGGCGAATGTTCCTTGGTCTCTTTGAAGGAGATGGACGATGCATTGGTCGATTGGTTTCGCGGAGCTTCTGCTTCCGGTGATGTTTGGTTTGTTTGCGGTTGGGCTGCGTGTCCGCCGGCATCGGTTCGCCTCGATGGCTGGCATGTTTTTCGTTGGAAGCATAGCGGCCGTGGCTTTGTCGCCCGCGGATGTTCTCTCCGCTTTGGTGCTGACCACTGTCTTGGTCACGTTCTTTTGGTGCGGTGCGTGGCACGCTCGTCGGCAATCGCGGTTGCCGAGCACTTCATAAAGCCCGCGTGTCCTGGTCAAAACTCTGACCGGACCGAACCTACGCTTCGCCTGTTCCGTCCCTTCGTTTGACGATGCAAAGGCATGATGGTCGCTCGGGTGGCAAATCGCCGATGACCCGAGGGATTGATTCGGGAAGCGACGAAGCATGTTAAAAGGAACAGCGAAGCTGTGGATGAATTGGATAGCCAACCCGACCCGTGTGGATTTTTAGCCGCGTGCGACATCATTGATAGCGACCAGGACGCGGTGGTGACGCGAGCACGCGGGTTGGTTAGCGGCACGGTGGAGGAGACCGCGAAAAAGTGTTTTGAGTTTGTGCGTGACTCAATCCAACACAGTGGTGATGCGCGACGCGGACCGGTGACTTGCCGAGCCTCCGATGTGTTGAAACATGGGATCGGCTATTGCTACGCCAAGAGTCACCTGCTTTGTGCGTTGTTGCGAGCCAACCAAATCCCGGCTGGGCTTTGCTATCAACGACTCTCGGTCGATGGCGATGGGGCTCCGTTTTGTTTGCATGGGTTGAATGCGGTTCATTTACCCAGCCATGGTTGGTACCGCATCGACGCACGTGGCAACAAGCCGGGCGTCCAAGCGATGTTCCATCCGCCGCGGGAACAGTTGGCTTTCCGACCCATGATCACGGGAGAATCAGATTTGCCTCGAATTTGGTCGACTCCGCACCCGGAGGTCAAACGTTGTTTGCTGTCGCATGACGATTGGAACGAGCTTGCGCGGGACCTGCTGGATGTGGATTCGAACGAACGAATCGAACGCGGCTGAAATCGTATCTGCTAGAATCTCTCGATCTCTTCCTCGCTCGTTGCGGTCACCGCGAGCGACGGGAAGCAGATTCCCGCCCTGTCCGCGATCGCGAGATTCACCTCATGAAGAAATTGTTCTGTGGCACCGTTCTGGCTTTCACATGTGCCTCGGTTGGTGTGCAAGCTAAACCGCCGATTCCCACGCCCAGGGAAACACCGGTGATTGGCGACATGGATCACTACTTTCTTCAATCCATGTACACGTGGGAGGAGCCCGATGCGTCGTTGGAAGACGTGGTTCACGATCAGGAATATCAAGAGCTGATTCAAAAGCACTCGCTGAAGTTACTGGGCGGACCCATGCTGGGTTGTGTAACTGACAACAGTGCGCGGATTTGGGTTCGAACCGTCGAGTCTGCGGAAGTGCAATTGGTTTGGGGTGGTGGAGAAAGCGACGTTGTGCGAACGTCCGCCGAGAACGACTTCACCGCGTTGCTCGATATGAAAGGGCTGAAACCCAATACACGAGTTGCGTATGACATCCTGGTCGATGGTGAGGCCGTGTTTGCTGAGCAGCGTCCTTCCTTCCGTACCTTTCCCGCGAAGGAACAACCGGCGACGGTGAGTTTTGCTTTTGGTGGCGGTGCTCGGTACAACCCACCGAAAGAAAAGATGTGGGACGTCATCGCGGAGCACCAACCGGACGCTTTGTTGATGTTGGGAGACAACGTCTACATCGACCAACCGAAGTCGCGAACGAAGCAACGCGTTCACTACTACCGCCGTCAGTTGCGACCGGAGTATCAACGGCTGACCGCGTCGACCTCGGTGTATGCGGTCTACGACGATCATGATTTGGGCAAGGATGATTCATCAGGTGGACCGAAGCGTTTCAAGCCCGAGTGGAAGTTCAAAACATGGAAAGTCTTTCGCGAAAATTGGAACAACCCGGCTTATGGCGGTGGCGATCAGTTGCCGGGATGTTGGTTTGATTTTTCGATGGGAGATGTCGACGTGTTCATGCTCGACAATCGCTACTACCGTTCTTTCGAAGATGGCACGATGTTGGGGCCGGAACAAAAAGAGTGGTTGAAGCAGCGATTGAAAGCCTCCACGGCGACGTTCAAAGTGCTCGCGTCGGGGACCCTCTGGACGGAGCACGCCGACAAAGGGGGGCGTGATTCATGGTGGGGCGTCAAAGACGAACGCAATGAGATCTTCGATTGGATCGACGAGCACGACATCGGCGGTGTCATCCTGATCTCCGCGGACCGCCATCGCACGGACATCTACAAGATCGAACGTCCCCAAGGCTATGACCTGTTCGAATTCGAAACGTCCAAGCTGACCAACGATCACACGCATCCAACCAAAGAAGAAGCGTTGTTTTCCTACAACGAAGGCAACTTCTTTGGAAAGATCACCTTCGAGTTCGAAAAGCCGGATCCGGAAGTGACCTTTGAGTGCATCACGATCGAAAACGAAACCGTGCATTCCATGACGCTGAAACGAAGCCAGCTTCAAAAGAATTAAGGTGTCACGTCGTCGATCGTTTGGTTCAACCGGTGGCGGCTTCCGTGGTTCGAAACCAATGGTGCCCGCTGGACCGCATCAGCGACAGAAACAACATCGCCATCAGAAAGTGGCTGCAATAGAAGCCAACGACGAAGGACGACACGGTGCTGTAGGTTGAATCTTCCAATTGCATTGCCAGCAGCACCAGGAACGGTTGCCCGACAAACAAAGGCACCACCAGCAGCATCCAGTACCAGCGACAACTCAGCATCGTCCACATCATCAACGTCCATATCGCAGCCACGCTGAGAATCATGGTGATGCGACTGGGTGACAAATGGACGCTCAGGCTGGCAAGTTTCAACAAGGCGTTGACCAATGCAATCGTGACCGCGATGCCCAAGATTTCGCGAATTTGTCGTCGGCCGGTGGAGACGGTTTGGCCTCGATGCAAAGGCCGGCGAAACCACTGCCAAATCACAAACGGCATCGTCCAGGAAACGACGGTTGCCAACGCGGTCGTGGCGAAGGAGTCCATGCTCTTCGTGCAGGCCGATCCAATCGCGAAAAAGGTGAGCACCGTCACCACCGCAATTCCGATCCGAAGCCGCTGAGCCGATTTTTTCGCAGGCCCGTGCGATGGCAATTCCATCAACAGGGCCCAATTTCCGATGGCCGTCCAAGTGGCGGTGCAAGCGCCCATCGCCAGCCCAATGACCAGCCACTCATCGTCCGAAGGATCCCCGCCGCGAGCATTCGATCCGGCGGCGGCGCAGGCCAGCGAAACAATCAGGGCCCAAACCCCAAACCAAGTCAGCAAGATTGGATCGTGCCACGACGATTCCTCGTCGAAGTCGTCGATGACCGGAACACTCATCACAGGCTTTGTTGGCGAAGCGTTTCGATGGACTGGTACTGCAACGGCAATTGACCATCGCGGCGATCAATCATTTGTTCCATGATGCGCGGGTCCGTTTCATTGGATTGGAAACGCACTTGACCGGACCCGAACAAAACATGAGCCCCGGCCGGGTGCAAGCTGCCGATCGATCCGACAACATTGGGTGGTCGTTTCTCAAATCGATCGATGGAAGCCTGAATGCCGCCGCCTGCATTGCGAAGGGTTGCTCGCGTCCCGCTCAACCAACCCAGATCGTCCAAGTGAATGAGTTTTTCGGAAACAAAGGCGGTGCTCGAAAGGCCGTCCGTGACATCATCCCGCGAAATTTTGGTGTTCAACAAAAAGACGCCATGATCAGTTGCGTCGATTGGTTTTTCAGTTGGGTGATGCAGTCCAACATAGCTGCTGGCGTTGCCAAGGTTGCTGACGGAAGACGGGCATCGAAAACCGTCGTACTCCAACTGCAAAACGGGTTGGTTGGCTTCGTCGTAGATGCTCACCGATCGGTCAATGCGTTTGGCAATGTTGGGTTGATCCATCAAGTCCAGCAGCCGACCAATCCAGTTGTGGTGGTTGCCGGAGGCGGTGCTTTCGATCGGCCCCGCGATGCCTTCATCGAGAATCGTGCCAACCGGAAAGTGCATCCATCGGTCGTGATAACCGTGAATGGCCAGCCCGATCGGCAACAGACGAGCTTGGCATGCCGCCCGACGGGAGGTTTCTCGCACCGATTGCACGGCGGGCGAAAGAAGCCCGACCAGCACACCGATGATGGCGATCACAACCAAGAGTTCAACCAACGTGAACGCTGCAAAACGAATTCGCGAAACGGGAGGCTTCATGGCGAACTGACGACTGGTTGGCGAAGAAAAATGGTCGAGTGTTGAGTGATTCATCATTGGCCTCGGATGGGACGTTGAATGGTCAGTCCGGGTTGTTCGTTGCGGAATAAGGTCGCTTGCAGTTGGTCGTTTGCGTCGCCAGGGTTGATGACCTTCACCTCCACCCAAACCTTGGCTTCGTCATCCACCGGCAATCGAAGAGGTGATGGCAGATCTTTTGAGAACGGACGAGCAGATCGAATCGCGGATTCAAGAATTGCAATCTGCTGTCGATCCCATTCTGCTCGGCGTTCATCGGCCGCTCGGTTGGTCACCGTCAATGCGAACGTTCCAACGAGCAACGAAAGCATCAATACCATCACCAAAGCGGATGAACCTTCGCGACGAGACGCGGTGTGGTGCAGCAACACGAATGCCTGAGACTTTGCGTTCATGTTGTGGCCTCCGATTCGGATGAATCATTTTCGGCATCATCTTCCGTTTCGGGACTGGCGTCTTCGGACGACTCATCGTTGTCTGGCATCAACTCTGAATCAGTGTCAGCCTTTGCCTCTCGCCATGCCGCTTCGATCTTCATCTCGCGAGGTGGATCGGTCTTCAGCAACAAGCTGCACCGGACCAAAACGCCACCGGACGACTCGGCTTCGGTCACACTCCAATTGGCCGGTGCGGACTGTTGAAACAGATAGAGATCGCGGGCGATCGTTTTGCCGTCGGAGGACTGAACGGAACGTGTGATCCCCGGTTCGAGTTTCGCGTCGTAGAGGACTCGCCGATCATTTTCCATCGGAAGGATAAGCGTGGTGCCCTGGTGCTTCACGGAGCTGGCAAGTTCGACATCGTGCCGCAGTTCATTGGCCAGCCGTCGGATCTCTCGGCGATCCAAAGACTCAATCGTGGATCGTTGATTGCTTTTCCGGATGACGGAAAGCAAGCCCACGGTGGATCCGATCAAGACAGAAGTCAGCGTCAGAACCAACAGGATTTCCAATAGGGTGTAGCCATCGCGTCGCATCATGGCGAAGCCTCCAGTCGCCATGCGTGGTGAAACGCCGGGTTGGCTTCCGATTTCGTCTTGATGATCAAATGCTGTCCCTTTCGACCGTCGAGCTCGAAGGATTGGACATCGATCTGCAAATTCAGTTCTTCGCTCAGTCGTTCGGCAGCATCGGCCAGTTCATCATCAGGGATCAGCGAAAGTCGCTGCCCCGCGTTCTCGACCAGCAAGCTATCCGACAAACGGTTCAGCGACGCACGGTCAAATTGTGATCTCGCTTGATGCACGCGAACGGCTAAACCGGTTGCGACAACGAGGAATGCGCAACCCAGCATGGTTTCAATCAACGTGAAACCACGTCGAAAACTCGCAGGAGGTTTCAGCGAATCGAATGCTCGGCGATCGATTGACGATGGGAATGTGGTGATGCGATTCATCAGCTCAGAACGAGTGTGAGATCATTGAGGGCTTGCAAGACGCTCGCGATGTGTGCCAGCACATAAATTCCGACCGCCACGATCGCCAACGGCATTGCCCACGACATGCGGAGCTTCCAACGGATCAACTGTTGACGTCGGATATTGCCGGCGAGTTGGGCCATGGCGGAGTCGAGATGATGGTTTTCGGAAGACAGCGTCATCCACGTCCGTTCGCGTTTGGTGATGACACCTGATCGTTGAAGTGCGACGGGGAAAGCCACTCCTTTTTGCAGCAATTTGCTCGCTTTGCGACATCGCTTTCGTGTCCATGCAACGCGAGAAGCTTCCGCGGCTTGGTTGAGCAAATCCGATTCGGCTTGATGGTTCTTCACACCCATCGCCAACGCATCCAGAAGGTCACTTCGCCAGCCATCCAAAGCGGATCGGCCGAACCAAGGCACCAAGCGTACCAAAGCAGTTGGCAATACCCGAACGGTGCAGGCGAAAAAGCACCAGATCGCAAGCAGCACCATCAGGATGTTGTACGTGTCGATCAACACAGTGGCATTCTCAACAAGCTCGCTCGGCTCGATGCCAAATTCAGCCATCATTTTTGACAGAATGTCGCCGCTCATGCCACGGATGAGCAGACTCAAGCCACATGCCAAGAACATCAACCCCGCCAAGTAAATGAGCTGTTCGATGATTGACCGTTGTGAATCTTCGGACCACCGATTTCGCCATTCGGTTTCATCGCTAAAAGTTGATGAGGCCACCTCCGACGAGGCCGGCGTTCCCGACGCATGAATCGCGGCCAAAGTCGCAATCGAAACCGGCAGCTTGGATCGGTACGCCGCATTGGCAACGGAACGACCTCGGTCGAGATGGTAGGAGAATCGACTCGCTTGTTTTGATATTGCGGTGGAGGAAGCTCGACCGAGTGCTTCCGTGAGCGAGTTCAGCGAAGATCCGGATTCATTCTCGGCGGAAATGCCGCTTCCGTCTGTCGTGAATCGCAGCCATCGATTCATGGATTCTGCTTCCTCGCGATAACGCCATCGGTTGGAAATCACGATGGACGCCACCAGCATCATCAGCAAAAGCAATGTCACGGGGTGCGGGATTGCCGCCAGCAGCGTCAGCCCACTGAGAACCCAGCACGTTCCCTCCGCGAAGGCGTACAAGGCAGCGAACCGCGGACGCGATGTCGATGGCGGACGCAGCATCAGGTTCCATTTGACGCTGCGAAAGGTGCCAGCCAACAACGCCAATCCAAACGCGATCGATAGTGCAACGATTTGATAGCTCACCTACGTCAGTCCCTCCATCATTTGAACCAAGTAGGTGTTGGAACTAAGGATGGCCATGCCGGCCAACAGCGTCGCGATGATGACTCCCGTGTGAGAAATGAATCGGATCGAGCGTCGGGTTCGTGATTGAAGCAACGCGTGGCATTCTTCGGTGGCCTGATGCCACAGGCGAACGGTCTCAGCGTGCGTCAACGTGTCTTGACCCAGCGTGATCACCGCAGCGATCGGATGGTCGATCAGGGGGACTTGTCGCATGGCCTTTTCAATCGTCTGGCCGGCTTGAAAACGTGTTGAAACGCTCGAGGCCCATCGCTTCCAAAGTGGCGATTGAATTTCATCGGCAGCGGTTTGAAAGGCATCGCCGTAAGGTTGCTCAGCCAGAACCGCGTGGTAGACCGATTGCAGGGTTTCGGCGGATGCCAGCGTTTGCTGAACTCGGCCAAGGATCGGACAGATCGCGACCAAACGGACGAGTGTGGCTGGCAAGCGGTGACGAAGTGAGAGCTGAAAAACCACAAACAAGAGGATGAAAGAAACTGCCAGTCCCGCATAAATCCACGCCAGAACGTTCATCCAGGGGAACGAGACTTCCACGACATCCCAGCCAACGAAAATGATCGTTCCATCGGTGATGGCTTCGACAGAGATCAGCAGGTACGCCCCCACGGCCAATGCTGCTAAGAGGTAGATCAAACCAAACGTGATTGCACGAAGCACTTCGCGACGTGAATCCGTGCGGATGTTGGTCCACCGTTCCAGATCGGCTTGATTCGCGATTGTCCAATCACTCATTGTGCGATCTCCCTGACCGCGTCAACCAATGGAGTGATGGCGGTTTGAAGTAGAAGGCAAATGATTGCGATCAGAATCAGTCCCGACATCCACTGCGGGACTCGTTCGGCCCAAAGACGCAGTTTTCTTTGAGACTGCTGGTGATAAAGCGATGCCAGATGTTTCAGGTCGTTGGCCACCATCCGAGCGTCCCGTTTGCCGGCCACCAAATCAACCACGCACTGCTGAACCGCGTCGGGAGTTTCGGTCGGCATTTGCAGTGCGTCCACGGATTGGCCGCCGCCGCGGATTTGGGCTGCCACCCGCCGCCATCCTTCCGCCAATTCAAATGTGGCGACTTCACCGGCGAACTCCACCGCCTGTGACACATCAATGGCGTTGGTTTCGCGAACCGTCGAAGCTGCGTTCGGATCGTTTGTCGAGGAATGAATGTCGCCTGGAAGTGAAAGCTGGATTTGCATTGCGAGCCAGCGGCAAAACGTGCTGATCGATCGCAATGGTTTGTTTTTTTCGAAAGAGCGATGCATGCTCCAACGCAACCAAAGAGCGAACAAGACCGCCACGACCAGAGCCACCAGGCATGCGAAGGTGAAGTTCTGCGCGAACGTTTGACAGATCTCGGTGACGGTTGGTGCGAACGGGCCGCGAATCAATTCGGATGCGGCCATTTGCACATAGATCCACGGCATCACCAAAAACAGCACGCACGCTCCCACCACGACATTCAGGATCGGACCGATGGATGCCAGCCGAAGTCTACGCCGGGCGTCTTCTTTTTGTCGGATCAGCCGAACTGTTTCGCGGATGGGTTCCGTGGATCCCGTCTGCGCCATCAATTGCATGGCCACGCGAATGGGCGATTGGAACGGCGCGGACAATGAGCCCATGGCCACGGCAGCAGACTGGCCGCTTTCAATTCTGTCACGAACCTGTTTGGCCGCACGTCCGAGTTTTCCCAACGCCGCATCGTTCAACCCAGTCAGTCCGGTCACCAGTGAGCGACCAGAAGCCGCCATGGCACTCACTTCTTGCAGCAGCAACACAAGCGTCTCATTGCTCAATTGAACTGTGCTCGGCTGCCCCGTGTTCGGTTGCCCTGTGTTCGATGGCGACGGAGACGTGGAGGAATCGGGGATGTGCGATGGAGTTTCCGTCACGCGTTTCTCCCCAGGACGCGAAAGACTTCCTCGCGGTCGGTGATGCCTCGCTCGACCAAGTGGTCCGCTTGCGTTTGCATGGACTCGATTCCGCTGTTCGCTAGCAAACGGTCCAGTTCTGATGCCGGTGCTTGTTGAATAAGTGCCTGGAAGACTTGCGGTCCAATATGGGAGTCTTGTAGATCCACAAGCTCAACAATAGGGATGCGTCCGCGATAGCCCGTCCCGTGGCACTGGTCGCACGAAGACGACTTGGGTGGAGAGGATTGCGGTTGGCATGCGTCGCAGCGTCGACGAAGCAAGCGTTGGCAGAGCACACCTCGTAAACCGCTTTGAATCGCGAATGTCGGCAGGTTCATTTGAACCAAACGCCGTAGCGTCCCGCCCAACGTTCCCGCATGGATCGATGAGAAGCACAGGTGTCCGGTCATGGAGGCCGCCAACACGGCCTCGGCGGTTTCCACGTCTCGGATCTCGCTGACCAGCAACACTTCCGCGTCTTGGCGTACCGCGGCACGCATCGCCGCCGCCAACGTGAGTCCACTGGATGATTGCAGCTGGCTTTGGCTGATCGAATCGATCACCGATTCGATGGGGTCTTCAATCGTCAAAACGCTGCGTCGGAAATCGCAGTTGGCGATGTGCGAGAGACAAGCGTACAGCGTCGTCGTTTTGCCACTTCCCGCAGGACCAGCGACCAGAAGCCAACCGTCTCGAGCTTCACAAATGGTTTGCAAACGGTCGTGGGTTTGCGAGTCGAAACCCAGTTCGTTCAGTTGCCGAATGCTTTCGCGATGATCCATGATTCGGATCGCAGCACGATTGCCATGCACGGTCGGGAATACGCCCAAACGCATCTCTCGAACGTTGCCGTCTGGCAACCTGAAACGAAGTGGGCCTTCTTGCGGCACGCTGTTTCGATATGAAGGCAAACCCGCCAATGCCATCAATCGCGCGACGGGATCGCTGTCTTCACTTCGCGGGACCGATTCGATGTCTTGCAAGACGCCATCGATGCGAAAAGAAATGTCCCAGCGATCCGATCGCGGATGTAGATGCACGTCGCTGGCGTTTTGCTCAACGGCGGATGCCAAACATCGTTGCACCACTTCGATGGCGAAGTTCGGATCCGAAAGCGACACGCGTGAAACGAGACTGAGCACCGACGAAGATTCTCCAGAGAAAAGCCAAGAGCACGAAACCGCCGCGTGCCTTTGCCCGTTAGACTAACGCATTCCCAAACCAGAGGTATGAACCGAAACCATAAATTGAAGACATTTATTGGTTGCGTTCATGGGTGCGGTTACAGAGCGAAACAATGCAGGCCACCGGCGCGTGGACAATGTGTTGCGACGTCGATCAAGGGCGATGGAGAAGACTGGATTGCGGTGCGCTTCCATGGCGAATCCGCAAAGGTGGATCCGGAAATGAACCGAGCGAAGGAAGACGCATGCAAGGTGATGACATGATGAATTCATGGCTGATTGAATCGTTGGATGACACGGGGCGACCGCGTCCGACTTCTCGGGGATCTTCTTCGCGAGGTTTTCCATCGCAAGGCTTCTCTTCAACGGGCGTCTTTCCACATCGAGCTGGGTTCACGTTGCTGGAGTTGCTCGTGGTGACCGGCATCATTGGCGTGTTGGTTGGTTTGTTGTTGCCGGCTGTGCAAGCGGCTCGTGAAGCGGCACGTCGCATGAGCTGTTCCAACAACTTGCAACAAATCGTTTTGGGGGTGGCTCAGTATCACGATGCCTTTGATCATTTTCCTCCGCATGGCACAGGAACGTTTCAAAACTCGAACGATCCCTTCACCACCAATCAGTTTCGGTTGAGTTTCCTTGTGTCGATCTTGCCGTTTGCGAATCAGAACGCAACTTGGGAAGCGATCACCGAACGTTATCAAGGGGATGCACCGGCCGGCGATACGCTGAGCCCCGACTACGATCCGGCTTTCGACTATGTCGAAATGGATTTCATGGACATGGAGTTGGGAGGGACGAAAGGAACGGATGGGCAGCAACATGTCTACCCGTCCATGGGGCCTTCGCCATCGGTCATTACGTATGTGCCATGGACCAATGAAATTGCTGTGTACCGATGTCCGTCGGACCCAGGCACTGGTTTGCCATCGTTGGGACGTACCAACTACGCGGCTTGTCTGGGCGATGCGATTCAAGGATTGGATGAGGGGCTGTGGCGACACGACGGAACGCAGTGGTCGCCCAGCGGCAAGTTGCAGATGGAGGCCACCGGACGAGGTCTCTTTGTGCCGCGGCAAATCACGAGCATGGACGATGTGACCGATGGATTGTCCAACACGATCGCGTTGGGAGAAATCTGCACGGATCTTGGCGACAACGACATGCGAACGGTTCCATCGATGAACAATGGTTGGGTGGGAGGCGTGTTGGACGACAAGCGGTTTTGCGACGGTCAACGCGATCCCACGCGTCCCATGTTTTGGCTGACGGGCGGGGCAACAACGCTTCCTACCAATCGTTCTCAGGGCAGAGGCTATCGCTGGGCGGATTCGATGCCGTTGATGACAGGGTTCAACACCGTGCTTCCGCCGAATGCAACATTGTGTTTTGGTGGTGATTCCACCACGGTGGGAACGTTGACGATGAGCAGCCGGCACCAAGGCGGAGGGCACGTCGCGATGGGGGATGGAGCGGTGAAGTTCATCACGGATTCCATCGACGACGGCGGAGTCGCATCGGTGATTTTAGAAGGCAAAGGCGAGCAGGCACCCGGAAGCGAAAGCCCGTTTGGATTGTGGGGCGACCTTGGGACACGGGCTCAAGGCGAGATGTTTGACACGGACTATTTTTGAGATTGGTCGCGAAAGGCAAGTGACACAGCGTGTTCACTCCAGTTCACGAATGCCTCTCAGCGCAATCCGTCGTGCAGCCAGCCTGGCTGCATGCACCCAAGCGTCAAACATTGAAAACGCAGAGTCGCGAGGACGCAGGGACGCAGGGACGCAGGGGGGAAGTGGTTCATCGCGTCTTTGCGACCTGGCGTCTTTGCGTTAGTTCCGCTGGCGACTAGATGGGTGGGACACCGGGCGGCTTGCGCCGCGTCCGCTAAGTATTGAATAAGGCATTTCGCTCGCCAGCGAATCTCATTCTTCGGGGGCTTCGCGTCGGAACACAGCGACGATGTCATCGACGGGGACCACGAACAATTGGTTGTCGTGTTCCAGATCCACCGGGATCGCGTTCTTGGGGTGGAACAGGATCTTGTCGTACTGGCGCAGTGGCAATTCTTCATCGTTTTCCACCACGGCACTGATCGTCACGATGCGACCGGTGATCGTCGGGATCTCCGCGGCGTCGGGCAGTGCAATGCCCCCGCGAGTTTCTCGTTTGGGTTCGTCCTTCCGAACCAAGACTCGATCCCCGATCGGTTCGACATATTCAAACGCGTTGGCCGCAGCCTTCTTCTTTGCCATATCTGTTTTCTTTTGGAACGATGAATTGTGTTGGGAAGAGACGTCCGCAGACGCGAGTCTGAACCGAAGGATGCACGAACGTTTGCGCGACGATGCCGGTCTCAACGTTCGCGTCTCGCCGACGATTGTCAGCGACGCCAGCCAGGCGAGAACCTGGTTTGATTAGCGAGCATCCACTTTGGTGAAGATCATTTTGCCCGCGTTGGTTTGCAGTGTGCTGGTCACGCGAACGTCGATTTCTTGGCCGATTTTGTGGCGTCCGCCTTCGACCACGACCATCGTGCCATCGTCGAGGTACCCGATGCCTTGTTCGGGGCCTTCGCCGGGTTTGATGATTCGCAAACGGAACGACTCGTCAGGCAAGAACACCGGACGCAGCGCGTTGCTGATCTCATTCAAGTTGATCACGGGGACGCCCTGCACCTTGGCGACCTTGTTCAAGTTGTAGTCGCCGGTGACGACTTTGCCTTCCAAGTGTTTGGCGAGGAGCACCAGTTTCAAATCCACGGTCTGGCCGGCCAACTCAGGCAGTTCGCGATCGAAGATTTGCAAATCCACATTCTCGTCGGCACGCAAACGGTTCAGCACATCCAAACCACGGCGACCACGCGTGCGTCGCAATTTGTCGCTGCTGTCCGCGATGGCTTGCAATTCACTGAGTGCGAAACGTGGCATGATCAACTGATTGTCAAACACGCCCGTGGCGACCAAATCGGCAATGCGGCCATCGATGACAACGCTGGTGTCCAGTACCAAAGGCTTGAACCCTTTGACCTCGCGAACAAATTCCACGTAGGGAATCAAGAAACGAAAGTCATCTTTGGTCTGCAACAAGACGGATGTACAGACGTAACACAGCACCAAACCCACCACCAACTGGAACACACGCAGGTTACTGGTCAATTCAATCAGCGGTGCCGCAGCGATCGTCAGGATGAAGGTCAGCAAGACACCGATCAGCACACCGAAGTAAACCGACGTGATCGTGTCGATTCGTTTGCGAGGCACGTAGATGTCCAGCACCACAATCGCCACCGCCAAACCCATGATCGCGGCGAACGTCAGCCACGGAACGGCTTCCGACCCGCCGCTGGGCAGGGAAGTGTTGATGATTGCGGAAACGCCACCGGCGCACAGCAAGAATATGAATCGCAGGACAATCAGTGCCATGGAATGGGCGGCGTCTTGAGAACGCCACTTCTGCAAAATGGGGATTGAACGGGGAAACTTCCAGTGTAGATGCTACCGCTTGGACGCCCAGGGGGTTCGGCTGACAGGAAAAAGCACGACTCAACGTGGGAATCACGGGCTTTTTGCGTCATTTTTGCGCGTCGAACGCCGCCTTGTGATGCCTGGTCGCGGCATCTGGTTTCAGCAACCAATCGCGGAAACGTCACGTCACACCTTTGGCGGTTACCGGTGCATCACCAATCGGACAAAGGTCCGTTCTTCGATTTCTTCAATGTCATGAATTGCTGGTCGCAAAAGCGGTCGGTCATCCCGGCGAGGTATTCACCCACGACGCGCTGCCGCGGTTTGTGCTCCAACCTTCGTCGGAATCTCAGTGGCAATCGTTCTGGATTGCGACTCAGTGTTTCAAACAACGTTCGGACCCGATCTGCCGCTGCTTCGCGAACCGGCATCAAACGAGCGTGTCGATAAACGGCCTCGAAGAGAAACGCTTCCAGCTCCGCTCGTTCCGACGCCATGGTCTGCGAGTGCCCCACTCGAATTCCGGCTTGGCAGGCTGCGTCGGCGGACAAGCCTTCCGCGTTCTGCAACCGTTCGATCGAAACATGCAATAAATCACCCACTTGCAGATCAATCAGCTCGTGCACCAACAACTGTCGCAGCGGGCCGCCTGGTAGTTCACCTGCTTTGTCGCGAACGCGTTTCAGAGTGCGGCGGATGATTGCCAGTTCGGACAACGCGTCGATGGAGAGCAAACCCATCTGCAGCGCGTCATCGATGTCGTGTGCGTCGTAGGCGATGGAATCGGCGGCGTCGACAATTTGCACCTCCAGCAATGGTGCGTGCCCCACGGCGGCTTCTGCTTTGTGAGCCCGCGTGTCTTGTCCCGCCAACGTTTCGCGTGACAGGTTCAAGCCGGGAAACGCGTGGTAGCGTTGCTCCAATTCTTGAACGATCGTCAGTGCAAATTGGTTGTGCGAGAAACCTCCGACCGACTGCATGCATTCCGATAAAACGTCTTCACCACAATGACCAAACGGCGGATGCCCAATGTCGTGCATCAACGCTAAGGCTTCCGTCAGGTCTTCGTTCAGTCTCAGCACGCGGGCCAGCGTCCGCGCGACCGATGCCACTTCAAATGTGTGAGTCAATCGCGTGCGATGGTAGGTTCCCATCTCGCCCGTGAAGACTTGCATCTTTCCCGACAGCCGGCGGAAGGCACTGCTGTGAAGAATGCGGTCTCGGTCGCGGCCGTAGGGGCCTCGGTACGCATGGGGTTCTTCCGCGTGCAGACGCCCCGCCGTGTCCGAGCTGTGCATTGCGTACGACGCCAACAGCAAATGTTCGCGGTCGGCATAGCGTCGTAAATCGATCATCGGACCGGCTAAGGACATGGTGTCGTTCCATCCGTGCCGGTTGTGACCGGCGTGTCATTAATGTGTTCCAAACGAGATGCGAACTTCCGGCCGCATTTCGGGTTCCGTTGGACGTGAACCAGCGATGGTGGATCGTGACTCGGCGGTGTTCTGTCCGCTGCGCCCGCCCCATCCCAGCAACCAAGCATTCAAAGCTGCTGCGCGTTCGGAGCGGTGGGGGCTTCGAGGCAGCAAGCTCACAGGATCCGTCACAGCAAACCTCACGCCGCGAATTTGTCGCGGCCTTCACGTCGCAAAAGCCTAGGACACTTCTACGCGAGTGCAGTCGTCTCGATCTCGTCTCTCGCGACTTTAGGGTAGCTTTTTTGCGAAAACTCTCCCATAGCAACTGCGGTGATCCGCTCAGGCAAGCGTTCGGGAAGCCTTCCTGTACCGGCGACAATTGCAGCTGAGCAATTTTCAGCGTCCGAAATTGGCTTTGGCGAGCCAGGTCCGCACTTGGCACGCGACGCGATCGGCTCGCTCCTGAAGGGCTTTGCGGGGGTGAGGCCGCCCTTAGGTGCTCTCACGGAGGGCGATCGCAACAGATTGGTAATCGCCCCAAAGCCTGCCCTTGAGCGGTCCGAAAGAGGGGGCAGCATGCGCTCAATGAACCAGTTGCGATAGGTGGACTTCCGAATAGACTGCGCCCCGGCCTAATCGGTGCGGTCGGCACAATCGATTCTCGCGTTGTATTCCGAACCACTGAATCCCCGGCTCCCTCCTCCCGCTTGATTGACAGCATGATTGATCCCACTTTGGAACCCGAGTCCACCGACCCGAGTTCCTCCAGCACCACCGCGACCACGACCAACGCACCGATCACCAACCGTTTTCGTCCGGCCAAGGTGATCATGGCGTTGCCCGCTTACAACGAAGAACAATCGTTGCCCGAGTTGTTGGAACGAATTGGCGAAGCCTTCGCCGACAGCGGTTTGCCATACGAAGTGGTCATTGTCGACGACGGCAGCAAAGACGACACGGCCAAGATCGCGTCGCAGATGTCGTTTCAAATGCCGATTCATCTCGTTCGCCACGAAGTCAATCAGGGGCTCGGTGTGACGATTCGCGATGGATTGAAAGAAGCCGTCGATCGGGCTGGTGAGCGCGACATCATCATCACGATGGATGCCGACAACACGCACCCACCAGGATTGATCAACCGCATGGTGCAATCGGTCCACGAAGGATGTGACTGCGTGATCGCGTCACGATTCCAAAATGGATCTCGAGTTGTGGGAGTTCCGATCGAGCGACACTTCCTCAGCATCGGTGCTCGTGTTCTGTTCACCTGTCTGTTCCCGACTCGCGGTGTTCGTGATTACACCTCGGGATATCGTGCTTACCGTGCTTCGGCACTGCGAGATGCGTTCGACAAATATGGCGATGCCTTCGTTGGCGAAGCCGGTTTCTCCTGCATGGCTGACATTCTGCTGAAGCTTCGCAAACAAGGTTGCGTGTTTGGCGAAGCCCCTTTGCGTTTGCGTTACGACCAAAAGGGCGGCGACAGCAAAATGCAAGTCTTCAAGACCATTTGGTTGACGCTGAAGATGCTCGGTCGCCACCGCGTCCAAGGAGTCTGATCGATGTCGGTCGCAGTTCCCACTCAGCCGACGAACGAGTCCTCCACTACCCAGCCCACCTCCACTGCAGACGGTGCCCCCAGCTCACGTTGGTTGGTGATCGGCGGCGGCGTCATGGGTTTGCAGGTCGCTCGTGATCTGATCCAGCGAGGCCAAAACGTCACCATCGCCGAAGCCGCACCGACGTTTGGTGGTTTGACCAGTGCTTGGCAACTTGGCGATGTGGTTTGGGATCGCTTCTATCACGTGACGCTGTTGAGCGACACCAAGCTGCGAGACCTGCTGAAAGACTTGGACCTTGAAAGCCAAATGGATTGGGTGGAAACCAAGACCGGTTTCTACTCCGATGGCCAACTGCTTTCGATGAGCAACACGGCGGAATTTCTGAAGTTCCCACCGCTGAACCTGATCGAGAAACTACGGCTCGGCGGGACGATTTTTTACGCGTCGAAGATCAAGAATTGGCGACGACTGGAAAAGCTTTCAGTCGAAAAGTGGTTGCGACGTTGGTCCGGCAAGGGCGTCTTTGAAAAGATCTGGCAGCCGCTGCTGAAAGCCAAACTCGGTGAAGCCTACAAGCAGACTTCGGCGGCGTTCATTTGGGCCCATACCGCTCGCATGTACAAAGCCCGCCGAAGCGGCATGAAGACGGAGATGTTTGGCTACGTGCCCGGCGGCTACGCGACGATTCTGGAAAAATGGGTGCAGTGGTTGGAAGATCGCGGTGCGAAAACGTTGGTTTCGTCTCCCGCGAAAGAAGTCCGCAAGCTGGAAGATGGCACGTTCCGTGTCGACTTTGGCGACGGACGGGTGGAGACGTTTGACAATGTCGTCAGCACCATCGCTTCGCCCGTGATCGCGGATACGGTTCCGCAATTGTCCGACGAGGAAAAGAAACGTCATCGCGGCATTCGTTATCTCGGCGTGGTCTGTGCCTCGATGCTGATGAAGAAACCGATTAGCGAATACTACGTGACGAACATCACCGACACTTGGGTCCCGCTGACCGCGGTCATCGAGATGTCGACGATCGTTAATTCAGAATCGCAGTTGGGTGGCAATCATCTGGTTTACTTGCCCAAGTATTTGCCGGACGATCATGAAGGCTTGAACGAATCAGACGAGGATTACAAAGAGAAGTGTTTGTCGACGCTTGAAAAGATGTACGACCACTTTTCGCGTGACCAAGTCATCGACTTCAAGATTGCGCGAGCCAAGTATGTCGCCGCTTTGGCAACGATCGACTATTCGACTCGGTTGCCGAATGTTGTCAGCAGCGTTCCTGGATTCTACGCTTTGAACTCGGCTCACATCGTCAAAGGCAACTTAAACGTGAATGAGACCATCACGTTGGGCGAAGAAAAGTTCGTCGAAGAAGTCTGGCCTGATTACCAACGTCGCGTCGCCAAGTGAATCACCCGGCGGTGCGATTCCACCTCGATCGCAATGCCCGCTCATCATGGAAGACCGATTCGACCATGATCCGGTTCCAACTCGCCTGATCGGCGCGGTGTTGACGGGTGGATTGTCCAGTCGCATGGGGCAACCCAAAGCGTTGCTGCCGCATTCAACCGGCGGCAGCTTTCTGAGTCACGCGATCCAGCGGATGCGGCAGGTGACCGGAGAGAAGGTTCTGCTGAGTCTGCCGAAAGACGACGACCAGCTGCCTCTGAGTGACGGTCTGCTTTCGTCGTCATCGATCATTCGCATCCCCGATACGCTTCCCAATCAAGGTCCCGCGGTGGGAGTTTGGCGATGTCTGCTGCGCGCTCAAGTCAGTGGCCATGCCGCGTGCCTCTTCACTCCGGTGGACCTGCCGGAATTGACCGCGACGGACCTGCAAGAATTGGTGCAAGTCTGGCAAAATGATCCTGAACTAATCGTGGTCGCCAACGATGAAACCGAAGAACGCTTGCAACCCCTCGTGGCGATCTATCCGAGGCGTTGTTTGCCGGCAATCGAGGGTGTCGTGAAGTCGCATCACCGAAGTTTGTACCGACATTTGCAAACGCAATCGTTTCTTCGCGTGGATCTGCCGCGTGCCAGTCTTCGCAATGTCAATTCGCCCGACGACCTATCATCCGAGCCGAGCTGATCTCATCGGCAACGGCCCCGTCACCAAACTGCATTCGTCGCATGTCATCCAACTCCATGTTCGCTTTTCAGTCACCAGCAGAAGCCATCGATGCCTTGGCGGAGAGTTTGACCGCGACGGCGAAAGAAACCGTTCCGTTTTCAAGTGACGCGGCGGCGTTGCGACGAGTTCTTGGTCGAGTGCTCGCGACGCCCATCACCGCCGATCGAGACAGTCCCGCGGCGGATGTCTCCGCGATGGATGGCTACGCCATACGTGAATCCGACTTGGCGGAGACTGGCGAGGTCGCTGTGGTTGCGGAAAGTGTTCCGGGTGCCGCTCCACCGATACGGAACGAATCTGGCATCATTCGGATCTTCACTGGAGCCATCATTCCTGAAGGCTGCGATCGCGTGATCCAACGTGAACACACGGATGAATCACCGACCATCAGCAATGCGGCAACCGCCAATCTGGGCACCGTTCGCTGGCGTGACATCGCCCGCACCATTCCCGCCGGAGCCAACATTCGGCGACAAGGCGAGAACCTTTCGGAAGGCTCCGTCGCCGTGCCTTCTGGGTTGGAGCTGACTTCACCGCGATTGGCCGCATTGACGAATTTTGGCGTCCAGGAATGCTGCCTTCATCGTCCGGTGCGTGTTGGAATTCTCACGACGGGAGACGAACTGGAAGGTGCGGACACGCAAGACTTGCCGCCATGGAAGATCCGCAACAGCAACGCGTCTGCCTTGCTTGGTTTGCTGGCCAACCGCCCTTTCATTGACGTTGGCGAACCAAGTCACGCGGTGGATGAACCTGAAACGCTGAGGGCCGCTGTCGAACAAGCCATCTCGCGAAACGACGTCGTTCTGATGACCGGTGGCGTTTCCATGGGAGACTACGACTACGTTCCCAGAATCCTGCGTGAAGTCGGAGCCGAGATCGTTTTCCACAAATTGCCGTTGCGTCCCGGCAAACCGATTCTGGGTGCGGTTCATTCAGGCGACACCGCATCCACCTTGATCTTGGGACTGCCCGGCAATCCTGTCAGTGCGACGATGGGGGCTCGCCGGTTTGCCATGCCGCTGATCCAAAAGATGGCGGGCATTCAATATTGGCAAGAGCGCGCGAGTCATGTCACGTTGCGAGAGCTCGGCCCAAAAACACTTCCGCTGCACTGGATGCGCGGCGTCCGTCTGGTGGAGCCAGGCGTTGCGGAATTGGTGATTGGACAGGGCTCAGGTGATTTGGCGTCGCTCGCATTGACCGATGGCTTCATCGAGATGCCACCTCAGGCAAATCACGCCGGCCCGTGGCCTTTCTTTGCTTGGTAAGCCGCCGATTATTGCCGCGTGGTCCATGCTGCGTGGTCCCTCTAGCCACGTTTGGTTTGGCCACAGCTTCCGATCCGAATCATCCAAAGGAAAACGCCCGAGCACGTGAGCACTCGGGCGTTTCGCGTCTTTTTTAGATCAGCCAGCTGAGAGAATGCCCAGTTGGCCAGTCAAACAGCGATCAAGCGAATTGATAGCCTTCTTCGCCGTGGTCGGAGATATCCAAGCCACGTTGTTCGCTTTCGGCGGGAACTCGCAAGCCGATGACGACATCGATCAGCTTGAGCAAGATCAAGCTTCCCACGCCGGCAAACACATACGTCACCACCACCGCAGCGATTTGGCCGATGACCAAAGTCATGTCGCCTCCGGATTCGATCAAGCCGATTGGTTGACCGTTGCTGACGTCCCAGGTTGCCCGCGTTGTAAAGACACCGGTCAAAATTGCACCCAGCGTTCCGCCGACACCGTGGACGCCGAAGGCATCCAACGCATCGTCGTAACGCAGTTTGTGCTTCAAGGTTGAGCACGCCCAGTAGCAAACGGCTCCAGCCAAAGCACCCATGATCAGGGCTGGCATCGGCTGCACAAAACCTGCGGCGGGCGTGATGCAAACCAAACCGGCAACCGCACCACTGCTGGCACCCAGGACCGTTGGCTTTCCAAGCACCAACCATTCGAGCATCACCCAAGCGACGGCTCCTGCGGCGGCCGAAAAGTGAGTCACGGCAAAGGCACTGCTGGTCAAATCATCCGACGCCAATTCGCTGCCCGCGTTGAAGCCGAACCAACCAACCCACAACATGGCCGCACCAAGCGCGGTGTAGGTCAAGTTGTGTGGTTGCAAAGGTTCGCGGGGATAACCCATGCGAGGCCCGATCAACAAAGCCGCCACCAACGCGGAGATCCCGCTGCTGATGTGAACCACCGTGCCGCCGGCGAAATCGAGTGCACCACCCAAGATGGCCTCGTCACCCGCGAAATACGACAGCGGGCCTTCGTCCCAAACCCAGTGGGTCAGTGGGCAGTAGATCAAGGTGCCCCAGAGGATTGAGAACACGACCATCGCGCTGAACTTCATCCGCTCGGCGAACGCACCGCAGATCAGTGCCGGGGTAATGATGAAAAACATGCCTTGGAACAACATGTGAGTCATTCGCGTCATCGAACCTTCCATCGGCGTGACGGGCGCACCCGCTGCGTCGTCCCAATAACGCTGCACACCGTTCATGAACAGGTATTCGGTGTTGCCGAACCAGCCGCCGGAGCCACCAAACGCGAACGAATAACCATACAGTGCCCAGAGGACAGTCATCATGCCCATCAGGAAGATGCACTGCATCATCACGCTCAGCACGTTTTTGCGTCGGACCAATCCGCCGTAGAACATGGCCAAGCCGGGTGCGGTCATGAACAACACAAGAGCACAGCACACCAGCATCCAACCGTTGTGGCCGGCCAACTTCGCTTCGTCCACACCGGCCTGCAAGCTTTCCAAGGTCGGGGCTTCTGCGGCTTCAGCTTCCGGTTCTTCCGTTGCAGCAGGCTCCTCCGCCGCTTCCACCGACGAGGTTTCTTCCGTAGCGGTTTCCGCCACCTCGTCTTGTGCCATCAACTTGGACGAGGTTGGTCCCGCCATCGGGCCTCCCACAATCCAAGCGAGCAAGAAAACGACAACCAACACGCGTGACAACATTTAGTGATTCTCCAGTGACAAGTCGGATGGGGGAGGATGGGGCGATGAAAACACACCGGGCCTGCCAACTTTCCGTCTCGATCATTTCGAAGGACCACTCGGGTCAAAGGACCTTTCGGGCCAACACGTGGCTCTGCCCATCTCCACCAATCCACTCCACTATTCCACGCGGTGCACGGCGGATCGCCAGTGGAAGCGAACCGTGACCCGCGATGTTGCCTGGGGGTGAGAGGGGACTGTTGAACGAGCCTTCGAAACAACCGAAACAGCCGCCTGCTACGTCCTGACCCTCGCCGGCAAAACAAATTTCGCGACCCGAGAGAGGACATCCGTTGGACCGATCGACGCGTGCGTTCATCTCGATTTTCGGTAGAATACGTTGATGACCTCGTGCGGGACACCCTGCCGAGTGTGTCAACGGTAACATCGCCGCTTTTATCCTGCGAATTCCGGCTCTCTCCACGACCCACTGGCCCATGCATCCCGCCTGCTCGATTCGCCAAAGCACCCGAATTACCGGCTTGATTTGTCTGTCGCTCGTCGCTTCGGTCGCCGTGGCTCAGCCACCGGAAGAAATTGCCGCTCAAATTGAAAGCTTGTCCAGCGATTCTTACCTGCGACGCGAAAACGCCACGGAATGGTTGCTCAATGCGGGCCCGGCTGCGATCGATCCACTGGTCGAAGTCCTGGAGCGAGGCGATCTCGAGACGACTCAGCGAGCGATTCGAATCCTGCACGCCATCGCGGTGAACAGCCCGATCATCGAAGGCGAACGGGGCCAGCCGAAATTGGCAACGCGTGATCCCAACACGCCCGATCCATGGGAAACATTGCTGCAACTTTCCACGATGGGAGGCAGCCGTGGCGAACGAGCGACCATGGCCGTCGAGGAAATCACGCAAGTCCGCCGAGTTCAAACGGTTCAAACGCTTTCGCTGCAAGGTGCTTTGATCGGCATCCAGGAATTTGTCTACGGAGCCCGCAAAGAACTGGCCAGCGTGGTCGAAATCAGCGACGCATTTCAAGGCGACGACTCTCTGCTGCAGTTGCTGCGTTGGGTCGACAAGATCGAGTACGCCCGCGTCGAAGGATCTGCGATTCGCCCGGACGTCCTTCGTGGCGTTGTGCAGATGCCTGACCTGAAAACACTGTCCTTGCTGTACGGCGAGCTGGACGAAGAAACGCTGAAGGTCATCGGCGATTTGTCATCGATCGATCATTTGGAGTTTCGCTACGTGACGCTGAACGACGAGATGCTGGACTCGGTTGCCAAATTGCCGATTCGCATCTCGCTGACGTTGAACGGAACCGATGTCACCAAAGATCGTGTGGAAGCTCTCCGCCAAACGCTTCCCGGTTTGAAGATTGAATATAAATTCGGTGGCTTCCTAGGCGTGCGTTGCAACGACACGCTCAATGAATGCATCATTCAAAGCGTGGTCGATGGCAGCGGTGCCCAGGCAGCCGGTTTGCGGACCGGCGATGTGATCATCAGTGCCGATGGCAATACGATCAAACGATTCGCGGACTTGCAGGCCGTGATCAACACGCACACCCCGGGGGAGTCGCTGGAAATCGGTTACCGCCGCAATCGGGTGGAGTTCCAAACGAAAGCCAAACTCGGCAAGATGACGGAGCCGTAGGCGGTCGATGGATCAGCGAGAAGTGATGCGGGACATCGCGTCAGCTCTCGGGATCGTACTCGTCGCCTTTTAACCGTTTGTCTCACCAACGCCCAAGCAGCCATCGCCACCGAAGCTCCCTCGATCGACTCCGGCAATTGGAACGAATCCTCCTGGCGTTCGCGGGTGCGCCAGAAGCTATTGAAGTGGTTTGCAGCCAACGCGCGAGACCTTCCCTGGCGTCGAGACCACTCGGCCTATCGGGTTTGGGTCAGCGAAATCATGTGCCAGCAAACACAGGTGGCAACGGTCCTGCCTTACTTCGAACGTTTCCTCGAAGCGTATCCGACCATCGCGAATTTGGCCGCTGCGGACGAAGCTGAGCTGATGCGAATGTGGGAGGGGCTTGGGTACTATCGGCGAGCTCGATCGTTGCACGCGGCGGCCCAAAAGATCGTTACCGAGCATGACGGCAACTTTCCAACTTCGTTTGACGATGTCTTGGCCTTGCCTGGAATCGGACGCTACACCGCCGGAGCAATCCTGTCGATTTCGCGAAACGAAGCGTTCCCGATTTTGGAGGGGAATACGCAGCGCGTCTTCAGCCGTTGGATCGGATTGAATGTGCCACCCACCGAGCGTGAGTCGCAAGCGAGATTGTGGGAGTTTTCGGAGTTGATGCTGCCTCGACGTAGCGCGGATGATCGGACTCGCGGACCCGCGGGATTCAACCAGGCCGCGATGGAGTTGGGGGCGTTGGTGTGTTCTCCGCGAAATCCGAAGTGCGATGAGTGTCCCGTCGCCAGCCTTTGCCACGCGAACCTCTTTGGCCTGCAAGATGAGATTCCCGGCAAGATCAGCAAGGTCCAATACGAATCACGCACAGAGATTGCCGCGGTCTTTCGTGTTGACGACAAGGTCCTCGTTCGAACGTTGCCCGAAGGCGTTCGTTTTGCGGGCATGGTCGATTTCCCACGAGAAGGCCCGCCGGTGGCTTCTGATCTGGCTGGCATGGAATCTTGGTTGGCGGTTCAGTTGGGCGTGGAGGTCCAGTTGGGCATGAAGCTAAAAACCATCAAGCACGCGGTCACTCGCTACCGCATGACGTTGCAGGTGCATGCGGCGCATTTGAGCGTGGGGCAAATGGACGCAGGCGAAGCAGCGGCCTCGACCGTTGCGTCATCGATTGCGTTGCCGGAAGGTTGGCAGTGGGCAACGCTGGATGAACTTGACGCGATGCCGATGAGCGTTACAGGCCGGAAAATCGTTGGGTTGTTGAAGGACGCCCAACCATCACTGTTTGGATAGCTTGGAATTCGTTTCGAGCGATCACCGAAATTTCCGCTTTCGATGCTGGCGTCAAGCGGCTGAGGACGCCCCCTTTCATTTCGTTGCGGGTCGACGAGATGCTAAAATACGTGTTGAGAATGCTCGGCCACCCAGCATTCGTGACGCTCCTCCGTCTACCCCCTCCCTCCATTGCAATCCATCATGACCATGCATCGAATCCGAAAGTGCTTGGCAGCGGGTCTGTTCGTTGCCGGCTCCGCCGTCATTTCATCCAGCTTCGCTCAAGCAGAAACCGTCAACTTGGGTGATCCGACCCTGACCGCTGGCATTCCTGGCGATGGCGATCTGACCATGGAGCAGGTCCAGCGTTTTCTGGCCGACGAGAAGAACCACGCGGAGTTGGACGTGGTGCTCCCCAAGGGCCTCGACGCCGCATCGGGGAACATTTATATCCCCGAAGACAACCCCATGACGCGTGCCAAGATCGAGTTGGGGCGTCAGCTCTACTTTGACCCGCGACTGTCGGCTGATGGGACCATTTCTTGTGCGACCTGCCACCATCCGGAAACGGGTTGGGGGGCTCCGACACAGTTTGGCGAAGGCATCCAGGGTCAAACGGGCAATCGAAACTCACCCGTCTCGTTCAACCGAATCCTCAGCAAGCATCAATTCCATGATGGTCGTGCTGCGTCCTTGGAAGAGCAAGCGGTTGGCCCCATCGCGAACCCGATCGAGATGGGCAACACCCACGAAGTTTGCGTGAAGATGTTGGCCGAAAATCCGATCTACACCGCTCAGTTCGAGAAGATCTTCGAAGACGGAGTGAACATCGACAATGTCGGCAAAGCGATCGCGACCTTTGAGCGAACCGTCGTCACGGGGCCCGCTCCTTACGACTACTACGCCCCGCTGTCCGCGTTCGAGAAAACCTTTGCGGATGATTTGGAATACCTCGATGAGGAACCGGCTCTGGCCAAACAATACGCGGAGCTGAAAGAGGCCGCTGCGAAGAACCCGATGACCGAATCTTCCATTCGTGGAATGGAGCTGACGTTCGGCAAGGCAAACTGCACGGCGTGTCATGCGGGAGCCAACTTCACCGACGAACAGTTCCACAACATCGGCGTTGGCATGGATTCAGAAAAGCCTGACCTGGGGCGTTTCGAAGTCACCCAAAACGAAAAAGACAAAGGTGCGTTCAAGACACCCACCATGCGGAACGCTGCCGATACTGGCCCTTACATGCACGATGGCAGCCAAGAAACCTTGGAAGAAGTCATCGAGTGGTACAACAAAGGCGGGCATCCCAACCCGTACTTGAGCGACAAGATGAAGCCGTTGAACTTGAACGAGCAAGAAAAGGCCGACTTGGTCGAGTTCATGCGACAAGGTCTGCAGAGCGATTTCCCTGTTGTCGAAACTGGCCGCTTGCCAGCCGACAGCTAAGCCGCCCTCAAACTGTAGCTCGGTGGTCCCCCACCGAGAATCACGGCGGAGGACCGCCGTGCCACAGAACTTAGAATCACGGCGGGGGACCGCCGTGCCACAGTTCTTCTCACCTCGCGTTGTTCGAAGGCATCGGCCTGGCTGCTATGTGATTTGGCAGCCAGTTGTTCAGTTGGCGTTACTTCGCAGCGTGACTCATCGCGATCACATGATCTCGTCGGCGGGTTTATTTCGCCGACGTGCGACGCCAGTTTCCACTGCGGCTTTCGAAACCGCCTGAGCCACGACCTTGGAGACACGCCGGTCAAACACGCTGGGGATAACATAGTCATCCAGCAGGTCGGACTCAGGGATCGTGGCGGCAATGGCTTCTGCGGCCGCCAGTTTCATTTCGTTGTTGATCGTGGTCGCTCGGACGTCCAGCACACCTCGGAACAAACCGGGGAAGCAAAGCACGTTGTTGATCTGGTTAGGGAAATCGCTTCGTCCCGTCGCCATGATTCGCACGTGAGGTGCCGCCTTAGAAGGCAGGATTTCGGGATCCGGGTTGGCCAAAGCAAACACGATTGGATCCGATGCCATCGCGGCGACGTCTTCGGTTTGCAACACGTTGGGTGCCGAAACGCCAACGAAGACGTCTGCTCCGCGGACAACGTCGCTGAGCTTGCCCGCCAAGCCATTCGGATTGGTGTTGTCCGCAATCCATTGTTTGGACGCATCGGGCTGGCTCGGTTCTCCCGCGTGAATCGCACCTTCGCGATCGCAGACGACGATGTCTTTGGCTCCGGAAATGAGCAGTAGTTTGACGATGGCTGTCCCCGCGGCACCGGCTCCGTTGACCACGATGCGAACGTTCGAAAGTTGCTTGCCGACTCGCAGCAAGCTGTTCTTCAGTCCGGCCAGAACCACGATGGCGGTTCCGTGTTGGTCGTCGTGAAAAACGGGGATCTCAAGTTCTTTGTCCAGCCGTTCTTCAATCTCGATGCAGCGTGGGGCGGAGATGTCTTCCAAGTTGACACCGCCGAAGGTGGGTGCCAACTGGCGAACGGTTTCGATGATGGCTTCGGTGTCTTGGGTGTCCAAGCAGATTGGAAACGCGTCCACGTTGGCGAATTCTTTGAACAGCATCGCCTTGCCTTCCATCACCGGCATGGCGGCTCGTGGGCCAATGTTGCCCAGTCCTAACACTGCGGACCCGTCGCTGATCACCGCGACGGTGTTTTGACGGATCGTCAACGCGAACGACGAATCGGGGTCCTCCGCGATGGCGTTGCAAACTCGGGCGACGCCGGGGGTGTAAGCCATCGACAAGTCGTCACGTGTCTTGATCGGCATCTTCGGCAGCACTTCAATTTTGCCGCCAAGGTGCATCAGAAAAACACGGTCGGAGGTGTGCACGACCTCGACTTCTTCCACCGTTCGCAGGTGCTCGACGATGCGTTTGCCGTGATCGACATCGCGAGCGTTGACGGTGAAGTCACGCGAAATTTTGCCGCCGCGAATGTTGACGATGTCGACCGCGCCGATGGCTCCGTCCGCTTCGCCAATCGCCGTCGTGATCTTGCCCATCGCGCCGGGCGAGTCGGTGTAACGCAAACGGATGGTGATGGCGTACGACGGGCTGTGCTGGTTCATCTTGGCGGATCACCCTCAGGTCAGAGGCTTGGGTGTCGGTGGTCAGTGAGGCTGGCGGAGGCGACTCCGCCAGCGCAACTTGTACCACGTCCCCGTGTTCGCGTCATTGCGGGAGAAGTCTGTGGAGCGATCCGCGACACTCTTGGCGGACGCGGCGCGAGCCGCCTGGTGTCACACCAAACAAATCGCCATGTGTTTCAACGCAGAGACGCTAGGACGCGGAGACGCAATGAAACGGATTGCTCTGCGGCCCCGCGCCTTGGCGGCTTTGCGTTTTCGATTGCTTGGCGTTTGGTTGAATGCAGCCAGGCTGGCTGCACAACGGGAGCGGGCTTGTGCTCGACAACCGGACCTAACGGTCTGCGGCTTGGAAGTCTGCTACGAGGCAACGTCTTCACCGAGCGTTGAATCCAAACGCGGGACCGCGGAGCGATCCGCGACATTCTTATCCGCGGAATTCTTAGCGGCCGCGGCGCGAGCTGCCCTGTGTCACACCAGACAAATCGCCATGTGTTTCAACGCAAAGACGCTAGGACGCTGAGGCGCAATGAATCGGATTGCTCTGCTTCCCTGCGTCTTGGCGACTTTGCGTTTTCGATTGTTTTGCGTTTGGTTGAATGCAGCCAGGCTGGCTGCACTACGGGAGCGGGCTTGTGCTCGACAACCGGACCTAACGGTCTGCGGCTTGGAAGTCTGCTACGACGTAACGTCTTCACCGAGCGCTGAATCCAAACGCGGGACCGGCGGAGCGATCCGCGACATTCTTATCCGCGGAATTCTTAGCGGCCGCGGCGCGAGCCGCCCGGTGTCGCACCAATCAAATCGCCATGTGTTTCAACGCAGAGACGCTAGGACGCGGAGACGCAATGAAACGGCTTGCTCTGCTTCCCTGCGTCTTGGCGGCTTTGCGTTTTCAATTGCTTGGGGTTTGGTTGAATGCAGGCAGGCTGGTGTTTGAATGCAGCCAGGCTGGCTGCACAACGGGAGCGGGCTTGTGCTCGACAACCGGACCTAACGGTCTGCGGCTTGGAAGTCTGCTACGACGGAACGTCTTGACCGAGCGTTGAATCCAAACGCGGGACCGCGGAGCGATCCGCGACATTCTTATCCGCGGAATTCTTAGCGGCCGCGGCGCGAGCCGCCCGGTGTCGCACCAATCAAATCGCCATGTGTTTCAACGCAGAGACGCTAGGACGCGGAGACGCAATGAAACGGATTGCTCTGCGGCCCCGCGCCTTGGCGGCTTTGCGTTTTCGATTGTTTTGCGTTTGGTTGAATGCAGCCAGGCTGGCTGTACAACGGGAGCGGGCTGGTGCTCGACAACCGGACCTAACGGTCTGCGGCTTGGAAGTCTGCTGCGAGGCAACGTCTTCACCGAGCGTTGAATCCAAACGCGGGACCGCGGAGCGATCCGCGACATTCTTATCCGCGGAATTCTTAGCGGCCGCGACGCGAGCCGCCCGGTGTCACACCAAACAAATCGCCATGTGTTTCAACGCAAAGACGCTAGGTCGCTGAGGCGCAATGAATCGGATTGCTCTGCTTCCCTGCGTCTTGGCGACTTTGCGTTTTCAATCGCTCGCCGCTCGTGTGGGTGCAGCCAGGCTGGCTGCACTACGGTTAACGCAACTGGCCAAACTTGCGGCCTACATCTCGTAGTGGATTTTGCCGTGGCGTTGGGAGCGGCTGATTTTGTCCATGCTGTAAAGCCCTGCCAGAACGAACTCGACGCAGGAGGCTCGCATGGCTTCGTTCTCACTCGCGTTGACCTCGAACGCTTTGTCCCACGCTGGCGGCACGTGTTGCAAACGTTCCGCGTACTGGCTGCTGGGCAGCATCGTCCCGACCTCCACTCGCACGCCGCCTCGGAAGATCTCAGCGATCTCCGCCAACCCGTGCTCTTCCACGTACTCGGCGAACACCGTTTGGATCGCCTCGGCCACCACCGAGTCAATCACCTGTTTCTCCGTCATCTGGTGCGTGCCCATCAAATCCAGCTCCAGCTTGCCAAGCGAGCTGGCGTACAGATGTCCCAAATCGCTGATTCGCGGGACGGCGGGGTTCTCGCCGTGGACGATGCCGCGTTGGCGTGCCGACGCGACGATCGTGCGAAAGTTCGCGAGCGAGAAACGTGCCGAGACACCGGAGGCTTGATCGATGTACTTGCTCTTGCGAGCTTGGTTCGTGATCTCTTCGATGATTTGGTACATGAACAGCGGTACGTGCACCGGATGCGATCCGCCCAGGTCTTCGCCGACCTCTTGCTGCAGGATTTCGATCCCCTGCATCCGTTCCTTTGGGTAGTGCGTTTGGACGATGGTGCCAATCCGGTCCTTCAACTGCGGAATCACTTTGCCTGATCGGTTGTAAGTCGATGGGTTGGCCGAGAACAGAATCATCACGTCCAAATCGAATCGAATGGGATAGCCGCGAATCTGGACGTCGCGTTCTTCCAGGATGTTGAACAATCCGACTTGGACCAAATCATCCAACTCGGGCAATTCGTTCATCGCGAAAATGCCTCGGTGCATTCGTGGGATCAGGCCGAACGACAAGGCTTCTTCGGCACTCATGCTGACGCCGCCCGTCAGTTTTGCGGGATCGATCTCGCCGATGATGTCCGCGAATTTGGTTCCGGGGGACAATCGTTCCGCGTAACGCTCGCTGCGATGCCACCAAGCGATTTGGATGTCCTCTGGCGAGTGCTGCTCCACCAATCGCTTGCCCAATGTCGTGATTGGATTCATCGGGTCTTCGTGAACCGGCAGATCCGGATGATCGATGTAGGGCACCCACGGATCCAGGAACCGGACCAGTTGCCGCATGATTCGGCTTTTTGCTTGCCCTTTTTCACCCAGAAACAGCATGTCGTGGCCGGCCAGCAAGGCCAAGCTGATCTCCGGGATCACCGTGTCCTCGTAACCCACGATGCCGGGGAACAGTTCCTCACGCTGGGCCAGCATCCCTGTGAAGTTGTCTCGGATCTCTTGTTTGACCGTTTTCGAAGTCCAGCCGCTCTCGATCAGCTCCTGCAAATTGCGTGCGGAGGGGACTTCTTCCTTGGTGGTCGTGGGACTTGGCACGGGGCTGGTCACGATAGGGCTCTCTGAGGGAGAATCGACAATCGCCAGGGCGACCGACGAAGGGTGGCTGCGTTGAACTGTTCTGGATTTATCGTATGCGACCGGCGAGGGTGTTGGTTCAGATTGGCCGGCGGAAACCGTCCGTCTTTCCGAATTGCTGCAATCGGACGCTGAGATCGCGATTTGCTCGTAAAAGCCCCCGGAAACCACGGTTTTTGCCCCCAGGACGCGTTGACGGATCGCACGTCCGGTGCTTATCTTTCGCGGTTTGAAATTCGTCCACCCCACCCATTTGAAGATCGCCCGTTCGCGGGCTTGTCTGCCATGGCCGTCCCAAAACGCAAGCACTCCAACAGCCGTACCGGCAAACGCCGCAGCCACGATCACCTGAAAAAGCGTCAGGTGACCTACTGCCCTCAGTGCAGCACCGCCGTGCCTACTCACGTTGTGTGCCCAAAATGTGGTTACTACCAAGGTCGCACCGTCGTCGAAACGACCGAACAGTAATCCCTGCACCACTGATTGAACTGAGTACGACCTGCCGTGAGTCTCGACGCAGCCAAACCAGCGATCCTGTTTCCCGGCCAAGGTGCTCAGACGCCCGGCATGGGAACGTGGTTGTGCGCTGAATATTCCCTTGCCAACGATCTGTTCGAAGAAGCCAACGACGTTTTGGGTTACGACCTGAAACAGCTTTGTGCCGAAGGCCCGGCCGAGAAACTGAACGAAACGGTTCACAGCCAGCCCGCATTGTTCGTGGTGGGGGTCGCTGCTGCTCGCGTTCACGATGAGCTGAATCCTGAATTGGCGAAGAAAATTGTCGCCGCCGCCGGGCTCAGCCTGGGTGAGTACACCGCGGTCTGCTACGCCGGTGGAGTATCTTTCGCTGACGGTTTGAAGCTGGTTCAGCGTCGCGGCGAAGCCATGCAGGCTTGTGCCGACGCGATTGAATCCGGCATGGTCAGCGTGCTCGGCTTGGATCTTGAAAAATTGACATCGGTTTGCGAAGAGGCTCGCCAGGGAGAGGAAATTCTCCAGCCAGCCAACCTTCTGTGCCCAGGCAACATCGCCGTGTCAGGACATCGATCCGCCCTCGAACGGCTCGAACCCGTGGCGTCCGCGGCTGGTGCAATGAAGGTCGTGCCGCTGAGTGTTGCCGGAGCTTTTCACACGCCCATCATGAACGGCGCAGTGGAACAGCTCACGCAGGCTCTAGCTGAAGTGGAGCTGTCGGACACGCGAATTCCCGTTTACAGCAACGTGGATGCGGCACCGCACACCTCCGCCGACGAAATCCGCCAATTGCTGGCTCGCCAAGTCGTCAATCCAGTTCGCTGGGACGATTCCGTCAACGCCATGTTGGGTGACGGCATCGACGGATTTCTGGAAGCCGGGACCGGCCGGGTTCTGCGAGGCACCATCAAACGCATCGCTCGCAAAACGCCCACCGACGGTTTCGGTGACCAACCCTGAACAGGCTTGGCCCACGGCGCCTGTCGCCACCGTTTCAATGATGTTCTCGCTCAGCGTGTTTTAGCCCGCGCGAACTTGCTGACTGAGTTTCGAAGAACCCCCCCCTACCCCACAGAAACGCTCTCATGGATCTCTCCCTGTCGGTTGATTTGAAAGATCAAGTCGCCATTGTCACCGGTGCCAGCCAAGGCCTCGGACGTGCTGTCGCCGTCGCACTGGGACAAAACGGAGCCCATGTGGTTTGCATGGCACGCAACGCGGAAAAGTTGGCTGCCACCGTCTCGGAAATCGAAGCTGCCGGCGGAACGGGCGAAGCCTTGCCTTGCGACGTCACCGATCGCAAAGCCGCTGCGGAAGCCATCGAGAGCACCGCCAAGAAACACGGTCGCCTGGACATCCTGGTCAACAACGCCGGGATCACTCGCGACAAATTGATGCGTGGCATGTCCGACGAGGAATGGGATTCCGTGATCGCCACCAATCTGACCAGTTGCTTCGTGTGCTGCCGTGCCGCCGCCGGATTGATGCGTCGTAAGAAATACGGCCGCATCATCAACATGGCCAGCATCTCCGGGGTCATCGGCAATCCAGGACAAGCCAACTACTCGGCCAGCAAAGCGGGCATGATCGGAATGACGCGGACGATGAGCAAGGAACTCGTCTCCCGCGGCGTCACCGTGAACGCGATTGCCCCCGGTTTCATCGCCAGCGAAATGACGGCGGAATTGGGCGACGTGGTGCTGGAAGAAGTCACCAAACGCATTCCTGCCAAACGAGTCGGCCAACCCGAAGACGTCGCTGCCGCGGTGTTGTTCTTGGCCAGTCGCGATGCCAGCTACATTTCTGGGCAAACCATCGTGGTCGACGGCGGAATGGTCGGCTGAGCCAGACCGGCCCAGCTAGAACAAACGACCCAGCGAGAATTGAAACGTCGATTCCAACGGCATATTGACGCGTTTTAGCTGTGTCCCCTATGTTCTGCCCGAGCGGCTATGGAGTGCCGCAACGGTTGTGCCCTCCCCCACAGAATTGCACTTTCCTTTTTCAAACCAACTGACATTTAATCGGAGTTACGCCCATGGCGTCTATCGAAGAACGCGTGGTCGACATTGTTTCTGAACAGCTCGGCGTTGACAAAGACAAAATCACTCGCGAAACCTCGTTCGTCAACGATCTCGGTGCCGACTCGCTCGATACCGTCGAATTGGTGATGGAACTCGAAGAAGAGTTCGACATCAGCATTCCCGACGACTCCGCTGAAAAGATCCAAAAGGTCGGCGAAGCCATCGATTTCATCGAGAAAGAAAAAGGCGAAGACGCCTGATCTCGGCGTCAACGCTTCACCGCGAGCCGGCTGACTCGGTCGCTCGCGGAAAGGCGTGATCCATCGGTTCGACGGAACCCATTCGGATCGCTTAGCCCAATTGGACCATTTGGCGGTGCATTTGATTCTGAACCGCCAATGGTCCTTTCATCATGCATGTGGTCCGGCATGGTCCGCCCGCATGAATCCCTTGTCTGTCTGCCCGGACCATTCCGATGGATCGCCGCGAGATCGTTCATCGACTCGCTCGTTTCGATTCACCCGATCGTTCGGCACCTTCGATCGCGGCGTCGCCCCGGCAACCTTTCGCCAATCGCAATCATCCGCAACTCGGACTGCATCGCCGCCAAATCAACTTGTCGTTTCAATGCAGTGACAGGGTGAAGGCGGCTTTTTTTGTTATGTTGCATGAACGCCGGTCGAGAACTCCGCTCCCCATAACCCTCTCACGATTGAATTCGTCACCACGCTCATGACGGACGCCTCTCCTTCGATCCTATCGCATTCATCCGCTCGACGTGTCGTGATCACCGGTATCGGGACGGTCACGCCGTTGGGATGCACCGTGGATTCCCTGTGGTCCAGTTTGCTCGCCGGCAAATCAGGCATTCATGAACTGTCGATCATGGATACCTCCAAATACAAAGTCCACTTTGGAGGCGACATTCCCGATTTCGATGTGTCTGAATTCGTGGAGCCCAAAGAAGCCAAGCGATTGGACCGATTCACCCAATTCGCGGTTCATGCGGGGGCACAAGCGGTCAACGATTCGGGCATCGATTGGGAGAAGACCGACCGAACCCGTTGCGGCGTGATTCTTGGGTCCGGCATCGGTGGTCTGAATGAGATCGAAGACCAAATCGAACGCATGCTGAACAAAGGGCCAGACCGCGTCAGCCCGTTCACCGTCCCGAAGATGATGGTCAACGCCGCGGGGGGAAATATCTCGATCCGCTACGGACTGAAAGGCCCGAACTACGCGGTGGCCACGGCCTGTGCCAGTGCAACCAATGCGATGGGCGACGCACTGCGCAGCATCCGTGGTGGCGAAACCGATGTGGTGATCACCGGCGGGACCGAAGCCGCGATTACGCGTATGGGATTGGCGGCTTTCCAGAATATGAAAGCTCTCTCCACCCGCAACGATGAGCCTCATCGTGCGAGCCGCCCGTTTGATGCGGATCGAGATGGCTTTGTTTTGGCTGAAGGGGCTGGATTGTTGGTCTTTGAAGAACTCGAACACGCACAGGCTCGCGGCGCAAAGATCTACGCCGAAGTCTTGGGCTACGGAACGACCAGCGACGCCGGACACATCACCGCTCCTGATCCAGAGGGTTTGGGAGCCAGTGCTGCGATGCGGGCAGCGATTGCCGACAGCGGCCGCGCGGCCACTGAAATCGATTACATTAATGCTCACGGAACCAGTACACCGCTCGGTGACAAAGCCGAATCTCGTGCGATCGCGAATGTTTTGGGGGACCACGCCCGCAACATCGCTATCAGCAGCACCAAGAGCGCCTTGGGGCACTCCTTGGGAGCCAGCGGCGGGATTGAGGCGGTGATCCTGTGCAAGACGATTCAAAACAACGTCATTGCTCCGACTATTAATCTCGACACACCTGATCCGAATTGCGACCTCGACTATGTTCCGAATGAACCTCGGGAAAGCGAAGTCAACGTTGCGATGAGCAACAGTTTTGGATTCGGTGGTCACAACGCGTGCGTTATCTTTGGACGATTCAATCATGACGGCTCTTGATAATCCGAATTCCGGACTGTTCGACCCCAACACCGCTCCTCAAGAAGACGCCGGTCCCGAACCAGTGGTCTACTTGGTCGATGACCAGCAAGCCGAACTGGATCTGCTCCAGCGTTGGTGCTTGCAAGAAGGGCTGAAGACCGAAACCTTCAACCAAGCCGAAGACCTGCTAAAAGTCCTTCACGCGGACTCGCACGGTTGCGTTGTGGCCGACTTGCGGATGCCTCGCTTGAGCGGCTTGGAACTACAAGCCGAAATGTCGCGACGTGAATTGACGATCCCAGTGATCTTGGTGACCGGTCACGGCGATGCGGAAAACTGTCGCGCGGCATTCCAACAAGGCGTGTTCGACTTCATCGAAAAAGGATTCCGCCACGAGGAAATCCTGCACGCAATCAACAGTGCGATTCGCAAACATCGCCGCGATCGCTTCCGTTACCAAGTCCGCAAAGAGGCGTTGGACCTGCTCCGCAAGATCTCGCCTCGTGAAACGGAAGTCATGTTGCTGTTGGCCGGTGGATCACCGCTGAAAGGCATTGCACAAGAACTCAGCATCAGCGTGCAAACCGCGTCCAAGCACCGTGGCAGCATCTTCACCAAGCTCGGCATCGACAATGAAGTCGACTTGTACAAAATGCTGTTGGCTGCGGAAGTCAACTTGGACGTGGGACCGGCCGCTCTGATCCCGCCAGCTCCCTGAGCCACATTCAATCGAACGAATCAATCGACGGCTGGTAGCACCAGCCGTTTTTGATGCGCCGCTCGACTATTTCTGTTCTTGCACCGCGGTTTCTTTGTCCGACGCCAGCACACGCAGGGTGCCACGCATTCCCGGTCGCACGCGTTGGTCCGGATTCTTCAAGTCCGCCCACATACGGACCTGGCCGTTGACCGGATTCAGCTCGTCGGAAACGAACGAGACTTCGCCACGAAGCACCGTTGCTTCGGTTGAGCCTTTCGCCGCATCCAACTCGAACTCAACCTTGCGGCCAACCAATTCCTGGCCATGTTGGCGGCCGTTTACAAATCCGCTGATGCGAATCGGATTCAACGAGATCAAACGAACCAGCGGCGCGCCGGCTTCCACCCACTGGCCTTCGGTGATGGACAGCTCAGCGACGCGGCCGTCAAGCGATGACTCGACACGATGCTCTCGCATCCGAAGCTCTGCCAACTCCACTAGCGATTGCTTTTCGCCCAATTGAGCCTCCAGCATCTTCCGTTCGCGTTCGGCTTGCTCGATTGATAACTCGGCTTGATCAATGACCAGCTTCAATCGATCGATTTCGGTGGCTGTGACACTGCCCTCGAAACTCTCGTTTGCCAGCAAGCTTTGCTCCAGTTCTCGCACGCGGACTTCTAAGGTGCGTTCCGCGTATCGTCGATCGACATCGCTGTTGGATTGCAGTTCGGCGGCGCGTTCGGCGGCCTTGGCCGCGTTCAGTTCCGCCTTGGCTCGCGAATCATCTAGTTGCACCAGCAGTTTGCGCGGACGGACCACGCTGCCTTCTTCCACCAACACCGAAGCAACCCGCCCGGCGATCGGAGCCGACAACGTGACGTCGGAGATCAAAATGGCTTGTGCCGATGGAATTTCAAACGCCGCGATGCTCACGTCGGCCGAGCTTTGTGTCTCCGGCGTTCCAGGCGGCAGCAACTCTTGTGCGACCAATGGCGTCGCCAAGAGGCAGGTCCCAAACAAAGCGGCGGAGACAAGCGATGTGAACCAGCGATTGGTCGATGGAGTATTGGCGAAAATTGGCATGGGTCGCGTCCGCAACAGGCGAGAGAAAGGTTGCCCTACAATTTACTCTCGCCGCGGACCAGCGTCACGAAATGCTTTGCCGCTCGCCAAATTCCAAGGGTGCCTGAGAAGCGGCTGGAGAAAGCTTACTCTTGCCGGGCAGCGAAAGAACCGCCGGTTTTGTTACGATGCACGCCGGCGAGCCATCGCCGTCACGATCTCCATTTCCTCCATTCGAGACCCCACGTGCAACAAGTCAAACTCTTCAAAGGTGTGGACTCAGAACTTCCCGAACTCGAGCGTCAAATCAACCGTTGGATCCGCAAAAGCGGAGCTCGGGTGTTGTCCATCAACGGGAACTTGGCACCGGCACCGTCTGCTGGCACTGGGCCAATGAATTCCTTCGCCGCGGGCGACGTGTTGGTCATCGTTCACTTCGAGATCGATGCGCCGACCGCTTGAGTCAGCGTTCGCAGGTTAGATTTCGGCCGGGCGGTTTGATCAGGGTTCCAAACCAAAGTCGCGAATTGTCGTCAGGGTCTTCAGCTCCAATCCACGCTTGGCGAACGCCTCGGCACCTCCCGCCAAGCGATCGATGATTCCGATCACGTAGAGCACCTCGAGACCGAAGGCTTCCACCGCATCGACGGCTTTCAGTGCGCTGCCGCCGCTGGTGATGACGTCTTCCACGATGACCACTTTTTGCCCCGGAGTCACCGGGCCTTCGACTTGTTGACCCATGCCATGGCCCTTGGGTTCTTTCCGAACCATGAAGCCTTTCAGGTCCACATCGTCGCCACCCGCCAGCGTCACGATCGACGCGGTGATCGGGTCGGCTCCAATGGCCATTCCACCCACGGCCGCCGGCATCACACCGCTTTCCTTCGCGTTGCTCAGCACCACATCCAGCATGGCTCGACCGACCAGCCCGGCTCCCTTGGGATGCAACGTGACTCGTCGGCAATCAAGGTAGTAGTTGGCCTTCTTGCCGCTCGCCAGCGTGAATTCACCACGCTGCAAAGCTTCGGTTTCCATCAGAGCGATCAAAGGGGCAAGGTCTTGGTTGGCCGAGTCAGACGACATCCGGAGATTCTCCATCGGGGGTGTTTGCGATTCAGTGCGAACGAATACCACAAACCATCGCGTTCAGACACCCGGTGAAAGCGGCGCATCCCCTACAACCGGCCTCAGAAACCGCACGGAACCGCTCCGGGGCCTTGCGTGAATGCGACACCAGCTAGAATACCCACTCCCCTCAACCCGCACATTCTCTCCTCAGCGTGCAACATGCCCAGCTCAGCAATATCATGGATTCGATGCTCACTTGCTTTTCTGCTTTTGAATGCGGTGGTTGGTGCAGGCTCTCAAGCAAGTCTTTGCCGTGGCGGTGAAGTCGATTCGTGGCTGAAGCTGATCGAACAAGCAAACGGCGAATTGGATCCGGAACGTTTGCCGTCGCGAGAGACTCGGGAACAAGAAACGCTGGACGCGATGCGCGAAGCGGAGGCGTTCTTCCAGCGAGTCACCGACGAAGCGAACTACCAAGCCTGGATGCGGTTCCTTCGGTTTGATCCGCTGCGATCGGCCATCGAAGAGGAACAATCCATCGCCAAACGCGGCAATGCGGCGGTTGAACTGTATCAGCGTCTTAGCGGCCCGGAAGAAGGCCTGGAACTTTCGCGATTGATCGCGCTGCGTGAATCGTTGGACCGATACATCGCCGCATTACGCTACGGCGATCCCAAACGCGGTCTCGCGCTCGTTGGGCGACAGCTTTCAACGCTCCAAGGAATTTTGACCAACGAAACGGACACCCCGATCGCCCTTTCTGATCTCTCGGGTGAACAAGTCGCCAAAATCGAGTCGGTCGTGGAATCGTTGGCCGATGCCAATCAAGCCGACACGTTGGTGCGTTCGATCGTTCGTCGTTACTCATCGCCCAATTTGCGAGCCTTTGTCGACGGCAACGTGATCGCCAATGCGGTTGCCCGTCCGGTCAACAATCCGGAAGCGGTCAACGATTGCTTGTTGGGCACCCGCGTGATCGGCAACGCTCGAGTCGTCGGTCAGGTGACCAGCCAGTTGCTTCCCTCGGACGGCAACGTGCGTTTGTTGGTTCGATTGGATGGTCAATTCAGCACGACCACCCGCGGCTACAACGGCCCCGTCACGCTGGATACCTCGGGCATCGGCCAAGTCTACGCCGCACGGCAATTGGTGGTCACGGAAAAAGGCATCATCGCGGGCGAGCCCATCGCCACCGCCAGCCTTTCCACCAACATCCATCGCATCAATCATCCTCTGAAGTTGGTTCGAAAAATCGCATCCAAGAAAGCGGCGGAAATGAAACCCCAAGCCGAAGCCCTTTCGCGACAGAAACTGCAATCGCGGGTGCTGGAAGGCTTTCGCAAACAGACCGACGAGAACGTGAATCGTTCCTTCCCCGACCTGGATGCCAAGATGGCTCCGTGGCTGGGACGATTGGACTTGCCCGTTCCGATTCGTCAACTGAGCTCGACCAGCGATGAAGTGCACGTCCAAGTCACCATGCAGCGTCCATTGGGGTTGTCGGCTGGGAACGCCGGCCCTTCGCTTTCAAGTGTGCGTACCGCGACCTCATCCGGGACCTATCCAGGAGGCTACACCGCCGCCATTCAGGTTCATGAAAGCATCCTGAACAACACGGTGATGCAATTGCTCGCGGGAGAAACCTTCACGCCGAAAAAACTTCGCGAACTGACCAGTTCGTTTGGTCTGCAAAAAGACAATGATGAGTCGACCGATGAGGAAGCCCAAGACTTCGAAGTCGACTTTTCAAGTTTTCGGCCTGTCTACTTCGAAGCTCGTGATCAAACCTTTCGCATTGGCCTGCGAGGCGACCGCTTTGCACAAGGTGGCAATGAACTGGATCGTCGCTTGGAAGTCAGCGCGTTGTATCGTCCCGCGATCACCGAAGACAACCGCATGATCCTGATTCGCGACGAGGAAATCGATTTGCAGTTCCCCGGTGGGCGTCGGCTCACGTTGTCGCAAACCGCCATCAAGGCCAACATCGAAGAAGGCTTTGACAAATTGTTTCCCGACACACTGCTGCATCGCCCGTGGACCATTCCTGCCGATGCGAAGATGCCGGCTTTGGCGGGACGCAGTGCGGACGTGATCGGAATTGACGCTCGTGATGGATGGCTGACGATCGTTGTCCGCTAGCAACATGTGTTGCGGATCCAATCACAGCGAGCACCAGAACTGCCGGAATGAGAATTGCGTAAGCTAGTGGGAACTCCTGCCATGCTAGCGTTATGAATCTCGCCGAAATCAAAGCCACCGACCCCGTTTGCGGGATGTCGGTTTCGCCCGCCAATTCGATCCGAAGTCAGCACGATGGTCGCACGTTTTTCTTTTGCTGCGACGGTTGTCGACAAACGTTCGATGCCGATCCGCAGGGTGTGCTCGCTGCACAAAAGCAGAAAGCCGAGTCAGAAGCGGAGGGCGGATCCTGCTGTTCTTCGGAACAACCGTCGTGCTGCGGCGGCGGAAACCATGGTTCCAAAAAGCAACGCGGGCCTGCGGATCCTGATGCGGTCTACATGTGCCCGATGCACCCCGAGATCGAACAAGTTGGCCCGGGAGATTGCCCAATTTGCGGCATGGACCTCGAGCCCAAGTTCATCGATCCGAATTCCTCGGGAGATGAAGAACAGCTTCGCGACATGAAACGCCGGTTTTGGGTTGGCGTGGCATTGTCATTGCCTCTGCTGGTTCTCTCCATGGGGCCGATGATCGGCTTGCCAATCGATCATTGGATCTCTGCTGGGTTGGACGGTTGGTTGCAATTGGCGCTGGCGACTCCCGTTGTCTTCGGCTGCGGTTGGCCATTGCTGGTCCGAGGCGCGAAGTCGTTCCGCACTTGGAACCTCAACATGTTCTCGTTGATCGCTCTTGGGGCACTCGCGGCGTTCGCGTTCAGCGTGGTCGCGGTGATAGTGCCGTCATGGATTCCGTCAGCATTTTACGAAGCTGATCGACCGCCGCTCTACTTCGAAGCCGCCGCGGTGATCATCACTTTGGTTTTGTTAGGACAAGTCTTGGAGTTGCGGGCACGGCATCAAACCGGCGGAGCCATTCGCGAATTGATGCAGTTGACACCGGACATCGCTCATCGGATCGTGGGTGATACGGAAGAGGACATCGCGTTGGAAAAAGTCCAAGCCGGAGACCGGTTGCGGGTGCGTCCTGGCGAGAAGATTCCGGTGGACGGGTTGGTCCGAGGTGGTCGTTCGCGTGTGGACGAATCCATGTTGACGGGCGAACCCGTGCCGGTTGAAAAGACCGAGAGCGAAAGACTGACGGGTGGCACGCTGAATCAGTCGGGAGCGTTGGAAATGGAAGCAACCGAGGTGGGCACCGACACGGTGTTGCACCGGATTGTGGACATGGTCGCACAAGCCCAACGCAGTCAGGCTCCCATTCAAAAGTTGGTGGACCAAGTCGCTCAGTACTTCGTACCCGCGGTGATCGCATCGGCGATCGTGGCGTTCATTGCTTGGGCGGCATGGGGCCCTTCGCCTTCTCTTGCCTATGCGTTTGTGTCCGCGATCGCTGTTTTAATCATCGCTTGCCCTTGTGCACTGGGATTGGCAACACCGATGTCGGTGATGGTCGGGGTGGGACGCGGTGCCAAGGAAGGTGTCCTGATTCGCGACGCGGAAGTGCTGGAGAAAATGGAGAAGGTCGACACCGTCGTGGTCGATAAAACGGGCACTTTGACCGAGGGAAGTCCCTCCGTCACCGCGGTTCAGACCTTTGGTTCCCGGAGCGAATCGGAGATCCTAGCCATTGCCGCCGCCGCGGAACGTAACAGCGAACATCCGCTGGGCCGCGCCATCGTGGCTCGGGCGGAAGAGCAATCCGTGCCGACGTACACTGCAACCGACTTCGACAGCATCACCGGCAAAGGCGTGGTTGCCACCGTCAACGATCAAGCCATCTCGCTCGGAAATGCGCGTTGGCTGAAGGAACAGCAGGTCAACGGTCTCGACGAAGCTCGCGAGAGCGCGGAGCGGCACGGTCAGCAAGCTGCCACCGTGGTTCACCTTGCGATCGATGGAACGCTCGCCGCAATCTTTGCGATCCAAGACCCAATCAAAGACAGCACGCCGGACGCGATTGTCGCGTTGCACCAGATGGGGTTGGACGTGGTGATGCTCACCGGCGACGCGGAATCCACCGCGAAAGCCGTCGCGGAGGAACTCGGCATCGATGAGTTTCGAGCCAATGTCTCTCCCGAAGACAAACACGATTTCATTCAAGAACTACGAACGGCGAAGAAGGTCGTCGCCATGTGTGGGGACGGAATCAACGATGCTCCCGCACTGGCCGCTGCCAACGTTGGGATCGCGATGGGCACGGGGACCAGCGTCGCCATGGAGTCATCTGGAGTCACGCTGGTGGGTGGCGATCTTCGCGGAGTCGTGGCAGCAAAACGATTGAGTCACAAAACAATGCGGAACATTCGGCAGAACCTCTTCTTCGCATTCGTCTACAACGCCGCCGGTGTCCCAATCGCCGCGGGTGCGCTTTATCCCATCTTCGGCATTCTTCTCAGCCCCATGATCGCCGCCGCGGCCATGAGCGTCAGCAGCGTCTCCGTCATCGCCAACGCCCTGCGTTTGAGAAGCGTGAGTTTGTCGACAAGGTGATGCCTGCTATTTATTGAGCGATCCTCACCTGTTAGCGGCACGGCGCAAGCCGTCCGGTGCCGCACTCAACTCGCCAATCTCGTCGCGAAGCAACCCAAACCGGGCGGCTCACGCCGCACCGCTAAGAAAGAGTCTTACGGAAGGACATCGATTGGCTGGTTTCACTCCAGGTAATTCTGTTTTGATCCGCCATGCTCTTGCGCATCCAGCGTGTAGCCGACTGCTGCCACGAGCGAATCTTCATCGAACAAATATCTCACGCTTCCATTTCGTGTCCACCATCGCTCACGAAGCTTTGCAGAGACGCCGCTTCGCTGAAGCTGCAACTGCTTCAGTCGCCGTTTGCACCACGACTTCAGCTGATCTCGAACTTGTTCACCACTGTATCCTCTTGCGGAAACCACAACATGGCAATGGTTGGTTCGGCAGCTCACGGCATGCAATGGCCAGGAACGTCGTTTGCAATGGTCTTTGACAACGACTTCGACAGCCGCTCTCTGTTCCGACCCAAGAACGATCGCGGTTTCTGACATCTTGTCACGACACCATGCCTCGAGGAGAGGTTGTGCGAGTTGGTCTCCTTGATGCCATTTGGTCCATCCACGCTCATCGCCGGGCAGCCATGTGCCGTAGCATGTCCAGGTCAGGAAAAAGGCAATCGGATCGTCAGTCAACCGAATCGTCCTCGATGTAATGAAAAGCTACGCGAACCTGTCCAATCATGCGTTCGAGTTAAGTGGAGCTACTACTCAATTCTACCGGAACGGCGCGGGCCGTCCGGTTTCGCCACACTATTTCGGATTGCCACATCGCTACCGAGCGGCTTGCGCCGCATCGCTATCTAGGTGCGTGCGACGTTCGTTCGAAATTGACGCACGGTCGGCGTTCATTTCTTCCTCACACTCGCGACCTTGTCCTGCATCGTTTGTGTTCGGTCGGTGCGGGTGCCGACTTTGATGCTGGTGGTGATGCGGGGGGCTCCCATGGCGTGCACGCGTTCGTGGCATTGTTTGATGGAGGCAAAGACTTCGTCCCATTCGCCCTCGATGTTCGTCCCGTAGGCGTGAAGCTGGTGCTCCAACCCGGCTTCCTCCAACACGCGTTGGCATTCCGCCACGTACTTTCCGACGGAAACTCCCACGCCCATCGGGACCACGCACAAATCAACAATGACATTCATCTTGGCTGTCTCTCATTTGAAAACGGTTGGGGTAATGCTTGGACGAGTCTAAACGTTCGCAAATCGCTAGGTATCCGTCACGAAATTCCGCCGATGGGAACACGTCAAAACGGCGGCATCATGAACGCCAAAAAAATTTGCTAACACCTGTCGAGGGTGCACGCTTGGTGATTTGAGAGAGGGCCGGTCCCCGCACACATCCAATCAACCAACGGAGTCACCAACGATGTTCCCATCCATTTCAAAGCTATGCCTCGGACTGGCCATCGCCACCGGCTGCCTACTGCCGGCCGAACGTTTGTTCGCAGACGACTGGAGCGACGTTGATGTCGATGACCGAGTGCTACAAATTGAGACCACCGACATTAATGACATGGTCTACGTGGCGATCAACCCGTTCGCCGACGACGAACTAGCGATTCATATCTTGCATTTCGTTAGCAACGCACCAAGTCTGGATATTCAGTCTCTAGAACAAGCCATCGCCGCCGCCGATGACTATCGAATCGAGTCTCGACGATTGGATCGAACGACGAAATCTTCATCGATGTGAGAGGTGGAAATGACGTCGTCGTCGTTGAACAGGACCTTGCCATTCCTGCCACGGTGTTTGGCAGTCCCGGGGACGACTACATCAGCGGTGGTGCGGCGGATGATTTCTTGTTCGGCGACAGTCCGGACGCACCAGGTGGCAAGGACACAATTCTCGGAAATCGCGGCAACGATTGGCTCGATGGAGGCGACGCGGATGATCTGCTCCGCGGTGGTTTCGGCGAAGACGAACTGTTTGGCGGAAACGGGGACGACGACCTGCGAGGCGAGCACGACGCCGATGCCTTGTATGGCGGACCAGGCAACGATTCTCTCGAAGGTGGCTTTGACGGGGAACAAGACGTTCTGGAAGGAGGCCGAGGGGTTGATACGTTCTTCTCGAAATACATCAAGCTGGTTTGGAAGTATCGCAAACGCTACAACCGATTGACGCGTCAGTGGGAATACAGCAAGACGAAGACCCCGGAAATTCTCGAAGCAGACACGGTATCCGATCTGGACGCCAATGCCGGTGACCAAGTGAAAGCCACAATCATCGAAGGCTAGCTCACCACAAAGCAAGAAGCTTCAAACAGCGAACTCGGATTCATCGCATCGCGGAGCAATCAAGCATTGGTTGCTCCGCGATCGTCGTTTCTATCTCACTCAATCGGTGCTTTTGCCGGAATCAACTGAACCGCATCCGCGATCACGTAGCCATCGGTGTCCGCGTTGCGAATTTCGACGATCGCGGAATTTCCAAAATCGAACTCACCCAAATTGGCTTGTCCTTCGGTTTGGGGATCACGCTGATTGACTCGGAATTCGTGAGCATCACCGTCGGAGTCGGTGACAATCACGAGTGTGTTGCTCGCTCGATTGGAGAAAACCGGCCATCGTAAGTTCACTTGGTATCGGCCGGGTTGTTTGAGCTTCGCTTCGTACCGAACCACGCCTTCGCCTTTCCCCGAATTCGCGTCGTGCAAATAGTCCATCCCGACTCGCTGCGGGGTAGAGCTGCTGGTGGTCCATCCGCCTTCGGTCGTCGCGTCGGCGTTGTCAACAATGATCCCGGCCAATTTGTTTGGATCGATCCCCGGATGTGGTTTGGGCCCCGCGTGCTGGAGCACCTGTTGGTCGTCCAGCAATCGTTTGGACAACTTGGAATAGTCGACCTCCTGCACCGCGACCCGATCGTCAATCGCGATGGCTGCGGCCGTGGCCGATGATTGTCCCAGCACCATGAACACGGGCTCCATTCGGATCGAACCGAACGCGATGTGAGACGCCGACAGGCACACCGGCACGAACAGATTGGACACTTCGCGATTTTTCGGAACGATGGAACGGTAGCTGATGCCGTACGGCGGGAACCCACCAACCTGCACATCGCCTTCGTTTCTCACGTGACCATTTTCATCGACGTAGCGTTGTTGGTTGTGTGAATCCATTGTGTACGCAGCCAGCCCGACCGGATCGTTCACCGCGACGCCCTGGCAGTGTTTCTGTGTCATCACGAAATCGCTGACCATGCGGCGCGCCTCACGAATGTAGAGTTGTTCTTGCCAACCGTTGCCAGACTCAAACTCGTCTTTGCACATGCCCCAACGAGAAACCTGGTTTCGGATTGTCTCGGGCATCCGTGGGTGGTTTGCCAGCGTCCACATCAAGCCCTGCTGATACAACCGATGTTTCGCGATGATTGCTTCACGCTCTTCGTAGGAGGCTTCTGGGTAGTTGTAGTTTTGGCCGATGAAGTCGGTTGAGAATCCCAATCGGTTGTTCGTGTCCGTCTTGCGATTGGGCATCCCCGAATTGATCCACGGGGCGCTGTTCTCTCCGGCTTCGTAATTTCGCAGCAACAGTTCGTACCACAGCGGTTCGTAACCCTCCGGTTTGTCAAACGGGATGCGGTTGTCCGGATGGTCCGTCAAGCACATTCGAAAACAGTACGCCTGCACGCGATGGTCCGCTCCTCCCTCTTCACCCGGACCATCGGGATCGATGTGAGGCAGCAATCCACTGTTGGGATCACCCGGAACGATGTAGGGATCGATCCCCTTGCGCAGCTGGTGATGACGAGCCATCTTCGTTTGGACTCCATTGAGCGTTTCGCCATACTGCTCGTTGGCTTCTCGCCCCACCGTGTAGCTGACTCCCGCGGCGGCCATCAAATCGCCTTCGTAAGTGGCGTCGATGAACATCCGAGCGTGATAAGTTTCGCCCGACTCCATGCGGATACCGATGATTCGAGCTGGAATGCTGCGCGTCGTCATCACGACGGACCGGTCCAAACGTTTGCCGTAGTCCACTCGGATTTGATGCTCGTCAATCCAGTCTTGGTAAACCGACAAGGCAGCACTGGGTTCGAACGTCCACATCGCGGTTTCGCCAGCCGCGGTTCGTGACTGACCGCCGCTCTTGTATTCCTCGCGGCGTTGCCATTTCCAATGTGAATCGTCTTCGTAGTACGCGGCGATATCTTCGTAAAATTCGCGAGCGATGCCACCAATCGCCGACTTGTTGCCGATGTCGGTCTGACCGAGACCGCCGGTTGTCAGCCCACCCACGCGATTGGATGGCTCAATGACAATCACCGATTTGCCCATTCGTTTTGCCTGCACTGCGGCGGCAATGCCAGCCGAGGTGCCACCGTAAATCACAATGTCAGCGGTTTCAGATTCCGCCGCCCTGGTGCAGGACATGTGACCCACATGCGACAACACCGCCAGCAACGCAGCGAAACAAACAGGAACCGGACGAGATGCCATGGTCAATCAACTCAAGAGGTAGGAAAGAAAGGAGGGATGCACGCAAGCTCATTTCGCTTGCGTGCCAAACGGTTCGGGGCGAGGTTCCCAGCCGTCGTAATGCTTCGCCGATTCGCCGCTCCAAAACGGCGACGATCCCCACAGCGGCACGGTGGGCAAGTTTGACTCCCACCGCCCGAGTTCTCGAAACAACTCGCGGAAGCGTTCACGGTTTGTGCTCGACAGGTCTCGCGATTCGGAGGCGTCTTCAGCGACGTTGAACCACTCGGCCGGTCGATGGGATGGCCGCGTTAGTTTGTCTGGGCCGTCCAAAATCGCGGCTTGTCCTTGCAGTCGCCAATACAGCCGTCGTGACGATGGCTGGCTCTCGCCGGTCAGCTCTGGCAACAAATTCAGTCCGTCGTACTTTCCCGCAAGCTTCACCATTCGTTTGCGATTGCGCCGGTCCTCGTGCGACATGGGGTCCGACAAAGGCAAAGGCTTCGCGTCGGCGGCCGCCAGAAACGTTGGCAAGACATCCAACGAGCTGACCGCTCCCTCATGAACTTTCCCGGACGGCAGCTTGTCCGGCCAATGCCAGATCATCGGCACGCGAACACCACCTTCGCGCAAACTGCCTTTGACCCCACGAAGCGGACCATTCCAACTGCCGTTGTTGGTCGCGCCGCCGTTGTCAGACAGGAACACCAGCAACGTGTTGTTCCATTGACCGGATTCTTCCAACGCCTTCCGAATTCGTCCCACTCCGCGATCCAATGCAAACATCATCGCGGCATAGGTCCGACGTTTTGGATCACTGATGTCTGAGAATCGTTCGAGGTCTTCTTTGGTCGCATGCATCGGCGTGTGCGGTGCGTTGTAAGAGAAGAAAACAAACCACGGCTGATCGGCATGTTGGTCCGATGTTTGACGAATGAACCGCAGCCCCTCGTCGGTAAAAAAGTCCGTCAGATAATCGCTGCTGAAGTCCGTTACACGCTGCCCATTGCGTTCGATCGAATGCTTCATTGTCTGCGGGAAATAGTGGTGGCTGCCCGTCAGCATGCCGCAGAAATCATCGAAACCACGTTGGTTGGGATGATGGATCTCACCCATGCCCAGATGCCACTTGCCAATCAAGGCGGTTCGATACCCTGCCGCCTTCAGATGATCCGCCAGCGTGTGCTCGCTTTGCGGCAGTCCCAGCAATTCAGGCCGAGTCGCATAGCTCGCGGCCGATGCATTCAGGTTCCCCTCGTAGCCAAACCGTCGCGGGTCGCGGCCTGTCAAAAATCCGGCTCGCGATGGCGAACAAACGGAGCTTGCCACGTACGCCTGAGTGCAAAGCACGCCCGACTGGGCCAGTTGGTCCAACTGTGGAGTTTGCAAATGTTCGCTGCCCATGCACCCCATGTCACCGTAGCCCATGTCATCGGCCATGATGACAATCAAATTGGGTCGCTGAGCCGCGAAAAGGTTTGGGTTGGTGCAGCACCAAGCGGCGATCAGAAAACAAAGAACTGGACGCGGAATCGCGACGATCGTTGGCGGCATTATTGGGCGGTCGGGGTTCAGGTGGGCAAGCGAGTTGCCGGTGGGAAAAGCAGGCGGGACTGGATCGCAAGGATCGTGATACATGACTGTATCCGGCCCCAGTGTATTCGCCTCGGATGTCTCGCGTTGCAACCGAAACCGGTCTCAAGTGTTCAAAAGAATTTGGTGCCTGAACGAACGCTCACGATGCCAAGGCGTTCGACACCATGAGAGCTAATCACGGCGACAGCATTTGATTCACGCGATTGGAAATCATTCTTTGTTTGACAGGTGGATGTTCAAGCAAGATGCTACCTGGGCCACCGCTCTACTGGCTCTATCTCTTGTCGGTATCCATCCTGCATCCGCGTCCAACGCCAACTCCCACCGTCTTCGGTTCACTTGTGAACAAATTTTCTTTCGCCAAGTCATGCTTCATCGCGTTGAGCTTGCTTTCCTCGTTTGCTTTCTCAGCCCCGATTCATGTGGTTGCGGAAGACGCATCCTTACCTCCCAACATTTTGTTCATCCTCGCCGATGATTTGGCTTGGTCGGACTTGGGATGTTACGGGCACCCTTGGCATCGCACCCCGTACTTGGACAAGTTGGCGGCCAATGGCAATCGATTCACGCAGGCCTACGCGCCCGCACCAATTTGCTCCGCTTCGCGAGCATCGATCCTGACGGGCAAAACTCCGGCGCGATTGCATTTCGAGTTTGTGACCAAAAACGAACCCGGCCTTCAAAAGATCGATTTGGCGACGCCTTTGACTGCTCCGCCATTCACTCTCAACCTGCCGCTGCACGAGCAAACCATCGCTGAACGATTGAGCGAATTCGGCTACCAAACCGCATTCTTTGGGAAGTGGCATCTCAATCCACACCACAAACGTTACCTCGGTTGGAGTCCCACGCACGGCCCCTCCGCGCAAGGTTTCCATGTTGCTGAAGAAGACTTCGGAGCTCATCCGTATGCTTGGAAGCAATCACCAGTCGAAACCATTCGAGAATCGGGTAAGTTTGCGAAAGACACGATGGTTGAAAAGGTTTCCCAGTACCTTCAGAAAGACCACGGACGACCATTCTTTGCCATGGCATCGTCGTTTTATGTGCACACACCGGTACGGACGCCATGCCAATGGTTGCGAGACCACTACGAGCAACGAATCCCTGACGATTCACCTCGAAGGAAGCAGCGGATCGAATACGCCGCGTTTTTGGAAACCTTCGACCACCACGTTGGACAGATTTTGGCAGCGTTGGACGACGCCGGTCAGTCGGAACGCACGATCGTCGTCTTTCTGTCGGATAACGGCGGCCACCCGGAGTACACGGCGAATGCACCGCTTCGTGGGGCCAAGTGGAATCTTTACGAGGGCGGTATTCGCGTGCCCATGATCGTTCGCATGCCCAAGCAATCAGCTCGCAGGACCATCGAGCAACCAGTCGTTGGATACGACTTGCTTCCCACGATGTTGGAATGGGCCGGCTCAAATGCTGATCCTTCCATTCGTTCAACCAAAGACGTGGAACAGATCGACGGAACGAGTTTCGCTCCACTGCTGGATCCTTCGTCTGATCGTCCCGCCAACACTCAGCGAAACCTCCTCTGGCATTTTCCCTACTACCATCCGGAAACCGGATTCGCCAAAGCCCCCGAGTCGATTGGAATCGACGACTTTGTTACCAGTCGCACGCGTCCCCAATCCGCCATCCGCCGAGGCAAATACAAACTGCTGCACTTCGCGGAAGATGATCGAATTGAGCTCTACGATTTATCCAAGGACATCGGTGAACAGCGTGATCTATCGGGAGAACAGACTGACATCGCCCGTCGACTTCGCGACGAGCTGCAAGACGAACTGAGACGCAGCAACGCCCGGTTTGCTACCGCGAACGAATTTTGACGTTCACGTCGCCGATCAACTCGTCTCTCAGTTGAGAAACTTTGCGTCCTGTAGCGTTTACGCGTTCTGGTTATGGCGAGCAGGACGGTGAAAACGCTTTGGTCGATTCAAGGGAACATCCCCATTGCTCTCAGGATGCTCGCTATGCGCTGGTGTTTTACCGCCTCGACCCTTGTTCTCGCCCTCTTCACGTCTAGCCATTTCGCGTCGATCGCGTCGGCAGATTCGCCCAGTCGAAAAGGTTTGGCCGACAAGCACGCTCCCGCAGGGATCATGGGCGATCACTTGCATGAAAAGGGCGAGTGGATGGTGGAGTACAAGTACATGATGATGTCGATGGAGGACAATCGTATCGGCGAAACCACCATCAGCGATGAAGCCGCGATCGGCCCACCCGGTATGCCCGCGGGCATCACGGTCGATGGCATCACCACCAACGCTGGTGCCGCACCAACGCAGATGACCATGGAAATGCACATGGCTCACATCATGTACGGTGCATCCGATGATGTGACGCTTTACACCATGTTGATGATGCCCGCCTTGACCATGGATCACATTCGTGGCGACGGCAACCCCGCAGGCCGCGGAACGGAATTCACGACTCACAACAGCGGTTTTGGCGACACCTCGTTCGGTGCTTTGTTGCGGTTGTACAGCACTGAATCACAGGACTTACTGTTCAACCTGGGTTGCTCCGTTCCTACCGGCGACATTTATCGCGAATCGACGATTCCGACCGGAGGTGCGATGTCTCAGCCTCTGCCATATCCCATGCGACTCGGCAGCGGGACGTTCAACGCGCGTCCCGGTGTAACGTGGAAATACTTCCGCGAATGGTGGAGCGGTGGTGTCCAATTCCAAACGGACGTGCCCATCGGTCGCAACTATCGCGGCTACAGCGTCAGTGATGAGTTTCGATTGAACTCGTGGACCAGCGTTCTGCTAACGAACAACTGGTCGGTCTCATTGCGAGGCGAACACCTTTGGCGAACCGATTACGACGGTGCGGACCCCGCCGCGAATAACATGTTGATCTCCACCAACGTGGAAGAGTTTCGTGGTGGCTATTGGTACAACCTCGGTATCGGCACCCAGTTCATGGGGCACGGTCACTACTTCAATTTCGAGATCGTTCCGACCATCGCCCAAGACCTGGATGGTATTCAAGTGGAAACGGATTACTCCGTCATCGCCAGTTGGTCCAAGGCTTGGTAACCGGTTCGGTGAGCCATCGCTGACCAAGGTTGGCTCTTCTTGCTCAACAGTCATTTGACGGTTTGCGACCGAGGAACAAATAGTACGGTGCCTTCATCAGCGGCATGTAGGGAACGCTGCCCAGTCGCTCTTCGCATCGAACCGTATCAAACCGCCGATTCAACATGGCCAAATGATCGCTGGACAGGAACACGTTGTCCGAAGCGAACCAAAGCGTCCAAAAGTTACGACGCAACCATCCGTGCTGTCGCCTTTCCGTCCCCGCATGTTTTCGCGAAACGTGAAAGTCGGTGACGGCGATCAATCCACCAGGTTTCAATATACGATTCGCGATCAGCACCGATTCGAACCAATCCGGGATCATGGTCAACGAATAAGAGAACGTCACCACGTCCACGCTGTTCTCGGGCATTTGAAACTTCGTCGCGTCCGCGTGATGCAGCGTCACGTTGGACAAGTGACGATCCGCAATTCGCGACGCGGCGACCTTCAGCAGCGATGGTGACAAGTCCACCAAGTGCACCTGCGACAGTTTCTTCGACTCTTGTTCGGCGGAGAACAGGTTGTGTCCCGTGCCGGCACCAAAGTCGACCCACACGCCTTGGTCGGGGAAGTCGATCCAGGAGATCAATTCCGATCGCCCGTGCAACAGGCGGGATCGGAATGAATCGTAGTAAGATGCTTGACCTTCGTAAAAGCTTTCCAGCCTCTCGCCGTGCGTGTTGCCTCGGACTGGTCGAAACAACAAGTGCCAAAGCACTTTGAAATCATCCCATCGTGAATCGGCGTGAGAACTGGAGCCGGTGGTGGGTTGTGCGGCTTCGCTCATGCCGCCACTCCGGTTGCCACCGCCTTTTGCGTTGGATCCAAAATTCGATCATCGTTGGATGTCGCGGGACCAAACAGATCCGCGATGTAGAAACTGCCGTATGTGTGAACGCGGTCGCGAGCGTGCAAGGAGGTTGCGAGTTCCTGGTGATAGTGCAACAAATCCCCAAGCTGGACTTGGTTGCCTTCGAATTGCAATTTCAGCGGATCGACGAAATCGACCGTGAGTGCCGCACTTCGCCACAACACGCGTGCGTCCGAGGTCGCTCGATTCAAAATGCTTTGCCACTCCGAGGCGAGCAGTTCCGGATAGCGGTCGTAGAGCCAGTCCATGTGATCGAGCAAAACAAATCGCGAAACTCGCTCGTCGTGTTGCGTTAAGAAACCCTCCACCGTGTTGGTGTGAGTGTGAACGCGATCCACCAGTCCTGATTTCAATCGTTGGAAGTTTTCTTCCTTCAGGTATTCCGGGCAACATTCCGGGGTGTAGCGACCGGTGAGATAGACTCGCCAGAAATAGTTGTCACGCAGCGGCAACGTTTTGAAGACCGCTTCGATCCGATCTTGGATGAACCCGCCGATCCCGCCAAGATAACTCTGGTCCAGTTGTTTGCGTTGGCTACGGGGCACGCCCAACATGGCGAGTGTTGTGTCACGTCGCAACGCCCAACGCAGTGGCTTGCTCCAGAGCAACTGATTGATGTTTCGCTCTTGATAGATTTGTCGTTGCTGGTCCACCGATTCGGCTTGCAGCAATTCGCCAATCGCTTCTTTCAGCCCCGCTGGACGTTTCAGATAGCCGTTGATCAGCCAAGCAAACAATCCCGAAGTGCCGCGGAAGTAGAAGCTCTGTCGACGCGACGTTCCATCAAAGAAATTGGAACGTCGGTCCCAGATGGAACGTACGTCGGGGGCGAGCGAGGCACGAATGTGATTGTTGTAGAGCGATTGCCAATTCGCGTGCACGCCACGTCCGAAGACTTGAAAGAAGTCTTCGTAATTCAGCGTGCGAATCGCGGCGCACTTGAGTTCCAGCAAAGCGTTCTGCAGCGGGTTCATGTCGACCGCGTGAACGGACCGTGGGCTCTCCAAGGCATAGTCCAGAGCATTGCACCCGGCCGACGTAATGACCAGCACAGAGTCATCCTGTTCCAGTGACAACGCTTGACGGTCCAAGCGAGGGTCTTCCCAACAGGTGTTGTAGACCAGGTTTTTTTGATGAACGACTTTGAAGCACTTGTTGCCGAGCCAGTTTGCGACCATTCGGGGGTGTCTTTTCTTCAGTTGGTTGAAATGAAAACGATGTCAAGCGGCGTAACCGCTCGACGAAGTGCCAGCACTCGCTGGGATCCACTCGGGCGACGCCGAATCCTCAAAAAGGTTTGGTGTGCCACTGCTGTGCGGTTCGTCGTGATTGCCGTCGAACTGCCGCTGTGCAGGAAGTTGCAAGAACAGGTCCTCGTCGTAAGTTCGGACCAGGTGAAGTTGGCCATCGTGGCGCTCCACCAAACCGGTGCAGTTCTCGACCCAATCGCCGGTGTTGCAGTACCACATCGACTTTCCGCTCACGATGTCGGGCGTATGGATGTGTCCACAAATCACACCATCGCAATCGCTCACCTTCGCGTGATGCAAGATCTTGTTTTCGAAGTCGCTGACAAAACGAATCCATCGTTTGACACGGTCTTTCAGATGGGAACAAACACCATGCGGATTTTGTTCTCGACGCAACCAAGTGCGGTGGTACCAGCGGTTCATGCTGAGGCAAGCGTCGTAAAGAACCGTGCTGCCTTTGGATAACCACTGAGCGTTGGCTTCCACGCAATCGAACATGTCGCCGTGGGTAATCAGAAACCGCCAACCCGCGACCGTTTCCATCACAAATTCGTTGGCCACTTCGAATCGAGGCAATGTTGCCATGCACCCCGCACGAAAAGCAGGATTGCGTAAAAAGGAATCATGGTTTCCCGCGACGTAGTGAATCTTGGTGCCTCGTTGAGCCAGTTCGATCAGGTGGGCAATCACGTCGTCGCAAGCGGAGGACCAATGCCAACCCGTGTTGATTTTCCAGCCGTCAATGAAGTCGCCCACGAGGTACAGCGACTCGGGATGGAATTGGCGAAGAAACGTGAGGAACTCTTCTGTTCGCGAATGCTTCGATCCCAGGTGCACATCGCTCACCAAGAGGGTCCGGACCGGCGTGGGGGCGGGCCGCTGCATGCCTGCTTCCTTGGCTTGGAAGGAACGGGAACGGTCCACCTCAACACGGAGCATCCACTCCGAGCGGGGCGTGCAATCCGATGCCGACCGTCGCAACAACTTCGAATCCAATTTGCTTTTCAATCAACTGAAAGATCGACGTTGAATTCGAGTGGGAAGGTATCAACCGAGTGTGTTGATCCTGTTAACGCCCGATGCGGGTTGGGGGAAACTTGTCGTGTCCCCAAGAAGACGGGGCAAACGCCGAAGACGCGCAGAACAAGATGCTCGCGCACGAAAAAACGCCCGGTGCGGAACACCGGACGTTTTCGAGATTCATTGCATTTCGCGACATGCCGCGAAACGATGGTTCTTAGAACCGCATTTGGTACTGGAAGTAGAAGAAGTCCGCGTCGACGTCGGGAACACCTGCGGTCGTGCTGTAGTACTTGCCAGAGTTGAAGTGCGAGTAACCAATCAGTGCGCTGTTGCGTGGGTTGAGCGCGATTTGGAACAAGACATCGATCTCGTGTCCAAGCTCACGATCGCCCGCAGGGTTGTTGGTATTGTACGGGTTCATGACTACGTCGAACGGAGTGGTTTTCTCGTCCAGCATGAAGTAGTGATACCAAAGCAACAGTTTGACTTTCTCGCCGAAGAAGGGCGTGATGAACTGAGCGTTGATGTCATGCAAGTTACGGCGACCGAACAAGTCCATGAAGCCGTTGTACTTGTGAGCCAACGGGAACAGGTGATCGAAACCGTCTCCACCACGAAGCGAATCGTCGCCACCGGACGCGTAGTCGTACCAGAACCAAACGGTGGGCTTCCAATCTTTGGTCAGAGCAATTTGACGCCCCAAACCGCCGGTGAAGAAACCGGCGCTGTGATCGGTGCCGTCGCTGTTTGTTCCGAACTGCGTGCCACCTTCGTACTCGTACATCCAATTAGAATCGGTTTTGCCAACAATGCGGCTACCGATTGTGTGGTAGTCGAAGTCAGCCACATCGTTGTTCAAACCGAGGTAGTAGTTCTCCCACTGGCCGAGCCAAGTGTCCTTGCGGGTCATGTACGCACCGAAGAACTGAACGTCTTGGTTCGTGGAGTCCCACTTGTCTTCGTACGCAAAGGTGCGTTTGACGGGATGGGTGTAGAACGCATCGATCGAACCGTCTTTGTTCGCGTAGGTCGCACGAACACCGTCGAAGGTACGACGGGTGTTGGCCCAATCCAAGCAAGAGACCAATCGCTGAGCTCCCAGCAACAGTTCTTGACGACCGCCGCGAACGCTGAGGTTGTCCGTGAGCTTCGCTTCCAAGAACAGGTTTTGTGCTTCGCCGCGGTTCTCTTCGATCGGACGGTTGTTGAAGGTCTCCCCGCCCGAATCCGCATAGAGGTATTCACCGTAGAAGCGAACGTTCTCTGACAAACGCCAATTCGCGAACATGCGGTAACGAGTCAACCAAAACTGGTCGTCGTTGCCGGTCAGTCCAAGTCCGGTAGGGCCCAAGCCGCGGAAGTTGCGTTCGCTGTGATAACGCACACGTGCTTCCCCACCGACATCCAACGTTCCGTTCAGCATGCCCTTCAGCGAGTCGCCGAAGAACGAGGGGCCGTCGTAACAAGGATCATTGAGGTAGCTGTAGTCGTTGGCATAGAAGACGCCTTGGTAGGCACCCTTCATCTTTGCCATCGCGGCTTCTTTTTTCTTCTTCGTGCAGCAACCACCTTGGCAACAATTGCATGGTGCGCCGTAGGAAGCGTAGGACGGTGCCGCGTAGGTGGATTCATCAACCACGGGAGCAGCCAGATCAGATTCTGGCTGAACGATTGATTCCGTGGCGGCTGGCTTGCTGGGTGCGGTCGGCGATGGGCCTGGCTCGGTGAGAGCTCCTTCGCCCTGTTGAACGACCAACAACACGGTGGGTTCGAGACCCGATGTGTCTTGGGCGTGAGCGTTGGAGGAAATGGCCGCTGTTGCGATCGCAATCGCACTGAGCAGGCGGCGTTTCCAGTGGCGTTGAGACATAACGTGAGAGCTCCTTCGTGGAGTTGATTGGTAACGAATCATCCAGATCGTGGTTTGGATCGTCGTAGTTCCGTCCGCCAGAGGAACAGCGGTCAGTCACAGATGGCAGAAATCAACACCCGGGGCTTCATAGCGATCCTGTTCGCCTATCGGCTGGATCGTTTCGTCGCTGAAACCGCATCCAAATCGAGTTGCAAATTGCAACCCGTTCAAAGGTTGCCAATCCGATCAACCGGAAAAGTCGTCTGTCGGATACAGGTTTGGACCCGTCCCGAGTCGCTTGATCGCACATAAGTCGCGTCAAAACCTTCAGTTCACCCAGTGGTCGTTCGTGCCGCGAGCACCGCTGCCCAAACCTTGCGCAGGCGATGGCCGCATGTGCTGAAGCGTTGGGCAATGCCGCCTTGCGGGATGAAGATGCTAAAGACTTCACAAAGGTCAGTGATGGCCTGGTGCCCGTTAGGCGCCACTAGTGTTTCACGAGCCCCCTTTGTTAGTTCCTGCTCAGTTCGCGCCGTACTTCCGGCATATTGCTTGCGAAACGTTAAACCGGCATCACTAATGCCACTTTATTGCACAGACCCAACTTCTTCATTCGACGGACAGTTTTCGCGATGCCGATCACCTCCCCCGGCTTCTGCCTTGACCCGGCCACGGCCCCATTTGTCTCTCCCAATAGCGATCACCGCGGGACCTCCCGAGACGGCATTGCCAGCACAACTCATGCAACTGTGTCGGCGTGGTTTGCCTGCCTGTTCGTTGCCGTGTTCGCTTTGCTGACCGCTGGCTGCAGCGATTCAGGCGTCAGCCTGGAAGACTTGGAAAAAGCCGCCGCGAAGATCGACGTCAGCGAGATCGAGATCGACACGGAAACGGATGACGCAACCCAGATGCTGGACTTGGAAAAGTCCGACCTCACTTTCGGTTTCATCAAACTCACCGACTGTGCGCCCCTGGTCGTCGCGAAAGAGAAGGGTTACTTCGATGACGAAGGCCTGAATGTGACCCTCGAGTCACAATCGAACTGGAAAATCCTTTTGGACAACGTGATCAACGGCCAATTGGACGGGGCTCACATGCTGGCTGGGCAGCCCATCGGGGCAACCATCGGCGTCGGTACCAAGACGTCGATCGTGACCGCCTACAGCCTCGACTACAACGGCAACGGCATCACGGTCAGCAACGACATTTGGGCGCAGATGCAGGAAAACGATCCGGCACTCAAGAGTCCCACGCCAAAGCACCCAATCAGTGCGGACAGCCTGAAGCCGATCGTTGAGAAGTATCTGCAAGATGCGGGTGAGCCATTCCCCATGGGCATGGTGTTCCCCGTCAGCACGCACAACTACGAAATTCGTTACTGGTTGGCGGCGTCCGGCATTCACCCGGGGATGTACACCGAATCCGACATCAAGGGATTCACCGACGCACAGGTCAAGCTGTCGACGGTTCCTCCGCCGCAGATGCCGCAGAACTTGGAAGCCGACATCGTCAAAGGCTACTGCGTTGGCGAACCATGGAATCAGAAAGCGGTGGTGACCGGAATCGGTGTTCCCGTCACGACCAACTACGACATCTGGAAGAACAATCCTGAGAAAGTCTTTGGTGTCACCAAAGGTTGGGCAGAGAAAAATCCTCAAACGCACCTGGCTGTGATCAAAGCTCTGATCCGTGCCGGTAAATGGCTGGACGCCACGGACGACTCCGGCAAGCTGGTCAACCGCATGGAAGCGGTCGAAATGCTCAGCCGAAAAGACTACGTCGGTGCGGAGAAAGAAGTCATCGCCAACTCGATGACGGGAACGTTTGTCTTTCAGAAGACCGACGTTCGTGAAATGCCTGACTTCAACGTGTTCTTCAAGCACGAAGCCAGCTACCCGCACTACAGCGATGCCATCTGGTTCCTGACTCAAATGCGACGCTGGGGCCAAATCACCGAGCCCAAACCTGCTAGTTGGTACGCCGAAACGGCCAAGGAGATCTATCAGCCCGCCATCTACCGCGAAGCGGCGGAGATGTTGATCAGCGAAGGCAAGTTGGATCCGAATGAGATTCCCGCTCCGGACTACGACGGCTATCGCGAAGTTTCCACCGACTTCATCGATGGCAACAAGTACGACGCGAAAGATCCTATCGGCTACATCAACAGCTTTGAAATCGGCAACAAGGACGACGAAGCCTTGGCCAAGCAGTAAACGCTCTCACAACGCATGTCGGTCGTGATCCATTCGCGGCCGACATGCACGAGCAACCCATCACCCCAAAACACAACTTCTCTTTTTGGACCAATCCCCTGATGAACTGGCGTGGCAATCTTCTTCGGTTTTGCAATGTAGCGGGTCTTCCGATTTTGGAGCCCTTTGTTCGACTCGCAGCCGGCGAGGACAAACGCGAACAGCTCGTCGGAATCGCGAAATTCATCCTGCTGCCGATCGCAGCAGTTTGTGTGTTTCTGGGGTTGTGGGCTGCAGCCGCATCCAGCGTGGTGACCGACAGTGCCAAGTTGCCCAGCCCACAAGCGACATGGTCAGCCGGAAAGCAACTGATCGCGATGCACTACGAGCAACGTGAGGCCGACAAAGCTGCCAAGCAAGAAAAGCTTGTCGAAGCCGTTCAGCTTCTTGCCGAGGCCAACGCTTACACCGCGGCCGCGAGCAAAGCCACGGGTGAAAAGAAATCGAAACTCGAGGACAAGTCGCTGGCTCTGAAGAAGCGAGCAGTCGCCGCCGCGAACTTCGTTCCGTCCAGTGCCCCCACATTCATCGACCAAATTTGGACCAGCGTCAAAACGGTGTTCTTCGGTTTCTTCTTGGCCACCATCGTTGCTGTACCGATCGGCGTCTTGTGCGGCATGAGCCCTTGGTTCAACGCGGCGATGACCCCGTTCATTCAAATCTTCAAACCCGTTAGCCCGCTGGCTTGGCTACCTTTGGCGTTCATCGTCATCATGTGGTACTACGCCGGGTACAGCAGTGGCGAAACGTTCTTCGACAAGGCATTCCTGATTTCCGCTTCGACGGTTTGCCTGTGTTCGCTCTGGCCGACCCTGGTCAACACAACGCTGGGTGTCGCCAGCGTGGACAAAGACTTCATCAACGTCGCCGACGTGCTGCGTCTCTCTTGGTGGCAACGCCTGACAAAGATCATTCTTCCCGCCAGCTTACCACTGATGTTCGCCGGAATGCGGATCAGCTTGGGCGTTGGTTGGATGGTTTTGATCGCGGCCGACATGCTCGCCCAAAACCCAGGTCTCGGAAAATTCGTTTGGGATGAATTCCAAAACGGCAGCGATCTGACCTACGCCCGCATCGCATTCAGTGTGTTGGTGATCGGTCTGATCGGACTGTTGCTGGATCGCATCATGATCTTTTTCCGCAACTTGGTCAGCTTCGGCAATCCATCGCCAGTTTGAGTTTCAAAGCCTCCTCCTTTCCAAACCATTGGTGACTCATGAGTGTTGCTCTCGAAACCAAACCGTCGACCCGGAAACGTGTCGTCTCCTCCGCTCCCAAGCCCATCCTGCAAATGCGTGGCGTTTGCAAAGGCTACGGCAGTGGCGTCACTCGCAACGAAGTCCTGCAGAACATCAACCTGAACATTCGCGAAGGCGAGTTTTTGGCGGTGGTGGGATTCAGCGGCAGTGGCAAAACGACGTTCACCCAGTTGTTGGCGGGGCTGATCAGTCCCGACCAAGGCACGATCACCATGAACGACGAACCCATCAAGGGACCGTCGCCCGATCGCGGCATGGTGTTTCAAAACTATTCGTTGCTGCCATGGCTCACCGTTCGCGGAAACATCGCGCTGTCAGTCAACACGATCTTCAAGGACTGGTCGCGTGAAAAACGCAAAGACCATGTTGAGAAGTTCATTGAGCTGGTCGGGTTGAGCCACGCTGCCCACCGTCGGCCGCACGAGTTGTCGGGCGGGATGCGTCAACGAACCAGCCTCGCTCGGACTCTCGCATTGAAACCGAAAGTCTTGCTGCTCGACGAACCGCTGTCGGCACTGGACGCGCTGACTCGCGGGCAACTCGGCGACGAGATTCTGAAAATTTGGAGCGAGGAAAAACAGACTTGCGTGATGATCACCAACGATGTTGACGAGGCGATCATGGTTGCCGACCGCATCGTTCCACTGAACCCCGGGCCCAATGCATCGCTGGGGCCGGTCTTTACCGTTGGCTTGGATCGCCCTCGAAACAAGACCGAACTCAACGACAACGAAGAGTTCAAAGGTCTTCGCAACGCCGTCACCAATTACTTGGTTGCCGTTCGTCAAAAAGCCCGTCGAGACGAAACGTCGGCCAATCCCGCTCAGCAATTCCGTTTGCCTGAAATCGAACCGGTCGATTTGACTCGACCATCACGGGCGATTTTCAACACGGGACCGCGTTAGGCCTGATGGGCTTCGTCCGTCGATGCGAAACCCTCGTCGTTTGCTCCATACCATTCAGAAACCTTCCAACCAAACTCATCGTACATGCGCGGCTACGTCGAAATGTTCCGGCTCGGCAAGACCTACGACACCCACAATGGGCCGGTCGTGATTGTCGAAGAATTCGATCTCAATCTTGAAAAGGGCGAGTACGTTTCCTTGCTTGGTCACTCCGGTTGCGGCAAGAGCACGGTGCTCACCATGGTGGCTGGGTTGAACCCGATCACCACTGGCGGCGTGGTCATAGACGGTCGTGAAATCGATGGACCGGGACCGGATCGTGGGGTGGTGTTTCAAGCTCCTTGTCTGATGCCATGGATGACCGCACTTGAGAATGTGATGCTCGGCGTCAACCAGGTTTACCTGACCGCCAGCAAACGTGATCGCCGTGATTTGGCCTCGTACTACTTGAACTTGGTGGGGCTGGGCAGCAGCCTGCACAAACGAGCCAAGGACCTCAGCCAAGGCATGCAGCAACGCGTCGGCATCGCACGCGCGTTTGCGTTGCGACCCAAGATGCTGTTGCTTGATGAGCCGTTCGGAATGCTGGACTCGCTGACACGGATGGAGTTGCAAGAGATCCTGCTCGAAATCTTGATTCGCGACAAAGTCACCACGGTGATGGTCACCCACGATGTCGACGAAGCCCTCTTCATGAGCGACCGCGTGGTGATGATGACCAACGGCCCGCGAGCCAAAGTCGGTGCCATCTTCAGCTTGCCCTTTGAACGTCCTCGCGTTCGAGCCGATGTGTTGGATCACCCCGAATATTACGACTTCCGCGGCAAGATGATTCAGTTCTTGGAAGACCAAGATCACAAGAAGCTGAAAGCCGACGCCGAGAAACGAGCAAAAGCTCAACAAGAACAACTCGCCACCGCCGATGCCACCTGAGGGTCTTCTCATGACCACGATCACCGCTTCGGAACCAACCACCGATACAAACACCTTGCGTACCTCATTGCCTCCGCTCGCCGTTCCCGATCCTTGTTACCTGCAAGGCGTCCATGTTTGTGACGTCGTTGCTCCCGGTGAGTTTTCACCCGAAACCGATCCACAAGTTCTGACCATCGCGCAACGTTGCTTGGAAGAAAGCGACGCGATGGTGGTTCAAGACGCGGCTCTTTTACCTTCCGACGCTTCGTCCGCTTTGGCCATTCCCGTTTTCTTTGACGGCGATGTTCAATCGGTGATCGTGCTCTTTTCGAAGGCCGCCACGGAAACCATGTCGGATCCGGTCGGCGTGTTTGAAGTGTGGCGTCCCGTGGGACCGCATGACGAAGTCGCCCTTCGCGAAGGCTACTACGGCAAACTCGAACGATTCCAAAATGTCAGTTCGTTTGTTCGCTTCGAAAAAGGAAACGGTTTGCCCGGTGTCGTCTGGGATCGCGAGATCGCTCTCGTCCAAGACGACTTGGCGAATCACATGGGGTTTCTGCGAGCCGCGGGTGCTTCGGCGGACTTGCTGAATTCCGCGTTGGGAGTGCCGATCTTTTCGGATCAGTTCCTCTCGACCGCGGTGCTGATCCAGTCCAGGAAAACGCCCATGGCTCGGGCGATGGAAGTTTGGAAAGTCAACGATTCGGAATGCGAACTGACCAGCCAGGCTTACGGCGACGTTGAAAAAGCGTTTCGGTTGGACGTTGGCACCAAGGTTCCCACGAACACCGGCATCCTCGGGTTGGTCACCCAGAATCAACGAACCGTGTTGATCGAAGACATGGCTGCGTTGCTGTTGACCCGACCTGCGGACAAAGCCTTGCCATGCCCGACCGCGGGATTGGCGATTCCATTCTTTGACGGAACCGTTCTCAGCTCCATCACTTTGTTGATGTTCTGATCCATGTCCAGTCTACTTCCCACCGAAACGAATGTCGCCGTGACAGCCGGGGCCAATGGTTCACCCGCTGCGGGTTTGCCGCTGGACGGACAAGGCGACTCGTTCGACTTGGTCTCGATGCTGCTCAAAGAACAGCAAACGTTGACCGCGGTGGAAGAATTTGCTTCGGTTCATGAGACTGAGGATGAGGAAGCGCACCTGATTGATGCCCCGGCACAGGCCCGCTACTACAGCAAGCTGATGCCGGCCAGTCCACCAGGTCCGGGCCAGCAGTACGCATTCAATGTGGACCTGGACACGTGCAGCGGCTGCAAAGCTTGCGTCGTCGCGTGTCATACGATGAACGGTTTGGACGAAACCGAAAGCTGGCGTCGCGTTGGTACGTTGGTGGTTGGGGAACCATCCGCGGAGACCGCCACCACGTCGCTTCCCATCGCGATCGGTGTCCAGCACGTCACGACGGCTTGTCATCACTGCGAAGACCCCGGTTGTCTGAATGGTTGCCCGGTGAAAGCCTACGACAAAGACCCGGAAACCGGCATCGTTCGCCACTTGGACGACCAATGCATCGGGTGCAAATACTGCACAATGATGTGCCCGTATGAAGTGCCCAAGTACAGCAAACGCTTGGGTATCGTTCGCAAATGCGACATGTGTCATCAACGCCTGTCCGTCGGCGAAGCACCCGCCTGCGTGCAGTCGTGCCCCAACGAAGCCATCTCGATTCAGATTGTTGAACAACAGGTTGGGGCGCCCGACGTGCGAGAACGGTTGGTGAGCGGTGCTCCGCTTTCATCGATCACTCGCCCCACCACCACCTTCCACAGCTCGGATCCGAACAAACGATTCGAAGGAATTGCACAAGATCACGAGATCGACGAACCCGCAGAAGATCACTGGCCGCTGGCCGCTTTGCTGATTGCTACGCAAATCGGTGTCGGCATGTTGGTGTGCGAGCGCGTGGTCGCGGTGCTAGGGGCGATATCGGGCGAAGGCCTGAATTTAGAAACCACGCGTTGGACCGCCACAGTGGCTTGGGGCATTTCGATGGTCGGGATGAACCTGGCTCCACTGCACCTGGGACAACCACTGCGATCTTGGCGAATCTTTTTGGGACTGCGTACATCGTGGCTCAGTCGTGAAGCCGTCTTGCTGGGCAAATTTGTGGGTTTGCTCTCCTTGGCGATGGGCGTGCTCTGGTTGCCGGTCATCGCACCGATGTTGCCCGAGTCGCTTTCACTGCCCGAATGGTTGGTGATTCCCGATTGGGCCGCACCGGTGTTGCTCGTCGGTGCCATTGTGTTTGGTTTAGCTGGCCTTTTCAGCAGTGCCATGATTTACATCGCCACGCAACGAACGCTTTGGCGGATGAACCGAACATTGATGCGATTTGGTGGCACGACGGTGATCGGCGGTCTACTCGCATTCGGCGTGGTGCTCGCGGCCACCTCGCAACAGGTCGCGATCGCCGGCGGCTTGCTCGGCACCGCGATCGCGTTGGCTGCGGCCAAGTTGGTTTGGGAACATCACATCTTGCTTCGCCGCGAATCGGTGGATGGCAACGATGCTTGGGATCGTCGTAGTCAGCGACTCGTTCGTCAGCATCTTCAATCTTTGAGCAAAGCTCGACTCGTCTGTGGATGGGTCGGCGTGGGGCTGCTCGCACTTTCCGTTTTGGTGGGTGTTAGCAGTTCCAACTGGATGCTCGCGGGAATCGCAATGGTGGGTGGCCTGGTGCTTGCCGCCGGCGAGTACCTCGAACGTCTGCTGTATTTTTCAAGCGTAGTTCACGACCGCATGCCGGGGACGTTGCGATGAGCATTTCAACTGATGAAGTTCCATCGGAACGCGAAAAACGTTTTCAGTTGCCGACATTGTTGCAACGCCGCACCGGCCCCATGACCCGCGAATTGGTTTTGCATCCCGGCGAACATGGTTTGGGCATGACCCATGATTCCATGTCGGCCGATACGACAACGACCGCGACATGTGGGTATTGCGCGACCGGTTGTGGTTTGCGTTTGCATCTCAAAGACGGCGAAGCCGTTGGGCTGACTCCGGAAACAAACTATCCGGTCAACCTGGGGATGGCCTGCCCCAAAGGTTGGGAAGCACTTCGAGTTTTGGATTCCGCCGAACGAGCCACACAACCGCTACTTCGCGACTCCGGTGGCGAGCTGACGCCCATCACTTGGGATGACGCATTGACCTCGTTCTGCGAGGGAATGAAATCGGTCCAAGCCAAACACGGTGCCGAGTCCGTTGCTTTTTTGTCGACCGGACAAATTGCTTGTGAGGAGATGGCTTTCCTGGGGGCGTTGGCACGTTTCGGAATGGGCATCCGCCACTGCGACGGAAACACTCGCCAGTGCATGGCCACGGCGGTCACCGCTTACAAAGAATCGTTCGGTTTCGACGCGCCGCCGTACACCTACGACGACTTTGAGCAAAGCGACTGCATGGTGTTCATCGGTGCCAATCCGTGCATCGGCCACCCGATCATGTGGGAACGCGTGCTTCGCAATCCCAACAATCCCGAGATCATTGTCATTGATCCTCGGCGAACGGAAACTGCCGCGGCTGCGACTCAGCATCTGCAGCTCCAGCCCAAAAACGATTTGCCGCTGCTTTATGCGATCGCGAACGAATTGATCCGACGCGACTACGTCGATCATGACTTTGTTCAAAACCACACACACGGATTCGAATCGCTTCGTGATCACGTGTCGACGTTTGAGCTGGAATCCGTATGTCAAAATGCGGGCCTCTCGGTCGATGCGGTATCACAAGCGATCGAATCCATCGGCCGCGGCAATGCGGTTTCGCTGTGGTGGACCATGGGTGTCAATCAAAGTTACCAAGGCACCCGCACCGCCCAAGCGATCATCAACATCGCCTTGATCACCGGCAACATTGGTCGACCTGGAACAGGTGCCAACAGCATCACCGGTCAATGCAACGCGATGGGTTCGCGGCTGTGGAGCAACACCACCAATCTGTTTGGCCATCATTCCTTCGAAAGCGATGCGGATCGGGCAAAGGTCGCGGAGGCGTTGGACATTCCGGTTGAGCGAATCCCAACCACGACCAGTTGGAAATACAACCGAATCATCGAGGGCATTCGCAACGGCGAGATCAAAGGGCTGTGGGTCGTCGCAACCAACCCGGCGCATAGCTGGATCGACCAAGGCGATGTGCGTGAGTTGTTCGACCAACTGGATTTCTTGGTCGTGCAGGACATGTATCAGACCACGGAAACCTGTGCTCACGCGGATTTGATTTTGCCATCAGCCGGTTGGGGTGAAAAAGAAGGCACGTTCATCAACAGCGAACGACGCTACGGTTTGCTCAAAAAGGTGCGTCACGCTCCCGGACAGGCTCTCGCGGATTTTCAAATTTTTCGCGGCATCGCCCATCGATGGGGATTGGGTGACATGTTTGCCGAGTGGACTTCGCCCGAAGCCGCATTCCGAATCATGCAACGTGCCAGCCGAAACCAACCCAGCGACATCACTGGCATCGACGGCTACGAGCAAATCGATCGCTGCGGTGGTATCCAGTGGCCTTGGTCACAGGAACAAGCCGACGGTGGTTTTGAACCGGAACAACAGCGACGCTTGTTCGCCGATGGGCATTTCTTTCACGATGACCAACGGGCACGTTTGATCGTCGACGATATCGACGCGATGCCCGAGCCCGCCGACGAGGACTTTCCGATCGTTCTGCTGACAGGGCGAGGAACCGTCAGCCAATGGCACACGCAGACTCGAACGAGACAAAGCCCTTTGCTGCGTTCGCTGTATCCCAATCAACCGTACATCGAAATGAATCCTCGTGATGGCGATGCGTTGGGCATCGATCACGGGGATCTCGTCCGCGTGCAGTCCCGACGTGGTGAAGCAGAGGCAACTGCCTGTTTGACCCATTCGGTTCAGTCGGGCCAGGCGTTCATGCCCATGCACTACGACTGCACCAATCGATTGACCCTCTCACACTTTGACCCGCACAGTGGCCAACCCAGCTACAAGGATTGCGCGGTCCGAATCGTCCCCGTTTTGTCGAGCGACCATGTCTGATCAACAGGATCAAAACGCTTTCTCCGAAGAACAGAAGCAGTACCTCTCCGGATTCACCTTCGGAGCCGACGTCGCTCGCGCGGTCCAAGGTCTGCCCGTTATCTCCGGATCAGGAAGCAACGGAACCACGCTCGCGTTGGGTGGTGGTTCCGCCACGGTCGATGGTGAACCCGTTCCCGCCGGCCCCGAACGTTTTGCCTACGAAGCCCAGTCCGCTGTCATTGCATCGGGCAAGAAGCTTTCCAAGGAAGAACAAGCCAAACGCGAAAAGAATCCGTTGGACATGTGGGAAGAAATGCAGGCTCGTAGCGACGCCGGCGAATTTCCCAAAGGAACCGATGTGTTCCTGCAAAAGTTCCATGGGTTGTTTTACGTTGCACCGGCCCAAGATTCCTACATGTGCCGGCTTCGAATTCCCGGCGGTCAAATTCAAGCGTGGCAATTGCGAGGCTTGGCCGATTTGGCGGATCAATCAGCGGGGCCCTACTTGGACCTGACCACGCGGGGCAACATCCAGTTGCGTGAGATCCCCGCCGATCAAGCGATGAACATCCTCTATGGCACTCGGGAATTGAACATCGTTCCCCTGGGCAGCGGAGGTGACAACATTCGCAACTGCACCAGCAGTCCGCTGTCGGGTTTGGATCCGGACGAACTGATCGAGACCTTGCCACTCGCCAAGCGAATGCATCACTACATTCTCAATCATCGCGAAATGTATGGTTTGCCACGCAAGTTCAACATCGCCTTTGAAGGCGGCGGACGAATCGCTTCGCTCGAAGACACCAACGACATTGGTTTCAAAGCCGTGCGAGTCTCAGACGAAAACGCGTCGGACGACTTGCCGGCCGGGGTCTACTTCCAACTCTGCTTGGGCGGCATCACCGGCCACAAGGATTTCGCGAGGTACACGGGAGTCTTGCTGCGTCCGGACGAATGTGTGTCGGTCGCCGGTGCGATCGTGCGTGTCTTCATCCGCACGGGTGACCGAACGGATCGCAAGAAAGCTCGTTTGAAATACGTGCTCGATGACATGGGATTCGAAAAGTTCATCGGCGAAGTCGAAGCCGAAATGGGCAAAGAGTTGACCAAGGTCGATGTGGCCAAACTCAGTGTCCAAGACATCGAGGACCGCCATGCTCACGTCGGTGTGTTCCCGCAGAAGCAAACGGGGATGAACTCATTGGGTGTGGTCTTTCCCGTCGGCCGCATGACCACGGATCAAGCCCGCACGTTGGCCGACCTGTCACTGCGGTACAGCAATGGCGACATCCGATTGACCGTTTGGCAAAACTTGATGCTGACCAACATCAGCGATGCTGATCTGCCGGCCGTTCAAGAAGCCATCCGAGCTTGCGGCTTGGACTACGAAGCCAACTCCATTCGTGCCGGACTGGTTGCCTGCACCGGCAGCGCCGGTTGCAAATTCGCGGGTGCTCCGACGAAGGCCAACGCCATGGCGATCGCGGAAAAAGTCGAAAGCGTTTTGACGCTTGATCTGCCGGTCAACATTCACTTGACCGGTTGCCACCACAGTTGTGCTCAGCACTACATCGGCGACATCGGCTTGATCGCTTGCAAAGTCGAGGTCGGCGACGACATGGTCGACGGCTATCACATTTGTCTGGGTGGCGGCTGGGGGTCACGCCAAGGAATCGCACGCGAGATCTTCACCTCGATCCCGTTCGAAGACGTCCCCGATTTGGTCACGGCAATTTTGACCAGTTACCAACAGCACCGCCAAGACGACCAAGAATCCTTTCATCAATTCGCTAGCCGACTTAGCGATGACGAATTGAAAAATTTAATCGCGGTTCCCGTAGCCGCCTGATCCGCCAAACCTGCTTCAAACGATCCAGCCGCAAACGAATCCCCAGGATTGATCTCATGTCCAGCTTCATTCCAGAAACAGCTCCCTTCAACGAACAACAACGTGCTTGGCTCAATGGTTTCTTCGCGGGACTGACCGGAATCCAAGAGACAGCGAACGGTTCGGTCGCGTCCGCATTGGCCGTGGGACTACCAGGTGCCGAACCTGAGGTCGAGGAGGAAGAGGATTTCCCGTGGCACGACGCTTCGTTGCCAATCGTCGACCGGATGGAGATGGCAGAAGAAAAACCTTTGGAACGCAAACTGATGGCCGCGATGGCTCAGCTTAATTGCGGCTCCTGCGGGTACTTGTGCCAAACCTATGGCGAAGCCATCGCGTCGGGCGAAGAGAAAAATCTCAGCCTGTGTAGCCCCGGCGGCAAAGAAACCAAACAGATGATCAAGAAGTTGATGGCGGACGCTCCCGCGACGAACGGGACCGCCAATGGCGCCGTCGCGAATGGTGCGGCCTCCAACGGAGCCGCGGCTTGGTCACGCAACAATCCGTATTCCGCCAATCTGCTCGAATCACGTCCGTTGAATCTGGAAGGTTCCGCGAAAGACACGCGTCACGTAGCCATCGATTTGACTGGCTCGGGGATGCGCTATGAAGTCGGCGATGCGTTGGGCGTCTACCCGGTCAATTGTGGCGACCTGTGTGCCCAAATCATCGATCGTCTAGCTGCGGACTCGCAAGTCAAAGTGGCCACGCCGCTGGGCAATACCAAACCGTTGCTCACTGCCCTGCAAGAAGATTGTTGCCTGAAGGACCCAAGCGATGAATTGATCGAACTGCTGATCGGCCGTACTCCGGATGCGTCCGCACAAGACACCCTCAAGCATCTACTGGCCGAGGGTGTGCCAGAAGGGTTTGACGTCCTGGACGTGCTCGAAGTGGCCGCCGGTTCGACGATCACCGCCACCGAGTTTCTCGAGTGTTTGGATCCGCTGAATCCCCGTTTGTATTCGATCGCCAGCAGCATGAAAGCCGTCGGAGACCAAGTGCATCTGACGGTTGGCAAAGTGGTCTACGAACGAGAGGGCCGGGTTCGCAAAGGCGTTGCCAGCACAATGCTCGCCGAACGCATTGCCGAAGGCGAAAGCCTTCGAGTGTTCGTGCAGCCGAACCATGGTGGATTCACGGTGCCAGCGAAAGAAGACACGCCGATGATCATGGTTGGCCCCGGAACCGGCGTCGCTCCGTTTGTTGCTTTCCTGCAAGAGCGTGCGGCCAAAAAGTCACCTGGTGACAATTGGTTGTTCTTTGGCGACCAGCACGAGGCGTATGATTTCCTCTACGAGAAAGAACTCACGGACTACGTGCACGATGGCGTGTTGTCTCGTTTGGACACGGCATTCAGCCGGGATGGAGACAAGAAGGTCTATGTCCAAGACAAAATGCGAGAGAATGCAGCGGAATTGTGGCAATGGCTGAAGAAGGGAGCCCACTTCTATGTCTGTGGCGACGCCAGCCGGATGGCCGCGGATGTGGAGCGAGCCCTGTTGCAAATCATTGAAGACGAAGGTGGCATGTCCGCCGAAGACGCCAAAGCCTACTTGAAAACCATGACGAGCGAGCAACGCTACGTGCGGGATGTTTATTGAGTTGGAGAGGTCTCTCGGATCACGACTCTTCTTGCGAACCGTGCATTTCTCTTGGCACGTATTGGCCGGGACCGTCGTCGCTGTAGTGCTGTTGCAACGCGGATTCAAATTCGTCACGCGATCGCAACCGTGTGAAGGCCATGCGTACCTCACGGTGGTTCGGGTGACTCTGGGAATACTTGATGCAGAACTTTCGCATCAACAATGGTGCTCGTTGCTCCGAGTAGGTCTGTTCACACAGAGCGAAGTGCTCTCGCATCACGGCGGCTTGTTCGTGAATGGTTGGCGGAGGTGGCAAGGGCTCGCCGTTTCCGATCGCTCGTGATTGTTCAAAGATCCATGGGTTCCCGATGGCTCCGCGAGCCACCGTGACACCATCGATTCCGGTCTGTTTCATCATCTCAAACCCATCCACCGCGGCGAACAAATCGCCACTGCCCAGGATTTTCAATCGATCACCCACGTGATCTTTGACATCTTTCAAAAACGACCAACGACTCGGGCCGACGTAACGCTGCATCACGGTCCGACCGTGCACGGTGACTCCGGCCAGTCCCACGTCCATCGCACCATCGAGTATCTCAAAGAACTGGTCGCGGGCTTCTTGCGTGTCGTCCATGCCGCGTCGCATCTTGACCGTGACCGGGATGTGATCTGGCACGATGTCGCGCGTCCGACGCAGAATCTCGATGGCAACGGAGGGTTGAGACAAATGAAATCCGCCTCGGCAACGTCCCAAGACCTTTTTCACAGGGCAACCGAAATTGACATCGATCACGTCGAACCCGGCTTCCACCAATTTCAACGCCCCGGCGGAGAACTGCTCCGGCTCCGCTCCCATCAGTTGCCCGCCGACGGGATGTTCCTCGTCCGCGATGTCCAAAAAATGCTTCGTTTTTTCGCGTTTGGTCAGCGACAACAAAAACTGGTCCAGCATCACTTCGCAAAGCGTGTAGCTGGCGCCATGCCGCCGTGCGATCACGCGCATCGGTAAATCGCTGTACCCCGAAAGTGCTGCTTGCACGATCGGGAAACCGATCGGGACGTTGCCCAGCGAGAGTTCTTTCCATTCGTAGGGAAGGGACGAATTTCCCGGCGAATTCGATTCAGCGGCGGCGGTCGTTTCAGAAGCGGAGGATGTCATGGCCGCAGTTTAGCCCCCATTTCCCAAAACGACGATGGGCAAGTTCGTCCGCATCCGCGACAATCGGAGCGAAATGCGATACGTCGAACTTCACTGCCGCAGCAACTTCAGCTTCCTCGACGGGGCGTCTCACCCCGACGAACTGGTCCAGCGAGCCGCCGAATTGGGCTACGAAGGACTGGCGATCACCGACCGCGAGAGTATCGCTGGCGTGGTACGGGGATTTTCGCCGGCACAAGAACTGGGGCTGCAGTACATCGTTGGGACCGAAGTGCATCCCACCGACGCACCGCCGATGGTGCTGTGGCCGACCGACCGAGCCGCCTACGGACGCATGTGTCGCCTGCTTTCGCTTGGCCGGATGCGTTGCGAAAAAGGCCGCTGCGAATTGTCCTTTGAAGAAATCGCCGAACATGCGGAAGGATTGCTCGCCGGAGTCATCGCCACTGACGAATCACGTTCCATCCAGGATCATCATCAACGTAGCAACGATACGCGGCAATTCTTGCGAGGTCCGTTCCGCGATGTCTTTGACGATGCCGGCTATCTGCTGGCGTCCTTTCACCGAGGCGTGGATGACGCGGCCAAGGCGAGCTGGTTAAGGGATTTGTCAATCGGCACCGATGTGCCGTTGTTGGCGTGCGGGGACGTTCGCTATCACTCCGCCGAACGGATGGCACTGCATGACTGCGTGGTGGCGATTCGACATGGCAAATCGATCGATGAGATTCAATCGGAACGATTGGTCAACAGCCAACACCATCTGCGGTCGCTGGATGAGATTGCCGAACTGTACCGCGATGTCCCGGACGCCGTCGCACGCACCATCGATGTGGCATCGCGATGCCAATTCACGCTGGATCAATTGAAGTACGAATACCCGGTCGAGTTGGCTCCCGAAGGTATGACGCCAATCGAGCATTTGAAACGATTGACTTGGGAGGGGGCTCTCGGGCGTTGGCCAGACGGTGTGCCGGAGAAAGTCATTGAAACGCTTCGGCACGAAGTCAAACTCATCGAGGACCTTCACTACGAAGCCTACTTCCTGACCGTGTGGGACATCGTTCGTTTTGCCAGGTCGCGAAAAATTCTTTGTCAGGGTCGCGGGTCCGCCGCCAACTCGGTGGTCTGTTATTGCTTGGGGATCACCGCGGTGGATCCGACGCAAACGGATCTGCTGTTCGAGCGGTTCATCAGCCGGGAACGCGGCGAAGCCCCTGACATCGACGTGGACTTCGAGCATCAACGTCGCGAGGAGGTGCTGCAGTATCTCTACGAAAAGTACGGTCGCGATCGAGCTGGGATGACGGCCGTTGTGACCTGCTATCGGGCCAAGAGTGCCATTCGGGAAGTTGGCAAGGCCCTCGGTGTCTCGCCGGACATCATCGACGCCGTCGCGAAATTAGCCGGTAGTTACAGTCGCAATCCGGAGCTTCCGGAACGTTGCCGCGACGCTGGGCTGGATCCCGACACGGCGCTCGGAAGACGGTTTTTGTATCTGACGGAAACGCTGATCGGTTTTCCACGCCACCTGTCACAGCACGTGGGCGGGATGGTGATGACCGCGGGCAACCTTTGCGAATTGTGCGTCACCGAGAACGCCGCGATGCCGGGACGCAGTGTCATTCAGTGGAACAAAGATGACTTGGACGACATCGGAATTTTAAAAGTCGACATCCTTGCCCTTGGGATGCTGTCGGCGATTCGACGTTGTTTCGAGTTGGTGGGGCAGCACCATGACCGATACCTATCGCTTTCAACGATTCCACCGGACGACGCGCCGACCTACGACATGATTTGTGCGGCGGACACGATGGGCGTGTTTCAAATCGAAAGCCGGGCTCAAATGAGCATGCTGCCTCGGCTCAAACCACGCTGCTACTACGATTTGGTGATCGAAGTCGCGATCGTTCGTCCGGGGCCGATCCAAGGCAACATGGTTCATCCGTTCTTGGCGGCTCGCGAAAATCCAAACGCGGCGAAGTACCCCAACGAAGCCATCCGCAAGGTGCTGGAAAAAACGTTGGGGGTGCCGATCTTTCAAGAACAAGCGATGAAATTGGCGGTGGTCGCCGCGGGATTCACGCCGGGGGAAGCGGACCAATTGCGGCGAGCCATGGCGGCTTGGAGACGACCGGGCGTTATCGACCGATTCCGACTGAAACTGTTGGAAGGCATGAAGGCCAACGGTTTGACCGGCGAGTTCGCGGAGAACGTCTTCCGTCAAATTCGCGGCTTTGGTGAATACGGTTTTCCCGAATCGCACGCGGCCTCGTTCGCGCTGCTGGTCTACGCTTCGTGCTATTTGAAAAAACACTATCCCGCCGCCTTCTGCGCCGCGTTGCTCGACAGTCAACCGATGGGGTTTTATGCGCCGTCGCAACTCATCCGTGATGCGCAGCAACATGGTGTTCGTGTTCTGCCGGTGGACGTCAACGCCAGCGATATTCGTTCGCGATTGGTGGACGATCCCAACCGATCGCAGCCCGCGGTGCGACTGGGGTTGCAAATGATTCGTGGTTTGCCCGGCGATGTGGCTCAAAAAATTATCGCCGCGCGAGACCGCGGCGGAGAGTTTCTCAATCTGCACGATCTGACCACGCGAGCGAACTTGTCCAGTTCGAACCTCGCGACGTTGGCCGATGCCGATGCGCTGGCGTCGATCGCGCAAGACCGCCGTGCTGCGGTGTGGCAATCGCTCGCACAAGATGACTCGGCGGATTCGATGCCGTTGCTGGCGGATCTTGAACCGGACTGCAGCGTCCCGGAAGAATTGGTTCCCATGTCGCCGGCCGAAGAGGTTCGCAATGACTACGCCACCACGGGATTGAGTTTGAAAGCCCACCCGGTTTCTTTCTGGAGAGACGACTTGGATGCAATGCGTTGCAAACGAGCCAGCGATCTGCCCAAACTGCGTGACGGCGTGCACGTTCGCGTTGCCGGATTGGTGTTGATGCGTCAGCGTCCGGGCACCGCAAAGGGCATCACGTTCGTGACCATGGAGGACGAAACCGGATCCATGAACTTGGTGATGTTCGCTCAAGTCTGGAAACGATTCTTCAAAATCGCTCGGGCCAGTGATGCTTGGATCGTCGACGGCAAGTTAGAAAACAAGCAAGGCGTGATCCACGTCATCGTGGGCCGCATCGAGGACCTCAGCGAAAAAGCCACCGGGCTGCGCGTTCCCCGACGCGACTTTCGATAGGCCTGATTCAATTGGCGGAAAGTCTTGATTGGCAGCTCAGCCCCGATTGGCAATGGTCACGGTGTCGAGCAATCGCCGCATCTCAGCAACCGCTTCGCGCATGCCAACCATGACGGATCGGCTGACGATGCTGTGTCCGATGTTCAGCTCCGCCATGCCTTCGATCGCGGCGACCGGACGCACGTTGACGTAGTTCAGCCCGTGACCGGCGTGCAAACGCATTCCCGCCTCGCGAATCATTTGCCCAGACGTCGTCAATCGTGATAGCTCATGGTCGACGGCGGCGCCTTTGGCCAAGGCGTACGGCCCGGTGTGCAGTTCAACCGCGTCGACTTGCAACTTCGCCGCGGCTTCCATTTGTTTGGGTTCGGGATCCAGGAACAAACTGGTGGCGATTCCGGCGTCTTTCAACATCGACACCGCGTCCGCAATCCGTCCCGAATCGCCCGCGACGTCCAAGCCGCCTTCGGTGGTCACTTCTTCGCGGCTTTCGGGGACCAGCAACGCCCAATCCGGTTTCACTCGGCAACAAATGCCCAGCACGTCTTTGGCACAGGCCAGTTCAAAATTGGTTCGAACCTGAACCGTCTGGACAAACAGCTCCACATCGCGGTCTTGAATGTGACGACGATCCTCACGCAAGTGAAACGTGATCCCGTCCGCGCCGCCTTGTTCGGCCAGCGACGCCGCGGTGACCGGGTCGGGCTCTTGGCCGCGGCGGGCTTGGCGAAGGGTGGCGACATGATCGACGTTGACGCCGAGATCAATGAAGTGGGGCATGGAAGGATGCGTGAAAGTGATGCAGGTGAAAAAGAAGAAGTGAGCAGAAGTTGTCCGCAAGCTGAAGAGGGCCGTCGGCCAAGGTGGCTCCGGACGACCGGCGGAGTCACTGGCTTTGGAAAAACAATCAGCTCAACTCGGATAAGACATCGTGCAGCCAAATGAGTTCGGAGGCAATGTCGCCCGCCAGGTCACTTCGTCCGGCGGATTCGGGCATCACCGACCAAGCGTAGGTTTCGACTTCCAAGTGTCCGGTGAACTGCAACGGTTGTCGACGCTTCGACGCATCGGTGAGTTCGACAACGCTTTTCAGGGTTTCCAAAACGTCGGCTCGCGTGGTTTGCAGGTGCCCAAATTGCTCGGCAAAGATCGGCACGTGGAAATGAATCATCCAACGTTTGTCCGTCGCGTAACGACTCGGGTTGGCGTCCAAATCCTCGAGCACCTTCGGCAGGTCTTCTTCCAACACAAACTTGCCCGACGCGGTCACGCGACCCGTTTGATGCAGGTAGCGATCTTCCGCGAACGATCGCAATTGCGTCAGGGTGGCTTCGCGGTCTGTGTCCGCGATGCGGCTCCAATCAACCACGATTGCGCTGCTGACCTGAATCTTGCCGACCATGATGCCGGCTTTGGCATACGCCGCCAAAACATCGTGTTGTGATTCGCCCATGACCGCCGAGTGACAAACATCGTGGCACACGCCGATGTAGCGACGGTGGGTGGCATCCGGCAATTGTTGCTCGAACCATTCGATGACTTTCGCCGCGGTATCGAGAATGCATCCGGGTTCGGGTTCGATTGCCAGTACGATCCGTTTGCCGGTTCGGTCTTCCAGTCGACGCAGGTCTTCCGCCATGCGTCGCAAATTCGTTCCCGCGTGGTGCAGTTGATCGTCGCTGACTTTGACGCGATTGCCTTCGGCATCCACGGTTTGTGGCCAACCGATCGGCAACGTGCTGATGGAACCCAACGTGGTGTCGGCGGGCAAAATTTCCGACAGAATTTTGGCCAAGTCACGTGTGTAGCCGATGCGAGAATCTTCCCACCAGGTCGGCATGTAGACCGCGTGCTTGACGACGTCCTGGTGAAAATTCGCGTAGGGAAATCCGTTGATCGTGTAGGGCAACAAACGAGCTTGCTTCATCGCCGAGGTCAGTGGCTTCAGCCCGTTACGTCGCAGATCATTGGTGGCTTCGGACGATAGCCACAGTCCGACACCCAAAGGTGACGCGGTGTTCACGATCGTCGCGAAATTCTTGCCGGTTTGAACTTTGGGTGTTCCGTCTTCGCCGGAGTACTGCGAATCCAAAATGCGACGACGCACCTCCGCCGAAATCGATCGTAAATTTTCGGTGACGCCTTCCACGTCGACGCCGGCGTGAATGTTGGTGCAGTATCCAACCGACCAGCGGATCGCCGAATCGTGTTCCGGTTTGGAACCGGACTCCGTTGCAGACCCCGAGGCCGCTGCAGAAACATTTGACTTACCTAGAACCGATGCAACGTCGGGATAGCCTGCGGGTGTGGACGTCATGCGTGGAGGGATTGTCTGGGGAGCATCATGAGAAGGGCGAGAACCGGTTTGTCTCAGACCAAGGCTTCGCTTGTCCGTTGGGGCGTCGAATTGGAACCAACGTTTCGATGACAGGATGCGTTGCTGTCTAGCATTCGCACGCCCTGCCAACGACGCCCGACCAATGACGAACCGGCCCGCAAAGGTTAAGCTCCTCAGCGGGCTTTGTCGCCCCAGGGCAAAGCCAATCCAGCGTCTTTTCAAACCCTTCACCGCATTTTTCGGGTGTCTTTCCATTGGCCCCGACACCAGCAAGGCCTCTCAACCGCATGTCGAACACCACGGCCGAAATCATTTCCATTGGCGATGAGATGACCTCGGGTGCCCGTTTGGACACCAACACTCAGTGGCTCAGCCAGCGTCTTGGTGAGCTGGGGATCGAAGTGCCCTTTCACACGACGGTAGGCGATACCCTGCAACACAACACGGACGTGTTCCGAATCGCGGCGGAGCGTGCCGACATTGTGATCTCGACGGGTGGACTGGGCCCCACTCGAGATGACCTGACGCGGGAAGCCATCGCGGAGGCATTGAGCGTGCCATTGGAAATGCACGCCGAGTCGTTGGAACACATCCAAAACATGTTTCGTCGTCGCGGACGCGAAATGCCCGAACGCAACAATTGCCAAGCCATGTTTCCTCGCGGGGCGACACCGATTCACAACCCGCAAGGAACGGCGCCGGGCATCGACGTGATGTTCGATCGGTCCTCCGGATCACGCTCTCGTATTTTCGCTTTGCCGGGTGTCCCCGCTGAAATGAAAACGATGTTTGAGCAAACGGTATCCCCCGCGTTGCTGGATCGCGGAGACCGTCGCCAGCACATCGCGCATCACGTGATGAAATTCTTCGGCACCGGCGAAAGCGATATGGAACACCGCTTGGGCGACATGATTTCGCGAGATCGCCAACCCCGTGTTGGCATCACCGTCAGCGCCGCGACGATTTCGTTGCGAATCGTGGCAACCGGTGATTCCCCCGAAATCTGCCAATCGCTGATCGATCAAACTCGCGAAGAAATTTTGGAAAAGGCCAGTGAGTTTTACTTTGGCGACGGAGAAACATTTGAACAACATCACGCGGTGATTCGGCATCTGAATCAAGCGAGCCAGCGTTTGCTGTTGGTGGAATTGGGACGTGCCGCACCGTTGGGCGATTGGTTTGCGGCCGTTTCCGACGAACCGGGCTTCACCGCCGATGTACCCGCTTTTGTGGGAGGCATCTCGCTCGCCGACCTGACGGATCTGCAACAATGGGTGGGGCTGCCGGATGACGCCTCGGCGGAAAGTTGTCTGACTGCCCTTCAGCAACGACTCAAAACCGATTGGGTGCTGCTGGTGGACGAGTACCCCAGCATTCATCAAACCAGCGAACATCCGTTGCCGGGCGGTGAGGTTACCTTCACCGTGGCCGCTCCTGATCAAACCTTTCCTTCCCAAACATTGCATTTGACCGCTCACCCCAGCATCCTGCATGCGCGTGTTGCCAAAGCGGGGCTGTTTTGGTTGCGGAAGTGCTTTCCCACCCTTTGACCGAGAGTCTCTCACGATGAAACGATTTGCATTGACCGGTTTGGCCTGTGGTTGCATTGCCGTCGCATCGCTCTTGTCGATCGCGTCGCCCGTTGTGATGGCCCAAGATGGTTCGCCTGCTCAGGAAACTGAAACGTCGGAAACTGAGACGTTGAAAATGAAACCGACGGAAACAACTCCGGCAAGCGACTCAGATCGCGAAGAACGATTGGCGAAGTACCTCAGCGGAGCCACCTTCACCGGCCATTTCACGGTGGATGGCCGCGAGGACAAAATGCTCAAGCCCGAGTCATACACCATTCGTTCGTGCGAGAAATTAGACGCTCCCGACATGTATTCCATGAAGGTCGCAATCAAGTACGGCGACACGGACGGTGAATTCCCAATGCAACTGAAAATCCTGTGGTCTGATCGCACTCCCGTGATCACGATGGATTCCGTTTGGATCCCGGGGCTTGGCACCTTTTCATCGCGAGTCTTGATCCACGACGGTCGTTACGCGGGAACTTGGCAGCACGACGCCAAGGGCGGTCACCTGTTTGGCAAGATCACGCCCGCGGAGTAGTGGGTTTCAAATCGCCTCAGCGATGGAAGCGTCACTTCGAATAGATCAGCACGGCGTAGGCGCCAAATGAAATCGCCGCCCGCGCGGGCAAACCATCGTAAGGCTGATCCACCGCCTCGACGTGCTCGACCGGATGATCGTCGAAATCTTGGTCATAGCCTGCCCAATCGGAATTCAATCGGAGCTGCCACTCGCCGGTCGCTGGGAAACCGATTTCGTACTCTTCCCAAGCCCGGTTCGAAAAATTCGCCACGACCAAGACATCATCCGCCGGATCATCTCCGCGTCGCACAAACGCAATCACTTTGTCCGCTTCATTGACGTGATGCATTTCAATGTGCTGCCCAGTTAGTCCTGCCGTCTGCCCACTTCGATTCAATCGGAGATGGATCAAATCGCGAAAGAGACGTTTGATACCACGCAACCGCTTGGCACGTTCCCATTCAAGCGGATCCGTATCTTGAAACCACTCGTCCTCGAGTAGCTCCTGTCCTTGAAACAACATCGGCAAACCCGGCGCAGTCAAAGCCATCGCGGCGGCGAGCAACGTACGTTTCTTTGCGTGCCGACTTTCGGGCGATTCGGGATCGATCTCGCTAGGAACGCGAGACTTTCCGTTGGCGACTTCATCGTGTGATTCGCTGTAAATGACTCGCTGAAACGCATCCCCGTTGTAACGATGGCAAAGCGCATCGCGGACTGACCACATATCGCGGTGGGCGTCATCGATTTCTTGCACCACGCTACGAATGGGGTGCACAAATGCCGCGTCCCATTGCGTGGTGAAACCAGCACCACCTTGATCTTCGGGCTTGGTCAACCAGTTGTTGGTCTGCAGGTCTTCCGCAATCAAATAGCAACCCGGGAAATCGCGTTTCAAATCACGATTGATCCATTGCATTAGCCCCCAACCTTCCGCAATGTCGTCGTTGCCAATCCCTGAAATCGTTCGAATGTAGGCAGTCATGTCGTAACGCAAACCATCAACATGGTATTCACGCATCCACATCATCGCGTTGTCGTGGATGAACTGACGAACTTCACCGCGTCCGTAATCGGGCCGTGTGTCTCCCCAAGGAGTGCTGGAACGGTGATCCTGGTAAAAGTAGATCCCACCCTTTCCATTCTCGTTCCATCCATCAAACTGCCACAGATCCAAGTCGCTCGGCCCGAAGTGGTTGTAAACGACATCGATGATCACCGCGAAACCGGCCTGATGAGCCTCGTCGACAAAGTGCTTCAATGCGTCGGGACCACCGTAGGCCTGTTCCACCGCGAAGATGTGAGCGGGGTTGTAGCCCCATGAGAGATCGCCTGCGAACTCTGCCACGGGCATGATTTGAATGGCATTGATCCCCAGATCCTTGAGGTGCTTGAATTTGGCAATCGCATCTCGAAACGTGCCAGGAACTTCAAGATCGTCGCGGTGGAATGTCCCGATGTGCATTTCATAGATGACCAACTCGTTCTGGGATGGTCGCTCAAACGCCTCTGTCTTCCAATCGTATTGATCTTGGTAGACCACCGCGTTGCCAACCGAGTTGGTGACTTCGCGTGCGTAGGGATCAATGCGATCCAAGATTTGTTCCCCGTGGCGGATTCTGAACTTGTATTCATCCCCCGGTTTGGCCTCGGCGATGTCGACATACCAGTAGCCATTTTCTTCATGTTGCATCTCGGCTTTGGAATCATCCCAGTCATTGAATGTTCCGATGACTGAAATTCGCTCGGCGTTGGGTGCCCAAACGCGAAAAGCGACGCCGGCATGGTGGATAATCGCTCCCATTCCGGGATGAATCTGTGTCGCCTGCGAACTGTCATCCCGTGTTGCATACTTCCGAGCCACAGGTTGCTCGAGGGTTTGTGGCGTCAACAAAGCCGACTCGTCCATTGATGTTCCTTTAAGAGCATTCCGCAGGGCTGATGGATCGGTGATGTGGCGATGTCAATTTTCGCTCCATCCATCATCGATCTCGAATCGGCTTGCTGAAATGGCGGCAGTGCAAATGGCAATTCTCGTGCCACGTTGATTCCTCGGCGAACAGATTGCTGGCACGACAAATGCTTTTGCACCCTCAACGCGTTTGGCTCTGAGGACCAAACGCTCGACGACAACGCGGCGAAAACCGACGCGTCGATTTTGTTTCCTCAATCCTCTTCAACGGAGTGCATCATGCGAGCCTTCATCTTCATCGCCGCGATTGTTTTGGTCTTGGTCGTTCTTGGATGGTTGCGGTTCACATCGGACGATGGCGATCCAACCGTTCGAGTTGACACCGATAAGGTGCGGCAAGACACCTCTTCTTTGGTAGAAACGTCAAAGGATGCTGCCGACGGTGCCGCTCAAACCATCGATCGCGCCGCTGAGTCCATTGACGCCAGCATTGATCGAGAACCAGTCGACGTTGTGACTGAATGAGTTTCGCATTCGTTCCAGCAAATTATCCCAACGCAACGGCCGATCCGTCGCACCACGCGGTTCGTCTTGAAGTAAGTTACCGGCTGTGGCTTGAGACGATTTGATTGCCCGAGGCAACAAACGTTTCGCCGTTTTGTTCGTGACTTCGAGAACTTCGGTGGTGGCCGGCGCTGGGATGAGCCTGGATGATTCTGTCTCAAAAACGATTGAACGGATTTACCGCGAGGATTCTCGGCGAGTTTTCGCGAGTCTGATTCGCTTGGTGGGTGATTTTGACCTCGCTGAAGAAGCGATGCATGAGGCTTTCGCTGCCGCGATGCAGCAATGGGCAACCGAAGGCGTCCCTGACAATCCGACATCCTGGCTGATCTCCACGGGCCGTTTCCGCGCCGTGGACCGAATCAGACGCCGACAAAAATTCCAGGATCTGCAACCGGAACTGATAAGACGAGTTGGCGAATTGGAAGCCGCCAATGCGGACGGATCGGATCACGAAATCCAAGACGATCGCTTGCGGCTGATCTTTACCTGCTGTCACCCAGCGATTGATCAAAAAGTCCAAGTACCGCTAACCTTGCGGGAGGTTTGCGGGATGACCACAGAAGAAATCGCACGGGCGTTTCTGATGAAGCCCTCGACGATGGCGCAGCGAATCGTACGTGGCAAAGCGAAGATTCGAGATGCGGGAATCCCATTTGAAATCCCATCCGTTTCGGAGCTTCCTTCGCGTTTGGATGCCGTGCTGTCGGTGATTTATCTGGTGTTCAACGAAGGCTACTCGGCATCGAGCGGCGAACATTTGACACGATCGGATTTGTCCAACGAAGCCATCCGGTTGGCTCGTTTGCTACACCGCTTGCTGCCCGACCCCGAGGTGGGCGGATTGCTCGCGTTGATGCTGCTTCACGAATCTCGGCGCGCAACTCGAATGGATAAGAATGGCGACATCGTGTTGCTGGAAGAACAGGACCGGAGTCGTTGGAACCAGTCTTTGATTGAGGAAGGGCAACGCTTCCTACGGCAAACATTGAGAACCAAGCGGATCGGAACGTACACCATCCAAGCTGCCATTTCAGCGGTGCACGCCGATGCCAAGACTCCTGAAGAGACGGACTGGCGTCAAATTGTCGCTCTCTATGACATCCTCGTCCGAATCCAACCCTCGCCGATCGTTAGCCTGAACCGTGCCGTCGCGGTTGCGATGCGGGATGATCCTGCGGCGGGACTAACGCTAATCGACGAGATTTTGGACTCGGGCGCCTTGGCTGAACATTCTCTTGCTCACTCAGCTCGCGGCGAATTGTTGCGACGCCTGCAACGATTGCCGGAAGCGAAGATCGCGTTCGAGAAGGCATTGTCGTTTTCCACCAATGAGGCTGAGCAACGCTTTCTAACTCGCAAGATCGCGCTCATCACAACGACCTAGTTTTTCGCGATCTGATCAATTCGCCGAAGCCGAAGACGTGTTGACCGTCGGCAAGGGAAACAGAGGTCGAATCTCGGTGGTACCACGCGTCGTCGCGGGAATTCGCGAGGCGATGCTAATGGCTTGGTTCAAATCCGATGCGTGGACCAGAAAATACCCCGCCAATTGCTCTTTGGTTTCCGGATAAGGCCCATCGGTCACTTCACATTCGTTGCGACGGACGCGAACGCAAACGGCCGAAGAAGCAGGCTCCAAGGGCGAAGCCGAACGATATTGACCGCAACGATCCAGTTCATGACAGAGGTCGACAGATTCGTTCAATGCGATCGCGTGTTCCTCCGGTTGCCACACACCTTCCTCTGAGAAAAGCATGAGCAGATAGTCTTTGCCTTCATTCAGCGAGCCCGCCTGCCCTTCTTTCCAAGCGGGTGCCTGTGACGGCGGAAGTGATAATTCGCCGGATAGTTCCGTGAGCCGCCGGATCTCGACGGTGCCTTTCTTCGCAGGTGGCAAACGGCTCGCAATGTCGATTGCCTCCTGCTGATCTTTCACGTCAATGATGTAATAGCCGCCAAGTTGCTCGATGGTTTCCGCAAAGGGTCCATCCGTGACTTCGCACGATCCTTCACGGACACGAACCGTGGTGGATGTGCTCACGGGATGCAAAGGTGCGGAGTCAATCCACGTGCCACACTCAGCAAGCTCTTCGCAGATGCCCATGGATTCGATCATGCACGCCCGGCGTTCGTCTTCCGTCCAATCATTTTCCGCACTGTATATCAACAACATGTACTTCATCGATCTCGAACCTCAGTGAATGGGAACAAACTCATTGACCTGAGCCAGTCAAAGGCGATTGCATTTCAGACCCACAAGCCGGTTGCAGCATGTTAGACACGCGTATGCTTGCCGCTCATGAATTGCACCCATTCCCCGTCATCCGTTTGCATTTCGCTAGTCATTCGCCAGTTGTTTTCGTCGATGACAATGATCGTGTCGCGATAGTGAGCCGTTCCTTCGCCTTCAAACTTGGGGCCTTCCGCAGCGAGTTGAAGTCGGGTTTTCGACTCGTCCAGACATCCTTGGTAGTGCCAAATGTTCGCCATCATCGAACCCATGAATGTGCCAACGTAGTGACCCAACTTGGGATCAAATCCAATGCTCATCAAAGAGGACCAAGCTCCTTCCTCCGATTCGCCACTGGATTCACTCAGCAGCCACATCCCATTCAAGGTGCGGCAAGTCATCTTGCCTTCCGCTTGATTGATCGATCCATCGGGCATGGAACACTCGTGTTCGAATTTCCATTCACCCACCAATTGTTCCAGCCATTCGTGTTCAGATTGCGGTTGAGAAAACATGTCTTGTCTCGTGTTGGAATTGAAAAGTCTGCTGCATCGAATTTGATACGCGTTGCCTCTTGCCGGCAACGTGTCATTGGATTGACCGATTCAACCATGCGTATCGCGCTGTCTCGGTTCGCATGCCTGCTGTGTGAACAAACCGTTAGCTGGCGCAGGCATCCGGGTCATAGTCGGGCACACTCATGACCTCCGGATCTTCGATCAACCAGGTCTGGTTTGTCATGGGATTGAAGGGCAGTGAAACATGTTCATGCACCACTTTCCATGCACCATTTTGGCGTTCGTAACCAATGGTGACTCGCATCCATGACTTTCCCGCCGGATGGTCCGGGTCCTCCGTTCGAAAACTGTGCAACCCATACGCGAACGCAACCTCGCCGGCCACATGAAACTTCATGTTATGGAAAACCGACTCGAACGCGGGGAAGTTTGGCAAACAATTCTGCCAAAGCTCACGAATCTTTTCAGGACCTTCAAACTTGTAGGGCGGGATCGCACCGTACAACACGACTTCCGGTGCGTAGTCGCGGACTAAACCGTCGCAATCCTTGGCTTCCAAAGCGTCGGACCAGCGTTTCACGGCACGACGTAATTCCGCCTCTTCTGGCGATTGAATTTTCTTGACAAGATCGGCTTCCTGTTGACGGAGCTCTTCAGTCATCGTTTCTCCGAAGTCTTCCATTCCAAAGATGGGTCGAATATCAATGTCAGAATCTTCCATCATCGGATTGGGGCAGCGACGGACCCACCGCACCGCTTCATCTATCGAGTCCACTTCCCAAATCCAATACCCAGCGATCAGCTCCTTCGTTTCGGCAAACGGCCCGTCGGTCACTGAACGTTCGGTGCCATGAAAGTGAACACGCACTCCTTCGGAGCTTGGCTTCAACCCTTCGCCGGCTTGCATGATGCCCGCATCCACCAGCTCTTGGTTGAAGTTTCCCATCGCGGTCAACAAAGCCTCATCAGGCATTCTTCCAGCTTCTGAACTGGGAGAAGCTTTGACCATTACCATCACTCGCATTGTGTCTCTCCGGGCAAGTTCGTCTCGATTTCGATCACATTCAGACGTTGTATCCCATCAAACCGCAGTCTGCGTGACGGAACTCCAACGAGACCGCGAACCGTTCCCAGCGTGTCACCTAAGAATCAGTCGCGAATTACAGAGTGGTCGAACGGCCTTCGAGTGGATCGACACCGATCAAAGTTTTTTTGCGAAGTTTCTTGATTCGCGTTGCCAACTCAGTTGACGAAGAATTGGTATCCCACCAAGCCGAACGTCGCGATTGAGATGCACACCGCCAATCCCGCCAGCAATCCATCTCGGGCCAGGATGGCCAGTGCGAATGCGAAGATGGCTCCTCCGGCGAGGTTTGCGCTGAAGGGGATGAATTCCAGAATTGGTGTGCTCATCGCGACCAGGATTGCGGCGACCGCCAACGTGCTGATCGTCGCGTGATTCATCATGAACGTCCAGCGTTCGGCGGTCATGGAATCCAACCACGCGGCGGGACGTCGCAGCCAATCCAGCATCTTCTTCATCTTGTCCTGGCTGATCTCTCGCCGCTCAATCCAATGCGGAATCCAAACATGATCGCGATGCGCGAGCATCTGACCACACAACAAAATCGCGATGGCCCCCAGCAGCACCGGGACACCCGGTAAGTCCGCGGGCCCGGGCAGCAACATGATGGCACCAACCACCAACAACAGCGACGCGAACGAATTGCGACCGACCGCGTCCATGACTTGGCCGAATTGGATGCGTTCGTTCTGCTCTGCAATGTCGTCGATGCGGTGAAGGATCTGCTCGATGGGAGCCTGGTGGTCAATACTCATCTTCAATACCTGGGGTTCAATTCCTCGGCAGCGGAGGTCGCGAATTTTCAAGGAGAAGTATTGACGTTGCAAAAGCCGAACCAATCAGAAAGGAACCTTTATGCGGATTGCGACCGCGCTAGTTGGCATCCCGCCAGATGTGCCAATAGGCACGGATGCGTTGGTCAAAGGCATGGGTAGACTCAGCAAACAACTGCCGACCCAAATTCACCGCAGCAGATTGGAGTGTTTCTCGCTTGCGATCCGCAATTCCCTTCAACACTTGACGTGTCTTTTTGCTGACCTCTTTTCGTTCAGCAGTCTGGTTGAACACAGCCAAGTCGTGGTCATCGCCCAACTGATCCGCCAAGCGACTGGACGCTTCGATCATCGGCGTCATGGCCTCTGGCCAAACACCCTTGAGCAGACGCAAGTGATACCAGTGATACTTCACGCGTTTACGAAACTCGTGCAACGACTCGGTGCTTGGGGTCTGGATCACCGAATCCAGTCGTGATTCCGCACGTCGTCTGGTTTTCGTCAATCCCTTGTGAATTGCCGCGTAGCCGTCGTGCTTCAGTCTCCAGTTGCTGGATCGCTGCTTGACGTCAGCCAAATCCTGACGCACCTTCGCCAGTGCGTGATCAATCACATCGTCGGAAATTTGTTGAAGCTCTTTTGCCAGTTTCAATCGTATGTCTGAAAAAGCGTCCCGGTCGATGTGCTGACCGAATTCGTCCATCAGATCATCATGACTTTTGACATTCGTTTTCGCATCACGGATGGCTGAGATTCGACGGGCTGCATCCCGGATCGCTTTGTTTTCGACATCGTATGTCTTGCCCAAAGCCGGACGTACCAACCGCAACAGGCCTCGAATTTTTTTACAACGTTTGCGAACCTGATGGACCGCGTGGTGCCGGTCGTTTGAGGATTTCTCGATCTCGCGAAGAGCCTTGTCGATTTGCTCGTTTGCAATTCGGTGCAAGGCATCCTGTGGGGTCTCGCTTCGTTTGATTCTGTAACTCATGACTTACCCATTCCAAAACGAAGGATTTATAGGCGACCACGCGTTCCGAGCTGCACGTTTCACCGAGACGGCAACTGAGCCGCGATGAATTCAGGCCAAGATTGGCATGGAAATTCGGGAATGTTTCCCGAAGGGAAGCTCATCTGAGACGTCCCATCAAAGACTGCTTCTTCAACACCGCGGATCATCTGACGACATAGATTCGATTCTTCGTGCTCTTCAATGGCACATTCCACCTCGAAACAGAGCGTCCACCATTCTCGCCCAAGCAATTCGACGTGAGCCCATTCCGTTTGCAACTCGGTGTGGTTGCCATCGGCATCGCGTTGACCTTCGAGTGGGACAGTGCGTAACTGCCGTTGTTTGCGCACTCGCACCCAGACAGACATGCAAGAACGAATCAGTTTCGCATCGAAGGCGTCGTTCATACGGAGTTCCCGCAACGGGTGTTTCTTCCATCGCTTCCAACTCAACTTGCGTTCGTTTTGGTCGGGAAAGCGTTGACTGGAATCCAGCTGCATCTTCGCTTCGAGTTGACATCGATCCACCGGCGTTTGTTGCCTGGCATGCTCGGGATTGCCTCGCAGCTTGACGCTGGATCGAGCATCTTGAATTGGAGCGTACCAATCCGTTCTCTCTTCACGTCGGAGATCAAGGTTGTTGGTTTCCCAGCTTGGGAACCATGAGGGTCGTCGATCGAAAAACCAGCGTGACTCAATCGTGGTCATGTGAACCCACCCCTTGATGACTCCGCTGCATGGAAGACGTCCTTCCCCACTCGCACATTTCGACCATACGAGCCATCTGCTTTTCTTCGTCCGCCGGAACAAATGCGATGGAGGTCGAGGAATGGCGACTCGACAACTCGGTTACTTCTCGCAGTTCGTCGTCACGGTCATTTTTTCGGTCATCGAGATGGATGCCGAAGCAATCCAGACCATTTAACAAACGATGACGAAACTCGGCGGAGTCCTTCACCAATGCTCCCGAAAGCAACAAAGCATCGCACCCTCCCATAACAGCGATCCCAGCGCCAACCGTTTGACGCACTCGATTGGCATACATCTCGAGAGCCAATCGGGGCCTCACATCGCCTTCCGCGGCCGCGGGCAATAAGTCACGGGTGTCTTCGCTGATTCCTGAAACACCTTTCAAACCGCTTTCACGGTTCAGCAAACGTTCCACTTCATCTGGCGATCGACCGTCGCGAATCATGGACAACACAATGGCGGGGTCAATGCTTCCACTCCGTGTACTCATCATCAACCCATCCAAGGGCGTCATACCCATGGTTGTCCATCTACTTTCCCCATCCACAACAGCACATGCGCTAGCACCACCTCCGAAATGAAGCGATAACCATTTCGAGCCATGCGATGGTGCGTGCTGCCCATTACCGCCGCTAGAAGACAATTTCGCCCACGCCAACGCTACTGACTCGTGGGCCAAGCCGTGGAAGCCAATGCTGCGATATTCCTCACCGAGGTCATACGGAATGGGATATCGCCAATGAACCTCGTCAATCGTTCGATGGAAGGAAGAATCAAAGACAGCATGCACTGGTTTATCGGTGGATTGCATGACCGTTCGAGCCACCGCCACGTCAGAAGGTAGGTGCAAAGGCGCGAGAGGAAAGATGGATTCCAGGTGCCGCAGAACTTCGGGTGTCATTTTGCAAGCAGGGATCGCCCAGTAGCGTCCTCCGTGAACGCAACGCACAGCAATTGCATCCACTATCTCCCAAGGCAACCGTTTTAGCAGCGACTTTGTTTCTTCCGCGAGTCGATCTTCACCAACGATTCGATCAACCATTCCCGAAGGCAACGAAGTGAGATCTCCGGTGGTATCAACCAAACGATATCGCAACGACCCGCTGCCGGGATTGAGAGACAAGACGATCACCGCTCAGCTCCCGTCGCCAAACACTCCTCCATGCCTTCACCATCGACCTCCCAATCAGAAAACGATTCCACGTCTTCACCGTTGGACTGCGCGTACGACAGCATCTCTTCGCGGCGACGTTGGGATTGTTGGCGGATGGGATCCAGACGCGAACGAATCGAGGGACGTTGCACAGCGGCTGCACACAGGATTTGATCGACCAACGTAAAGCGATCGATTCCATTGGCCGCCAACAAGCTGAACGGAGTGGTCGTCGTCCCTTCCTCAACGTACCCATTGATTCGAAAACGTTGATGATTTGGACGGTTCCATAGCAACTGTTTGACCGCCGACGGATAGCCATGGAAGTTGAAGATGACTGGCTGTTCTTCTGTGAAATACTTGGCGAATGCCTCCCGATCCAAACCGTGAGGGTGAAAGGTCTGTTCTTCTAGGATGAGCAGATCCGTGATGTTCACTAGCCTGAGCTTCAGCTCCGGAACCGCTTTGCGGAGTAACCTTGCCGCGACTATGGCTTCCGAGGTCGGGTAGACTCCACAGCAGGCGAGCACAACATCGGGTGTTTCCGAACCGTCGGATTCGCCAGATGGCGTCTGGTCGCTAGTCGCCCAATCCCATATCGATAACCCACGTCGGCAATGATCGTCCGCTTCATCAGCGTTCAACCATTGTGGCATCGGCTGTTTGGAAGCCACGATCAGATTGATCTTGCCAGTGCTGCGTAAGCAATGATCCAGCGTTGAAAGTAGACAATTTGTATCGGGTGGAAGGTACACACGGACGTTTTGTGCCTTCTTGTTCAACAACATGTTGAGAAATCCCGGCATCTGATGCGAATACCCGTTGTGGTCCTGTCGCCATCCTTCACTGCTCAATAAATAGTTGAATGAGCTGACCGGTTCTCGCCACCCGATTTCGTCTGATCGCTTCAAGAACTTTGCATACTGTCCCATCATGCTGTCGACGATGGACACGAAGGCTTCATAACATGGGAACACCGCATGCCGCCCCGTCAGCAGGTAACCCTGCATAAGGGCTTGGCACGTGTGTTCCGAAAGCATTTCAAAGACGCTGCCGATCAGGTCAACATTTGGATCTTGATCCGGTGTTGGCCACACGAACTGACGATCGCTGGCCTCCAGTGTCTCTGTCAGTCGATTCGACTCAAGTTCGTCAGGACAAAACAAACGAAACGCACCGCGGTTTTGCTGAATCACCTTTCGAAGCAAAGTTCCAGCCCGCTTCATGTCGCTCGCAACTACACTTCCTCGGTTACCAATCTCGACAGCGATCGAATCGTTTCGCCAACTCGGCAGCTTCAACGGCTTGCGGATCTCGCCACCGTTCGATTCCGGACGCATGCCCAAGCGAAGGTTTCCTTCCGGTAGCCAATCCACCACTTGAGCGTGCGGGCGATCATTCTCATCGAACAATTTTTCGGGTTGATACGATCGGAGCCATTGTTCCAGTGCCTTCAGATGTTCTTCGTTCTCGCGAGGACTGGGAACGGGGATCTGATGCGATCGATGAGTCCCCTCAATGGGTTTGCCGTCTAATTCTGCTGGGCCAGTCCATCCTTTTGGCGAGCGAAATAGGATCACAGGCCAACCTGGTCTGTTGGGAAGCTGTTGCCCATGGGCCAACTCACGTCTCCAGTCATCACGCAACTCGTCCATCTTCGAGTGAGCCTGATCAAATGCCGCTGCGATGGCTGCGTGATTCACGTGGGCAGCCTCACCGTGTTGTACCGGAGCAACGGACAGTTGGCTGCGATGGTTCCCACCCGTTGTCCCCGCGTTGATCAGGATCGGGAAGTAACCGTAGCCTTGAAACAAATCCGTCAGCTCATCATCCGACATCGAACCCAGTATGGTTCGGCTGGAGATCTTGTAGTGATTGAGGTGTACGATCGGCAGCACCATTCCGTCTCGCAGAGGATTCAAGTACTTCGTCAAATGCCAAGCGGTCGCGGTTGGTCCCGTCTCCGCTTCTCCATCGCCAACGATGCAGGCAACCATTCGTTCGGGTGCATCCAGCGCGGCACCAAACGCTGTTGCCAACGCGTAACCCAACTCACCGCCTTCATGAATCGCTCCTGGCGTGGCAGGAGTGAGGTGACTTGGGAACCCACCGGGCCAAGAAAACTCTCGAATGAGCATGCGTAAGCCGCCTGACTCTCGACGGAGGTCGCTGTACCGCTCTCCCAACGAACCATCCAAGAAGAGATTACTAAGGATAGCGGGAGCCCCATGCCCGGGCCCGGTCACCAACAACGTTGAAAGCTGGCGTTCAACGATTAGCCGATTGAGGTGAGTAGCAATCAGATTGATCCCAGGACAAGTCCCCCAGTGCCCAAGCAATCGAGGCTTGATGTGATCGGGCCGCAACGTTTCCCTCAAACAGACATTCTCACGCAGATAGATTTGCGCGGCAGAGAGGTAATTCGTTGCACACCAGTACAGATCCAATTGTTCTGGGGAGAGTTTGCCTTGCACAATCAATTGCCCTGGTTTGAGACAGGCGGCCAAGGCTCGTCGCATGAAGAACGATCCCATACCACCCAAACAATTTGCACGTTGCACTTCTACGTCTGGAAGTGTTCGATGCCGGGCGCCGACGATCCGGCATGCTGCAAATCAACGCTTCAAATCGTGTGCCGCCCTTCTCTCAGAGTCCTCGATTGAGTGTTTGTGACGTCACTTTGGGTTGATTCACGAACCTGGCATTGAGCTCCGCTATCAATCGAACGATTCGCGGGCGTCTCAGCCGATCCATAGACAAATTGGCCGGCCATCGCTTACATTTCACCGAAACTGACGTTGACGCTCTGTCTTAGTCGAGAGATCGACCACCGCACTGCTGTCAACATTCGCATGCTTTGCCTCTAGGATGAACCATCACATGTCGTTGACTCCTTATCTGTCGTGCCGCTTGATGTGCGGTCTGATCCTTGCCACCTGCTGCGTTGGCCTTTCCGCTTCCGCGGAAGATTCGAACTCGAAGAATGCGGAAGAATGGACCGTGCTTTTTGACGGCAAAACGCTGGAAGGTTGGGAGAAAGTCGGTCGCGACGACAGCCACTGGGAAGTGGAAGACGGTGTGATCAAGGGCACCGGGCGACCTTCGATGCTGGTCAACACGTCCGGGCCGTACAAGAACTTCCGTTATCGCTGCGAAGTCAAAATCAACGATGGCGGCAATTCCGGCGTCTATTTCCGGACCACTCGCAAACCAGGCTTCATGGACGGTTACGAAGCCCAGGTCGACAGCACCCACACCGATCCGATTCGCACCGGGTCGCTGTACGGTTTCTGCCACGTTTATCCTCAATTGGTCAAACCAGATACCTGGTTCACCTACGAAATCGAGGTCAAAGAAGACAATTGGCGTGGACGCGACATGCTTCGCATCAAAATCACCGTCGATGGCAACGAACTGTATGAATACATGGACTTCGAGAAGACTTACGGTCCAGGCCACTTCGCCTTTCAACAGCACGATCCTGGCAGCGTGGTGCACATTCGAAAAGCCGAAGTGATGCCGCTGGCCGATTGATCAGCCGCGTTCGAAGCCGGATGCCATCGAAACCGATTCGCGATCGGCTTGATGGGCTATCTCATGCAGGCATTTGCGATCGAAGCTTCAAGGGTGATCAGACTTGATTTGCATCGCCCATTGAGGGAAATGAAGCACCGCAAATTCAGCAAGCAGGAACGAAATCGAGTAATATCAGGCGAAGCGTTGGACGGCCCTTTTGACGAGGGGCGACCAGCGTCTCGCCTGATTTCGATTCCCACCGATCTGCTGCCGGAGTCCTTCCGTTGCCACGCTTCCGCCCGCTGCTCGTCTGCGTTTGCCTGACGGTTCTGGTCACGTTGAACGTGAAGGGGTTTGGTGATGACACCGATCCGTCGGCGGACGCGGCCAACTCCGACGTCACGTTGGGTAATCCGTCGAACGCCATCGAAGACGACTTGGCGGTCGTTCGTGATTTTCTTTCGCAGCAGTGTCTTGATTGCCACTCTGGCACCGATGCGGAATCCGGTTTCGATTTGGCAGGTTTTGACTGTCGCGAAGAAGCTTTCAACTCGCCCGATTTCGCGATGGAGGCTTGGGAGAAAATCCTGCGGCGGGTTCATACCCGTCAAATGCCGCCCCCGGAATACGGTCAGCCGGACGAACCCACCTATGCCCGAGTCACCGAGTCCCTGGTCGACCTGCTGGACGCTCGCAGCAAACGTTATCCGAGGCCCGGGCGTTTGAGTGCGATGCGTCGCATGACGCGAGTGGAATACCAAAACGCGATTCGGGATCTGCTGGATGTGCGAATCGATGCCGCTGACTATCTGCCCAAAGATGAATCCAGCCACGGGTTTGACAACATCACGGTCGAAGAGTTGTCCCCGACGCACCTGAATCGATACCTCACCGCAGCCCAAAAGATCAGTCGTCTGGCGATTGGTGGATTGGGAAACGGTCCGGCTGGTGTGACGATTCGTCTTCCGGCCGAGCGTTCGCAGGAAAACCATGTTGACGGTTTGCCGTTTGGGACTCGCGGCGGTGTGCTGTTCCAGCAGCACTTTCCCCAGACCGGCGAGTACGAAATCGAACTGAAGCTCACACGTGACCGCGACGAACAGGTCGAAGGTTTGCACCGCGAGCACCAGATCGACGTTTTGATTGATCGAGCCCGCGTGCATCAGTTCACGGTCAAACCGCCAAAGCGAACCGGCAAATGGGGCGGCCCGGACTACACACATTCGGATTCCCATTTGAAGACACGTTTGCGCGTCGAAGCCGGTCGGCACAACGTGGGCGTGACGTTCACCAAAACTTTTTCATCGCTGACGGAAGGCAAGCGTCAACCCTTCGATGCAAACTTCAACCGACACCGACATCCGCGATTGACCCCGGCGATCTACCAGGTTTCCATCGTGGGCCCCTTTGCTCCGGAAGGGCCTGGTGAAACCACCAGCCGAAGATTGATCCTGGGGGAACTTCTCTCGTCAGAGACTCGCACGCGGGCGGATGCTGCCGACGCGTTGAAACGCCTGGCTCGGCGGGCTTATCGACGCCCCGCGACGAAGGACGAACTGAACTTGTTGCTGGCGTTCTTTGACGAAGGCAACGCGGCGGGCGATTTTCAGCAGGGCATGGAGTCCGCACTCACGGCGTTGTTGGTGAATCCAAATTTCCTGTTCCGAATCGAGTCGGAAACTCCCTCCTCCGACGATTCCACTTCGGTCGCTATCAACGATTACGAATTAGCGACCCGTCTGGCCGCGTTCCTGTGGAGCAGCATTCCCGATGAGCAGCTTCTCGATTTGGCGGAAACCAAACAGCTTCGAAACGATGATGTTTTGCGAACGCAAGTCCAACGAATGTTGAGCGATTCGCGGTCGGAGGCTTTGGTGACCAACTTCGCGTCCCAGTGGTTGCAACTGCGAAACTTGGATTCGATCACGCCTGACCTGCGACTGTTCCCGGACTTCGACGATAACTTGCGTCAATCCTTCAAGCGAGAGACTCAGTTGTTGTTCGAGGATGTGTTGGTCAACGATCGCTGTGTGACGGACTTGATCGCATCGACCGAAACGTTTTTGAACGAGCGACTGGCAACGCACTATGGCATTCCCGGTGTCAACGGGAGTCATTTCCGCCGAGTGAGAGTCGATGACGCGTCGCATCGCGGCGGAATCCTGCGGCACGGCAGCATCCTGATGGTCACGTCGTATGCCACACGAACATCACCCACCATTCGCGGCAATTGGGTGCTCGAAAATGTGTTCGGTACACCGGCACCGCCGCCACCGCCGAATGTTCCCAACCTGGAAGAGAAGAACACGCTGGCAGCCAAGACCGTTCGCGAACGGCTTGCGATGCACCGAGCCAATCCAACATGTGCCAGTTGCCATGACTTGATCGATCCACTTGGCTTCGCACTCGAAAATTTCGATGCGGTGGGACGTTGGCGGCAATTCGAAGGCACGCTCGACGTGGATTCGTCGGGCCAATTGCCAGATGGAACCGAACTGAATTCGATCGATGCGTTGGAACGCGGCATCGTTGCTCGGCCGGACATCTTTGCCCAAACGGTCACGGAGAAGTTGATGACCTACGGACTGGGGCGTGCCACGGAACCGTTTGATGGCCCGGCCATCCGCCGAATCGTTCAGCAGTCATCGCAAGACAACTACACGCTGCGGTCGATCATCACGGGAATCGTCTTGAGCGAACCGTTTCGATACCGCGAAATCCGTTCGCGGTAGTAACCAGCGCATTCTTTCATCAAACACCCACTCCTCAAACCGTCGCGATTCGAAACGCCAACCAAGGACCGAAAGCACAATGAAACGCATTCACCTTTCACGCCGCACATTGCTTCGTGGCTCCGGTGCGGCGGTGGCTTTGCCGCTGTTGGACGCGATGGTTCCTGCCATGACCGCGTCGGCCGCCACGGTTGCCGCCCCCAGCAAGCTCAAGCGGATCGGATACATCTACATCCCGATGGGTTACAACCCGGCGGCATGGACACCCAAGGGGGACACACTCGACAAATTGCCATCGAGTCTGTCGCCGCTCGAATCGGTCAAAGATCATCTGACGGTGATCACGAACACGGATCTGCAAAACGCCTACCCGGGGTCGCACGCCACATCGAACTCCGCATTCTTGAGTGCCGCTCGCGCCAAACGAACGGAAAGCAGCGACTACTACAACGGAACCACTGTGGATCAAATCGCGGCTCAAAAGATCGGCTCGGAAACCCAACTGCCTTCGCTGGAGTTGTCGATGGATCTGCTGTCGACCGTGGGCCAGTGCGACAACGGTTATGCCTGTGTTTATCAAAACAGTTTGTCTTGGGCCTCGCCGACTCAGCCGTTGCCTTCGGAAGCTCATCCGCGAATCGTGTTTGAAAGCTTGTTTGGCGAAGGTGGCACCCCCGAGCAACGGCAGGCTGCGATTCAAAAGCGAGCCAGCTTGCTCGATTCCATCACGCAAGAGATCAAACGCATTCAATCCCGCGTGGGGTCTTCGGATCGGAACAAAATCGACAGTTACTTGGAAAGCATCCGTGAAGTGGAACGCCGTATCCAACTCGCAGAACAAACCAGCCAAGACAATCCGTTGCCCGATTTGGATCGACCCGTCGGCGTTCCAACGGCATACGCGGACCATGCCAAGTTGATGTTTGACTTGCAGTTGTTGGCTTTCCAAGGCGATATCACTCGCGTGGTCAGTTTCCAATTGGCACGTGAAGCGAGCACGCGAACCTATCCGGAAATCGGTGTGCCGGATCCTCACCATCCGGTGACCCACCACGGCAACAATCCAGACAAACTGGAAAAGGTTGCAAAGATCAATCAGTTCCACGTTTCTCTTTTCGCGGACTTCCTTCAACGGATGGACGAGATCCCAGAGGCGGACGGAACATTGCTGGATCATTCGCTGTACATGTATGGCAGTGGGATGGGCGATCCGGACAAGCACGATCACAGCAACCTGCCGATCTTGGTTGCCGGTGGCGGCGCCGAAAATATGCGAGGCAATCGCCACCTGCGATTCGACGATCCGGAGCCACTGTCCAACTTGCACCTGACGTTGCTGAACAAAGTTGGCGTCCCACTGGAATCCTTCGCGGACAGCACTGGCACCATCGACCACTTGTTTGATCCGGTGACGCTGTGAGGGTGACACGATGAGGCTGAATCAAAGACACCTGCCTGGAACGGGCTGGGGCGTTGTCGTGATGCTGGCGATGGCTTTTCCGGTCATGGTGGTGCGTGCGGATCATACGACGTCGACCGCGAACTTGGCATCAGACGCCTCGGCGGGCTGGTTGAAGGACGCGGAGCTGAACGACTGGTCCGGAGTCGCGGCGGCGATGAAGCGAGACTCGTTCGACGTGAATCAGTCGCAGCCGGACGGCATGACGGCTGTCCACTGGGCGGCTTACCATGACCAACCGCAATGGATCGAGCGTTTGCACGCGGCGGGTGCGGATTTGGATGTGTCAACTCAGTACTTGGTGTCGCCGCTAAGCTTGGCCTGCGAGTTTGGAAACATGGATTCGGCGCAAATGCTTGTGCGATTGGGAGCCAACGTGAATTCCAAACGTCTGGGCAAGGAAACGCCGTTGATGCTGGCCGCACGCCAGGGCAACGCTGAGATCGTGCAGAGCCTGGTCGAGGCGGGGACTGATCTGGACGAAAAGGAAACTCGCGGACAAACCGCTTTGATGTGGGCCGCCGCCGCTGGCAACTCGGACGCGGTCGACGTGTTGTTGAAAGCCGGTTGCGATGTGGATCATGCTCTGTCCGCGTCGGGTTTGACCGCTTGGATGTTCGCGGCTCGCCACGGCCGGACCGACGTCATCCATCGCCTGTTAGAACACGGCGTGGACGTCAATTCGGTGGTGAAGGTCAAACGCGGGGGTGGCCGCAATCCTCGCGATGGGATGTCGGCCTTGATGTTCGCGGTCGAAAGCGGGCATCTGGAACTCGCGGTTGATTTAGTGCGTCGTGGCGCCGACCCGAATGACCAACGCAGCGGCTACGGTCCATTGCATGCGATCAGTTGGGTTCGAAAAACCGAACGAGGCGATAATCCGGAGGGGGATCCCGCACCACGAATCACCGGTGGACTGCATTCCTTGGCATTCGTTCGTCAAATGGTTGAGCTCGGGGCGGATGTCAATTTGCGTTTGAAAAAAGGCTCGTCCCGTGGGCAACGTTTGAATCCGCGCGGTGGCACGCCGTTCTTTTTGGCGGCTCGCGGTGCCGACATTGAATTGATGCAGTTGTTGTTGGAACTGGGAGCGGATCCCAACCTCGCCAACGACGACCACACCACGCCTTTGATGGCGGCTGCGGGTGTGGGAGTGATCGCGGTCGGTGAAGAACCGGGCACTCCGGAGGAAGTGGATCTGGCATTGGAGATGTTGGTTTCACTCGGCAATGACCCCAACGCCATTGACCGCAATCGTGAAACCGCGATGCATGGGGCCGCACTTCGAAACTTTCCCACCGCCGTCCGCAAGCTTGCGGAATTGGGTGCCGTGTCAGATTCCTGGAATCACAAGAACAAACGCGGTTGGACCCCGTTCGATATCGCACGTGGCAAACGCCCCGGCAGCGTCAAACCTTCCCCGCCCACCGTTGAAGCGTTGAAGGAAGCTTCTAGCTTCTAGCTTCTAGCTTCTAGCTTCTAGCTCTCCGCTCTCCGCTCTCCGCTCTCCGCTCTCCGCTCTCCGCTCTCCGCTCTCCGCTCTCCGCCCTCCGCCCTCCGCCCTCCGCCATGCTTCGCATCTGTCTGTCGCTTGTTCTTCTGCTGGTCGTTTCCTCCGCGTTTGCGGCGGAGCATCCCAACATCGTCCTCATTCTGGTGGACGACATGGGCTACGGCGATCCTCAATGCTTCAACGACCAATCGAAGATTGCAACGCCCAACATTGATTCGCTGGCTCGCGAAGGCATGTGCTTTCGCAATGCCCATGCCCCCGGCCCGCTCTGTCACATGTCACGGTACGGCTTGATGACGGGGCGATATCCTTTTCGAACCAACGTCAGCGTTTGGCCAACGCAGCCACTGATTGATGCTGACCAACCGACCCTTGCATCGCTAGCCAAAGCCCAGGGTTATCGAACCGCCATGGTGGGCAAGTGGCATTTGGGTTTCGAGGAACGGTCGCCAGAGACTTACGAGGGGGAACTGCGTGGAGGCCCGGTCGACCGTGGGTTCGATGAGTTCTTTGGCATCCGAGCCTCCACCGACATCCCGCCCTACTTCTACATTCTAAATCGCCACGCGGTGTCGCCGCCCACGCGAAAAATCGAGGCCAACTCAAGCGAAGGCTGGTCGCCAATCCAGGGTGCGTTTTGGCGAGCTGGCGGAATCGCTCCGGAATTGGAGTTATCGGATGTGCTGCCGCATTTCACTGATGTCGCCATCTCAACCATCGAGGAACATCCGACCGGTGAAAAAGCATCACCGCTGATGCTGTATCTCGCTTACCCTGCACCGCACACGCCTTGGTTGCCCAGTCCCGCTTTTCGAGGCAAGAGTCGAGTCGGGTCTTATGGCGATTTCGTGATGATGGTGGATCACGAAATTGGTCGCGTGCTTTCCACGCTGAGGAACCAGGGCATGGATCGCGACACGGTCGTCATTTTTACTTCGGACAATGGTCCGGTGTGGTATGACAAGGACACCGACCGTTTCGAGCATGATTCCGCGGGGGCCCTTCGTGGCATGAAGGCCGACGCATGGGAAGCTGGTCACCGAATGCCGTTCATCGTGCGTTGGCCGGGCACCGTTCCAGCGGGAAGCGATTCGGATCAATTGGTTTGCTTCACCGATTTGATGGCGACGTTCGCGGAAGCTTGGCAAGTGGAATTACCAGCTAATGCCGGTCCGGATAGCTTCAGTTTCTACAACACGCTCACAGGCCGACCGCAATCGCAAAAGAACCCACGTCGGGAGTTTGTCATGCGAGCAGGCAGCAACTCCAAGTTGATGACGATCCAAAAGGACGGCTGGAAGTTAATCACAGGGCTCGGATCGGGCGGCTTTTCAAAACCAAGGCGGGTGCAGGCACAATCGGGCGAGCCCGACGGACAGTTGTATCAAGTCGAAGTAGATCTATTCGAAGCCACCAACTTGTATCAACAGCGTCCCGACTTGGTGAAGCAGTTGAGCGAGCACCTTCAAAAAATTGTCCGCGACGGCCGCAGTCGCTGACGCTCTTTGTACTCCTCTTGCTGCTCGACCTTCCTTCTTCCTTCCTCCCTTCTTTCTAGCCCCACCTCAACTCCCTCCTCTCCCGCCGGTCAATTTCCATGAAACCGTCCCGCCTTTTGAAACGTCTTCGGATCCATTCAGCCTTCATCGCAGTCTGCTTGGCGATCTCCTTTGCCCCACAATCGATTCAGGCGGATGACTCGTCTCGACCCAATGTCATCGTCATCATGAGCGATGACCAGGGCGTCGGTGATTACGGTTTCATGGGCAATCCGATCATTCGCACTCCTTCATTGGATGAGTTGCGAACACGCAGCGGGCTGCTGAGCCGTTTTTACGTCAGCAGTGTTTGTGCACCCACGCGTGCCAGCCTCATGACGGGGCGATACAACTATCGGACTCGCTGCATCGACACTTATCTCGGGCGTGCCATGATGGACCCTGCGGAAGTCACGCTGGCGGAATGCTTGACCGACGCTGGCTATCGAACGGGGATCTTTGGGAAGTGGCATTTGGGCGACAACTACCCAATGCGACCGATGGACCAAGGTTTTCATGAAAGCCTGATTCACCGCGGTGGCGGCATCGGCCAGCCTTCAGACCCGATTGGTGCGGAAGGCAAATACACCGATCCGACGTTGATTCACAACGGCGAAGAAGTCGCGATGAAGGGTTACTGCACCGATCTCTTCTTTGATGCCGCGATTGAGTTCATTGGCGATCAGACACAATCCCAGTCGCCGTTCTTCACCTACATCGCGACCAATGCTCCTCACGGCCCATTTCATGATGTGCCGGAACGACTGTACGACGAGTACAAGGATGTGGACTTCAGCCCAATCTTGGTGAGCGATCTTCCTGATCGCCGCAGGAACGCGGAGTTTGACAAGCTGGCCCGGATCGCCGCGATGATCACCAACATTGATGAAAACGTTGGCAAGCTCATGAATGCGTTGGGCGAAATGAATCAGCTTGAAAACACCATCGTGTTGTACCTGAACGATAACGGTCCCAACTCGAAGCGTTTTGTTGGCAACATGCGAGGCAGCAAGACTCAGGTAGACGACGGCGGCATTCGTTCCCCGTTGTTGTTCCATTGGCCCGCCAAGGTCAAAGCGGGAACGACCGTGGATGTGATGACCGCGCACATCGATCTCATGCCGACGCTACTCGAAGCTTGCCAAGCGAATGTCCCCGACGGAACCTCGTTGGACGGAAAAAGCTTTCTGCCGTGGATCACGGGCAAGCGTTCTGCGGACGATTGGAAACAACGCCAAATCGTTTTTCAGACGCACCGAGGGAACGTGCCGCAACGTTTCCATCACTTTGCCATCCATGAACATCCATGGAAACTCGTCCATCCCAGCGGGTTCGGGAAAGAGAACTTTGAAGGCTCGCCTGACTTGGAGCTGTACCATCTCGAAGAGGATCCCAAACAGCAGCACAACCTTGCTGCTGAGAAGCCCGAATTGGTTGGACGTTTGAAAGCGGCTTATGAGAAATGGTTCGAGGACGTTTCCTCCACGCGTCCCGACAACTACGCACCACCACGAATCGTGATCGGCACAGACCACGAACCAGAATCCGTTTTGACTCGCCAAGATTGGCGTCATGAAAGCGGGCGCCCTTGGTCACGAAACTCGACGGGGTTTTGGTTGCTGCAAGCTCCCGCTCGACAAAACTACGAGGTCGAGTTGGTTCTGACGGACGATCAACACTCCGGCGGTTCTGCGATACTGCATGTCGACGACGAGGAATTGATGTTCCACGTCCGACCTAACGCGAGGCGTGGGCACACCGTCAAAACAACGCTTCCTTCTGGCCCGATTCGTCTGTCTGTTTCTGTCGATAAGTCCATTGATGCCGGTGTTCATCAAGTGATCTTGCGACGATCTGATCGACAACGATAACGACGATGAGTTTTCTGGTGCGTTGATGATGGTGTCGCCTTCTGCCCCGCAGAAGCTGCGTGCGAAGGCTGCTTTTGCAGAGCGAAAGGCGACACTGTTGAGGCAGAGGCAAGAAAGTCCACCGCCTGCTAGACCAATACCACGAAATCCATCCCGCGGTAGTTCTCTTCGCCGTTGCTGAGCTGAACATCCAAGGCGTCGTTCCCCAGGACCACGTAGTCATCGGACAATGCCATGCGAACGACGTAGGCTCCGGATTCGTCGACCGAATCGAAGCGATATCGGCCCATCTCATCCGTGATCGCCACGTCCACCACGGTACCCTCACCATCGACCAATTCCAGCACCGCTCCCACCATTGGCTCGAGAGGTGTGTCTTGTTCACCGTCATCGCGTGGGCGATCTTTTTGACCGCGATCGTTCCGGCCGGAAGCATCTTGGCTTTGGTCTCTTTGCCGACCGCTGTCACGTGCGAGTGTTTCCAAGGCATCTTCCTCAATCAAGGTGGGAGCGAAGAGGTCTTCGCCTTTACCATCACTCGTTGAGGTCGTCGTGGTGGACGCTTGAGCCATCACGGTGCCGGAAATCTCAGGAGAGAAGAAAAACACATCGTCCTGCAATGAATTCAAGTTGGTGTTGCGAGCGATGACGTCGCTGAGCGTCGTGTTTTCGATCTCACGGATCTCGCGATCTGACATGGTGTTTTCGTAATAGAACCGATCGCCATCTCGCAATCGTTCGAACTGATCGGCGATGATGGTGGTGGCGGTCTCACCGAGCGATCCATTCTCCGTGCGGTCCTCGGCCAAGATCCCCACCCAAAGATCGATGTTGTTCACATCGCCGTAAAGCGATTCCAACTCGGAGGCCAAATTCGCGTCCGAGGTGATTTGATCGAATGACTCGTAGGTTTCCAGTCCGTACGCCTCACGGACCGAGTTCAAATCAGCCAGTCCGTGGTCGCGTCCACGTTGGATGTTCAACGAAATCAAATCAAACCCGCCGGCTCCCGGAGGCCCAAAAAGGAAATTCCGCAAACTGTCCACCACCTCCAGATCAACCTCCTGCGACAGCGTCGATGCAGCGTACTTCAACAGCGGATCAATCCCGGTCTCCTCCAGCATCTCCGGCTGAAAGAACGCGTTGGCCAGCGAGACATCTTCGGCGATCTCGTTGCCATCATCATCCACGAATCGGAACGAATCGTTCAGAGTGGTGTGGCCGAAACGGAATGCCGCGGTCGAAAATTCATTCGCGATGGACGGGTCAACGTTCGCGTCATAGCCCGTGTATCGCGAGAGAGCATCGTCACCCAGCAAGGCTGGTAAGAATTCGTTGTAGGTGATCGACTGCATCTCAGCGATCACGATCGTGCGAGCTTCTTGGTAGATTTCTTCATCACTGAGAGACGGGTTTTCCGCAGCGATTTCATCGGCCAAACGATTGTGTTCGCGAACGAACAGAGCATGCATGGAAGTGAGCACCACGTTCTCGGCGGCGCGGATGTCACCCGCCAAGACGCCTTGGTTGTCGTCATTGGGGAGCAAGCCGTCTTCCGTGATCAACAATCGTCCGCCGACAAATTCTCGTAATGAATCAGCCGTCGCTTGGTCACTGCCGTAAACTTGCGAGCCATCAATGAACGCGGTGATCGCGTTGACTTGCTCGGCAGGATTGTCGACGGATGTCCCCGTTCCTTCCGCGATTTCCGATCGAGTCAGATGGATCGTCGCTTCACCGGTATTGAAGGGATCGAACAGCGGGTCGCCGGCGGGGACTTCAATGTCGAAGGATTCGCCATCGGTCTCGGGTTCGAGCGACAGATCGATGTCATGGTCCAAAAATTGTCCCCATGCAAACACGAAGGAGCTCAAACCGCGTTCATTGGTTGTTCCGTCGGGATCCGCAGCCGACAACGCGTTGCTGATCTCACGGGCACTCGGGCGGTCCGCCCCCGCGGGCTCTGAAATTCCGTCCGCGTAATCGTTGTCAGCGACTCGCAGCAGGGGCGTGTTGGCCGATCCCAGGTCCGGATTGTCGACATTGTTTCCCGTGCCATCAATCGAACGAATTTCATCGGTGGTCGTGTCTGCATCGGTCGGGGATTCGTTTGAATCGTCCGCTCCTGGTACCTCCGTTGCTGGATCGTCCGTTCCGGGATCGTCCCGGTTGTTCTCGTGACGCTGGCGATTCAAGCGGTTGATCACCATCAACGCGTCGAGAGCCGAGTTACGTCCGTCGTTGTTGACATCCGTCATTCGGCCCCGACGTCGCTGCTGCAGATCAGCGTTGCCCTGAGCCGAAAGTGGCTCCAGCGATCCAATGGGTTCGGCCGTGCCCTCTTCGCCCATGGCGTTGATCACGGTGAGAGCGTCGAGTGCGGATACTTCGCCATCTTCGTTCACGTCCTCCGGGAACGCTTCGTTGTGAAAGAGGTTGGCCGCCAACAACTTTCGAGTCTCCAAGCTCTCGGATCTGAGACGCCGCCGTCGCATGCGACGCGTTTGTGTCTTTGTTCGTTTCGACTTCGAACCACCTACCCAACGATTCCAGAGCTTGTCCATCGCGACACCCGTGACTGTGCGGAGAAAAGAGAAGAGAGGGCGAGCTTCGTTCGTTGCAACGAAAGCTCACCCAATCACAGGGGGCGATCCACACGCAATTTGCAACAAAACGTGAGACAATTGCCCGTTCCGCGAAAAAGCTTTCTGCCCGCGTGACATGAGCGGCTCCGTTGTTCCCTTTGAAAGGTTGGGCACGCAACCGTTCGACGCTTGCTCGCCAGGGATCGACGCTTAGTCGCCAGGGATTGTCATGCGATGGAGGTGTCGTTGGATCGGTGAAATCAGTTCAAAGCGACTGCGGCGATCGAGAACGAAGAGAACCGGTCGATCCGGTTTCCTTGTCGACCTTCTTCTTGGCGACCATGTCTTGAACAAAAGCCGCCATGCCACCGAGCGTTTCGAAGTAGGTGCAGGCCTCCAGCGAGTGAACCGCTGACTTTGACAGCCCGCCGCCTCCGATCATCAACGGCGTCTCCACCGCGAGCATCCGGCGAAGCAAAAGGTGTTGTCCGATCAAGTCTGCTCGGTCGTCCCAGTGCGTCGAGGAGCACCACACCAGGTCGGCCGCCAAAGCGTTTGCCGCATCGGCCATTTCCTCGGCAGGAACACGTGGACCCAAATCGTGAGCTCGAACGCCCAGGCTGAGAAGCGACAACGCGACCAATTTGGACGACATGGTGTCGCATCCCTCGTGCAAGCATCCGCCCACCGCTTGCAAGCCCGTTTCTTGAACTCGTTGGAAATGGGTCTCCAGCGCGTAGATTGACCTCAACATGGTCTCCGTGCAGATCTGCGTCTCGTAAACCTTCATCTCACCACGCTGCCACATGGTTCCCATCGTCCACAACGCTGGTGCGATAGCTTGATCGATGATCGAAATCAGATCAGACGGTTGGCGACAGGCCGCTAGGATTCGATCGCGTAGTTGGTCGGACTGTTGCGTCTTCAGCAGATCCAACACATTGTTGGTCGACAGGCTGCCTCGCCACGAATGACGAGTTTGCCGTTGCAACTCACCGATTCCCAGTTTGCAAGCCAATTCGTCCAAAGCGTTCAATGGCACGCGACGATGGCCGCCTGGAGTGCGGTTCAGTTCGACGCCATGTTTCTCGCACAAACGTTTGAAGGTTGACGGGCTGACGCTCAACTGCTGGGCGGCATCGCGAATGGACAGTTCTGTTTGCATTTCAACACTCCGTTTCAGCCAGAAGACATCGCGGCGGACCAACGATTCCCTTGTTTCAATCGGATGTTGCAACCGCGTCACTGAAATCATTGCCACTACCGTCTGCCGAGGTTCAAGCGTGGTGGAACCGCTTGGAAACGGCATCTGTTGAGGACTAAAAAACGCTTCGAGGCGTCTTACCGGGACTTCCCTACATACAAACCCTCGCGGCATGCACGATTTGAGCGTGCGTGGGTGCGATTTGCTTTGGGCTGCAATTCGCTAGATCTGATCGGTTTGGTCGATTTGGGTGAGCTTTTTCGAGGCCCCAAACGCTCGAATCGATTCATTGTCGTCTCTGCGAAACCGTCAAACTCGCCGAGAGCTCCCTGACAGGCAAAGTCAACCCGACCGCCAATCTTTTCGCGGGTTACATAACAACAGGCTCTTCCAACGACTGGGTTGGAGACCCGCGACACCGTTGAGCGTCGCTTGGAACGCTCAACGAAGTGCCACCACTGGGGAAATAGCGGTACCGTGAATATCGAAGACGCAGAACTGATCAAAGAGTTTGTCGTCGAGTCGCAAGAACACTTGGGCGACATCGAGAAAGACTTTTTGACGATGGAACAACAAGGTGAGGATGTCGATCTCGACCTCGTCAATCACATCTTTCGTGCAATCCACTCGATCAAAGGAGCCGCCGGCTTCCTTGGTCTGCCCGTTTTGGAATCTCTCGCTCATCGCGAAGAAGAAGTCCTGAACAAGATTCGCAATCAAGAAATCGTGCCCACCATTGATGTGGTGAGCACACTTCTTTCCGCGACGGACGGTTTGAAAGAGTTGCTCGATTCAATCGAAGACTCCAACGACATGGATGTGTCCGAAAAAATTGCGGCACTGGACTGCATTCTATCGGGAAGCGGCGGCAACCCAACTCCCGCCGCAGCAGAAGCTCCTGCTGAAGCGGCACCTGCGGAATCCGAAGCAGCTAGTCCGGCTGCGGTTGAGCCGACTCGCGACTCGGAGCAAGTTGCTCAAGACGCGGAAACGCAGTTGGAACAAGCCAGCGAAGGAGTAGAAGCCGCTGCTCAAGCTGCTGCACCGGAAGCTCCCCCAAGCCCGGCACCGGCGGCTCCCTCTGCACCTGCCCCCGCACCCAAGCCAGTCGCCAAGAAGCCTGAAGCGAACAAGTCATCCTCCGGAGTTGGGAGCGACACTTCGCCTGCCGAAACTTCGATCCGTGTCGATGTCGGCTTGCTCGACACCTTGATGAATCAAGTTGGCGAATTGGTTCTGGCACGCAACCAGATGCTGCAATTCGCAGAGCGTTTCGATGACAACGAATACAACACCACGTCGCAACGTTTGAACCTGATCACCAGCGAGTTGCAAGAAGGCGTGATGAAGACACGCATGCAACCGATTGGCAATGTCTGGGCAAAGTTCCCACGCCTGGTTCGTGACTTGGCCCAAATCTGCGAAAAACAGGTTCGCATCGAAATGCAGGGCAAGGAGACCGAACTCGACAAAACAATCATCGAAGCGATCAAGGACCCGCTGACTCACTTGGTTCGCAATACGGTCGACCACGGCATCGAACCACCAGAGGTCCGAGCCAACTACGGAAAGGATCCGGAAGGTTGTTTGATGTTGCGAGCCTACCACGAAGGCGGGCAAGTCAACATCGAAATCGTCGATGATGGTGCGGGACTGAACATCGACCGCATCCGATCCAAAGCCATCGAGAAATCGATCATCACCGAGCAACAAGCTCAGGCGATGGACGAGCAAGAAATCTGCAATCTGATCTTCGCTCCCGGCTTCTCGACCGCTGAAAAGGTTTCCAATGTCTCGGGGCGAGGCGTGGGAATGGATGTGGTGAAAACCAATATCGAAAAGATCGGCGGCACTTTGGATCTGGAAAGCCACTCCGGATTGGGAACCACCATCCGAATCAAGATTCCTTTGACGTTGGCAATCATTCCCGCATTGTTGGTCAAATGTGCCGACAATCGGTTCGCGATTCCACAAGTCAACTTGATGGAATTGGTTCGACTGGAAGGCGAAAACGCAACTTCCAAAATCGAATACATTCAAAACGCTCCGGTGTATCGACTCCGCGGTCAACTGCTGCCATTGGTTGACTTACGCAACATCTTAGGCAAGCCAGCCGACGACCCGTCGGATACCGGCGAACATTCGGCCATCAACATTGTTGTGTTGCGAGCCGACGACCAACAGTTTGGGCTGATCGTCGATCGAATCAACGAAACGGAAGAGATCGTCGTCAAACCACTCAGCCACCAAATCAAGGACATTCCGGTTTATTCGGGTGCCACGATTCTAGGCGACGGCAGCGTGGCGTTGATCTTGGATGTTCTTGGCATCGCTCAACGAGGTCGCGTGCTGCAATCCAGCGGTTCACGCAACCCAAGTCGTACGGACGAGGCCGCCAATGAACACGCGGGCAAGGCTCAATCCTTGTTGGTGTTGGGCGTTGGACCCAAGCGTCAAGTCGCCATGCAAATGTCGCAGGTGGCTCGACTCGAACAAGTGCCAAAGAAACTGATCGAGGAAGCGGACAACAAGAGTGTTATCCAGTACCGCGGTAAGATCCTGCCGTTGATTGATCTGGCATCGATCCTAGGAGTTTCGCGAACCGCCTTCGCCGCTGCCGAGGCAACGTCAGAAGATGCCGAAACACCAGTCGAAGTGAATTGCCAAGTCGTGGTCCACTCTGAAGAAGGCCGCAGTTTCGGCATCGTCGTCGATCGCATCATCGACATCGTCGACGCTCACATCGACCTCGTTGAATCGCACAGTGGCAATGGGGTCTTGGGCTCCGCCATCGTTCAGGAACGAATCATTGACCTCCTGGACTTGCCCGCCGTTATCCAAGCGGCCGGACATCAGCTCGCTTAAGCCGCCAAGCCAAAACAGGAATTCAAATGATTGACGACGACCAAATTTGCACCTTCTATCTGGATGACCAGGTCTTTGGGATCGAGGTCAAATCCGTTCAAGAAGTGATTCGCTATCAGAAGATGACCGAGGTCCCGTTGGCTGATAACTCGGTTTGCGGACTGATCAATTTGCGAGGCCAGATCGTCACGGCGATCGACCTTCGCACGCGACTGGGACTTCCCGATCGCGAATCGGACCAACTTCCGATGAACATCATCGTTCGAGGCGCATCCGGCACCGCCACCAGCTTCCTCGTCGACTCCATCGGAGAGGTCGAAATGATCGACCCCAAAAATCTTGAACGCACACCGGGAACACTCAACGCCGTTGCCAGCGAGATCATTCGCGGTGCTTACAAAACCGACGATGAGCTGATTTTGATCCTCGATAGGGAGAGAGCCATGAACGTCAGTTTGAATTGACTTTCCTCCTGAATCAAACCTTTCGACCGAAACCAAATTTCAACCATCACGCCGATTAAAAGAACCATTCCCATGAGCACCACTCTCGAAAATTCAAAAGACAACGCTACCGCCAACACAGCACGCAAAACGAAGGCTTCGTCTCGTTCCAAAGCGAATGACGCATCCGCGGATGGCGCATTGCAAACTCAAGCACAAGCACTGAACGCCTCGCAATTGGTGTTTGAACTGGACCACGACGGCATTGTCCTGAGTGCCAACAACCGTCTTTTGGATTTGCTCGGCCGAGAATGGGAAGACGTCGTCGGTTCGCCGTTTGGCAACCTGATGCCAACGACCAACCAAGCCAAGAAGGCTTACAAGCAAATGCTACAAGACTTGCCATCAGGCGACGTCGCTGCGGGGGAGGTGTTGCTGCTTGCGTCCGACGACACCGATCGATGGTTGGATCTGACCTTCCATCCCGTTCACAACGAGAACGGCGAGTTGGAGCAAACGTTGGTAATCGGATCCGACATCACCGAAAAGAAGCACTTGCAACATCAAGTCGACGAGCTTCAGGTTTACGTCGATGTGGTCAACATGACCAGCATCGTTTCCGAATCGGATCTCAAAGGTGACATCCTTCGTGTCAACGAAAAGTTCATCGAAGTTTCGAAGTATCCAGAAGACGAACTGATCGGTTTCGGCCACAACACCACTCGGCACCCCGATATGCCGAAAGAAGTCTTCAAGGAGATGTGGTCGACGATCGGCCGTGGCAAACCATTCCGCGGAATCATCAAGAACCGCGCCAAAGACGGCACGCCTTACTACGTCGACGCGGTCATCGCACCGGTCATGGGCGACAACGGCAAGCCACGCAAGTACATCGGAATCCGCTATGACCTGACGGAAACCGAGATCGCTCGCCACAACACCAACGGTTTGTTGGACGCGATCAACTCGACGAACGCCTTCGTCGAATTCGATCTGGATTCCAACGTCGTCTCGGCCAACGACAACTTCCTGACCATCATGGGTTACCAAGAGGAAGAACTCGTTGGTAAGCCACACCGAACCTTCGTGGATGGCGTTTTCTCTCGATCGAATGAGTACAACCAATTCTGGGACGAGTTGAAGGCCGGCAACCCACAAAGCGGAACCTTCAAACGTGTCACTAAGACCGGGGAAGACGTTTGGTTGCACGGGGTTTACTGCCCCGTCAAGGACGAGATGGGGCGCGTTGCCAAATACGTGCAAATCGTGACCGACGTCACCGAAGAACGACTCCAGAACGCTGACTACGAAGGCCAGTTGGCTGCCATCGGCAAAGCTCAAGCGGTCATCGAATTCAATCTGGATGGAACGATCATCCACGCCAACGACAACTTCTTGGCTGGTTTGGGTTACTCGCTCGACGAAATCGTTGGCAAGCATCACCGCACCTTCGTGACACCCGAACACGCCGCATCGCCTGAATACGCACAGCTCTGGGAAGGCCTGAATCGTGGCGAGTTCCAAGCCGGCGAATTCAAGCGAATCACCAAGAGCGGTGAACCGATTTGGATCCAAGCGTCCTACAACCCGATCTTCGACTTGAATGGCAAACCATTCAAAGTTGTGAAGTTCGCCACCGACATCACCGATCAAGTGAACGCTCGGGAAGAACTGAAAAAGAACGTGGACGAGATCTTGGAAGTCGTCAACGCAGCCTCCGGCGGTGACCTGACGCAAGAAATTCATGTCGACGGTGAAGACGCCATCGGCCAAGTTGGTTCGCGTCTGCAAACGTTCTTCAAGGACCTTCGCAACAGCATCGAATCGATTGCCGAAAATGCGACCTCGCTCGCGGGTGCATCCGAAGAACTGTCAGCGGTTAGCACCCAGATGAGCAGCAACGCCGAAGAAACCTCTTCGCAAGCTCAAATCGTTTCGAGTGCCTCGACGGAAGTCAGCCAAAACATTCAAACGGTCACCACCGGCGTCGAAGAACTGAACTCGGCCATTCGCGAAATCGCTCGCAACGCAAGTGAAGCGTCGAAGATCTCCAACCAAGCCGTTGGGATTGCGAGCGACACGAATGACACGATCACCAAGCTGGGTGCCAGCAGCCAAGAAATTGGTAAAGTGGTGAAGGTCATTACTTCGATCGCTGAACAGACCAACCTGTTGGCTCTGAACGCCACCATCGAAGCCGCTCGTGCGGGTGAAGCTGGCAAGGGATTCGCTGTGGTCGCCAACGAAGTCAAGGAACTCGCGAAAGAAACCGCGAAGGCAACCGAAGACATCAGCGGCAAGATCGAAACGATCCAGTCCGACACCGGTGGAGCTGTTTCGGCCATCCGCCAAATCGGTGACGTGATCAATCAGATCAACGACATCTCGAACACGATCGCCAGTGCGGTGGAAGAACAAACCGCCACTGCCAACGAGATCGGTCGCAACATCGGCGAAGCCTCTTCGGGTGCCGACGAGATTGCGAAGAACATTACCTCGGTTGCCTCCGCTGCTGAAAGCACCTCGCAAGGTGCCGGCAACACGCAACAAGCCGCGGGCGAGCTGTCAGAAATGTCGGCCGCTCTGCAGCAATTGGTCATGCGATTCAAGTTCTGATCGCAAATCGATGACAGATGTCCCGGCATCCAATCTGACGGATGCCGGGACATCGCTTTTGAAATTTGAGAACGCTTCACAGCGGCGTTCTTTTGCTCATGCGATTTCCAACCAACCCAACGCAACTCAATATGAATGTCCTGATTGTTGATGACTCGCGAGTGATCCGACGAATGATTGCCCGCATCATGAAGTCAATTGGCTACGAAACACACGAAGCCGAACATGGGCTGGAAGGCCTCGAGCGATTGCAAGAACTCGGCCGCGTCGACCTGATTCTGGTCGACTGGAACATGCCAGAAATGAATGGGCTCGAATTCGTCAAAGCCGTGCGTGCCGATGAGCAACACGGTGCGACCCCCATGATCATGGTGACCACTGAATCCGAAATGGAACGGATGGCATTGGCGTTTATGGCCGGCGTGAACGAATACATCATGAAGCCTTTCACGGAAGAAAACATCAACTCCAAACTAGAGATCCTCGGCATTGGAACCACGGTATGAGTTCCGAAAAAAAAATCCGAGTGATGATTGTCGATGACTCCACCGTCATCCGGCGATTGTTGACACAAACCTTGTCCGAAGATCCATCCGTGGAAGTGGTCGGTACCGCGCCCAACGGAAAGATTGCACTGGCCAAAATCCCAACTCTCAAGCCCGATGTTCTCACGTTGGACATTGAAATGCCGGAGATGGATGGTCTGCAAACGTTGACGGAACTTCGCAAGGTCAACAAGACACTGCCGGTCATCATGTTCAGCACGCTCACGCAGCGTGGAGCCGAAGGCACCTTGGACGCGCTCGAACGCGGCGCGAACGATTACGTGGGCAAACCAGCCAACGTTGGCAGCGTGACCGAAGCGATGACCCGTGTTCGCGGGGACATGATTCCCAAGTTGAAGGCATTGTGCCCTGGCTACTCCACGCCAGCCAAATCCATTCGAAAGACTCTTCAAAGTCCATCGGCGGACCAGCCTGAAACCTCAGCCGAGACGTACAAGACTCGGCCAGCTCCCATCGCAACTCGTCTGGACATTCTGGCCATCGGTGTCTCCACTGGCGGACCAAATGCGCTATCGAGCTTGCTACCAGAGATTCCAGGTGACTTTCCGATTCCGATTGTCATTGTTCAACACATGCCACCGATCTTCACCAAGCATTTGGCCGATCGGTTGAACCAAAAGTGTGAATTGGAAGTTTCCGAGGCCGTGCAGGGGGATGCTCTGCTTCCCGGTCGTGCTTTGATCGCACCAGGTGACTTTCACATGACGACTTCCGTCGCCTCAGCGACCGCCACGGTGGAGCTGAACCAAGACGAAGCGGAAAACTCGTGCCGCCCCGCCGTGGACGTGCTCTTTCGCAGCGTGGCCAAGAACTATGGCCGAAACAGTATGGCTTGCATCTTGACCGGCATGGGCAGTGACGGTCTGGCGGGATGCGAGTTGATCGCCAAGGCAGGCGGTCGAATCATCAGCCAGGACCGTCAAACGTCCGTGGTCTGGGGAATGCCCGCCGCAGTGGCAAACGCGGGGCTTTCCAATCAAATCCTACCGCTGAATGAAATCGGCGGCGAACTCATCCGACATGCAACGCACGGTCGTCCCCGACGATCTCTCGCTACAGCAGGGGCTCTCTCATGACAACATGCACCGCCGATTCACTCTCGACGGAAGACTTTGATTTCCTTGCAAAGCTCGTTCTCGATCGTTCTGCCATCGTGCTCGAACCGAGTAAGTCGTACTTGGTGGAGTCTCGGTTGAACCCGGTCGCTCGCGAACATGGTTTGGATTCCATCAGCGAACTCGCGGAAACGCTTCGTAAACCGAACCAACGCAAGTTGGCAGAGGCCGTCGTTGACGCGATGACCACCAATGAAACGAGCTTCTATCGAGACATCCATCCGTTCGACTTACTGCGAACCAAGCTCCTTCCCGAGCTGATCGAAAAACGCAGCAACGAAAAACGTTTGACGATTTGGTCCAACGCTTGTTCCAGCGGTCAAGAAATCTACTCAATCGCGATGATGATTCGCGAACACTTTCCACAACTTGCGGGTTGGGACGTGCGTCTGCGAGCCACCGACCTCTCGTCGGAGATCCTGGAACGTGCCGAGAACGGAATCTTCAATCAAACGGAGGTCAACCGTGGCCTACCAATGCAGTTGTTGATGAAGTACTTCCATCGCGACGGGGTCCATTGGCGAATCAACGACGACATCCGTTCGATGGTTCGGTTCGACAGCGTCAATCTGATCGAAAATTGGCCGCTTACGCTGATGTCCGTCGATGTGGTGTTCCTACGCAACGTGCTGATCTATTTCACGCCCGACACCAAACGGGAGATCCTTGCAAAGGTGCGCCAGAGAATCCGCGAGGACGGCATTCTCTTCCTGGGTGGATCCGAAAACACGATGAATCTCACAGATGAGTTTGAACGCACTCAGGTAGATCGTACTGTGTACTACCGCCCCGTCTGAATCGTTGGTCGAAAACCATTTCGACATCAAATTCCTTTTGGTTTGAGTGATCGCGTGGCGTTCGTATGAACAGATCACATCACCCACTGAAACCAAGTCTCGCACAAATCCTTCTAAAGAAAGCGAAACCATGGACATCCAACCGATTGAACCCGAGAACGTCGTTCAGCTTGTTCAGGCGATCTTTGACAACATGTTGCAAATGCCTTGTGAACCTTCCGCCGATGCAACTGCAGCCCAACAAGACCCCGAAGCGGACCGTTTGGTTGGCTGCGTTCAAATCCAAGGCGATTGGACAGGCGCGGTGGAGATCAACACTCCCTTGGAACTGGGACGCAAGGCGGCCGGAGCCATGTTGATGATGCCGGAATCCGACGTGTCCATGGAAGATGTCCAAGACACCATTGCGGAACTTTCCAACATGGTCGGCGGCAGCATCAAAGCGATCTTGCCGGGGCAGTCCTCGTTGTCTTTGCCAAGCGTGGCCAGCGGCAGCGGACTGGATTTCAAACTTGCAAACGTGGTTCACACGCAAGACATCGCACTTCACAGCAATGGGACGGACTTCACCGTTTCCATTTGCCACCTCGACTCAAATTCATAAGCGTCGAAAATCCATAAGGGTGCCAAGGTGGAACGGCATGGCATAAACCTTGATGACATGCATTGCCGTTCAATTTGCACCCCTTGTCAGACCTGCCTTCGAACGATTGGGAAGGTAGGTTTCCTTAGGGCTCGGCCAATCACTATTAAACCTTAGCAAAAAAGACAGAGACGGAGAAACGAGAGATGAAAGTTTTGCTGGCAGAAGATTCGGGTGTCATGCGTAAGATCATTGCCCGAGGGCTCAATAGCCTGTGGGTCGATGACGTGGTGGAGGCAGCCGACGGCGCCATCGCATTCGAAGAGTTTAAAAAAGACCCCAACATTGATTTGGTGTTGACCGACTGGAATATGCCCAACATGAACGGTTTGGAGTTGGTGCAAGCGATTCGCGGAACGGGGTCCAAGGTGCCTATCATGATGATCACCACGGAAGCCGAAAAGGGCCGCGTGCTGGAAGCCATTCAAGCCGGCGTGAACGACTATCTCGTGAAACCCTTTGACCAACCCATGCTGCAAGCCAAGTTGGAACGCGTGCTTCCTCAAGCAAGCAGCTGAGTCCACTCGGCCGTCCGTCGCGGCCGACCCAACGTGACGCAACGCTCGGAGAACCTATGAGCACCGAACTTCTCACCATTGAACAAGTCATCGCGTCGGCGATCGATTCGTCGGTTCAGAACACATTTCAAATGATGGTCGGATCCGACATCGAGAAGATCGAAGCTTCCGAGTTCACGGGGGCTGCGTCATTGGACAGCGAATCGCCTTGCTGGCTCATCTCACTTGACTGGCAAGGCAAAATCTCCGGCACCGTGGTGCTGCTGTTGGATAAAAACTCGGCTCTACAGTGGTCGTCCAAAATTCTTGGGATGGATGACAACATCCCGGACGAGGACGTTCTGGATGCCGCCAAAGAACTCGGCAACTTGGTCGCCGGTGGCGCCAAGTCGCAGTTGGATCAGTTCGACCTCAGCATGTCCGTTCCGAAGATGCACCCACCGGGTTCTGAGTTGCAATGCGAACTCATCGAGAACGCCGAGATCATTTGCCACTACCAATCGGAAGGGATCCAACTTTCCGTCTATGGAGTGGTTCACGATCAGTGCATTGGCTCCGAAAGTTAGTATGCCACGGCTTTGTAGCTAATCGGTGACCGACACCGGTACCTCAGCCATTTCGTCGCGGGATGGAAGATGCATCCCTCTCAACTCGTGAATGAACGCGAGTTTCTCGAGAACCGCGGGTGAGAGTTGTTCTGGCAACAACGGTTGCAATCCTAAATCGAGGTTGTATTCACTGACTTCGATCACGATCTTCAACACGGATTGCACGAGCCGTTGATGATCGGCTTCGGTCGTCAGATCCAATGTCTTGCCGCCGATGCTGTTGGCGGTGGTTGCGATCGCCATGATGTCCAGATAGACATTGACTGTCTCGGCAAAGTCTTCCCAAGGGTGCATGGTTGCGTAAGCGCTGACGTGTTGGTCGGCCCAATCCGCCGGCGGTCCTGATTCGTAGTGACGCTTCATCGCTTCGGAATAGTCGATCGCATCAGGGTCACCGAACAGTTCGTGATAACGACCCTTGGCGACTCGCATCGCCCAAGACCAATCGATGTAGTGTCCCACTTCATGTCGCATGTGTCCGATCAAAGTACGCTGTGGCTCGCCCAATTGGACTCGCAGCGTTTCGCGATGAACGCTGTCTGCCTCTTTTAAGTTGATGGTGATCAAACCGTTTTGATGACCGGTGATGACCTTTTGGGGGTTCCCGTTCTCGTCAACGGAATCTTCCCTGAACTCAAAGAGCAGCGGATATTCCTCCGCCGTGTCACCAACAAATGGAGGCAGTCCCAGGTCTTTGAGCTGCAATAGCAATCGTCGTTTCGCGGACTCCATTCTGGACCAACGTTGGATACTTTCAGGTTGATCCAGCGGAGGGATGACTCGCGTGTAAGCACACCATACGCAAAGCTGACCCGGCTTGACGTTGTAGCACTGACAGATGCCGTGTTCTTGATTGATGCAGGGATAAGCCTGCACCTCGCAGGTATCGCAGCGAAGTCTGTTTTTTCGCTGCGTGAAGCTGGTCAAAGAATCACAAACGGTGCATCGCCCGAGCGAAGCCTCGCAGGAGACACAGGTGTGGTTGTCGAAAAAGATGCGGTTGTCGCATCGACATGTTCCGGTTTTCATCAGTGAACCGAATGGAGAAGAGTTGGATGTCAGTTCGCGGTGACAGAAGTTGTCATCGCTGATTCCGACGGTGTTCGTTCGTTGCTCGCCGCTTCTCGTGTGACGGAGCGTTCGGCTTGGTCGTCTGTCTTGGGTTGTTCCGCACCCAGGATCATCGCCAAAGGTCGCAATTCGTCGTAGCCCTCACACGCCATGCGAACTGCGATCAAGATTGGAACGCTGAGGAAGACGCCCATGATTCCCCACATCCATCCCCAAACGACGATGGACAGGAAAACCAGCACCGGACTGATTTGCATGGACCGTCCCAAAATCGCCGGCGTAATGAATTGTCCTTCCAGAGACGTCAAGGTCATGAACACCAGCGTCACGACAAAGGCGTAGTAAGCGGGGTCGAAGTTCAACAACGCGACGAAGAAAATGATTCCCGCACCCGCGATCGCTCCCACGATCGGGATGAAGTTGAATGCAAACGCCATCACGCCCCACAGTATCGGCGAGGGCATTCCGAGGATCCACATCGCGACGCCAACCACCACGCCCAATCCAGCGTTGATGGCCGATACCTGGGCGAGATAACTACCCAGACCTTCTTGTACGTTTTCAATGACCTCAACCAGTTTCCTTCGCGAAGAGAAACTGGGAAGCGAACGCATCACGCTTCGCAGCAAGTCGTCTCCTGTGGCGAGCAGAAAGTACAGTAGTGCGATGCAGATGGTTAAGAACGAGACGACATTTCCAGTGCCACTCAAGTAAGACCAGCCGCTCGTCCAAGTCGGTTGTTTGATTTCAACGGGAACGGGTTTCTCACGAGCCGAGTCCGCCTCCGATTCGCGTTCCGCTTCCGCCAGTTCAGCGGTTGCTTCGTCGACGTCTTGCAATCGATCGGTGATGAAAGCCAACTTGCTTTTGACTTCGGCGAGGTGTTGCGGTGCATCCGCAATGCTCTCCTTCACAGGTTCGATCACCACGTACGTTCCCAGTCCCAGCATCAGCAGGATGCCGACGATGATGCCAATCGCACCGATCGACGACGGGACGCCCCAGCGTTTTCCTTGTCGGACGATCGGTCGCAACGTCAGGTAGAGCACGATCGCGGTGACCACGGGAATCACCAAACTGCGAGCGTAGTACAACGCGTAGAGCACCAACATTGCCGCACAGATGCGGGCTGATAGAACGCCCATTCGTCGATCGATTGGGGAGGGCTCTGCCTGAAGCACCTCATCGGATTGCGTGTTGGTCATTGCGGTGAAATGGCTCAGCAGGGTGATTCAAACAGCTACCGGTCTTGGCCGATCACCGCAAACTATCGAGTCGCGGGAGGAAACCTACACCGTGCATTCGCCAGAAACCCCAGCATTTCCGCGAGCGACGTCTGAAATTGCAAAGGTCGTACCAATCCCAGCTGGAGAAAGGAATTTTGGGATCGGTGCAAAGCATCTTGTCACCCAATCAATCCGCCGCGAGCACTGTTCCGCCGCAAACACTGTTCGACTCCGGTTCTCACGAAAAACGTTCGGTCATGGAGCAACCTGGTCGCGAAATGACCATTCAATGCTGTGTGGCGTTCTGTTTGGTCGCAACCTCTCTGGCCGCGTCTTGTCGGACGGCGTCATGCGGGGCCAATCACGGAAATTGCCGAAGCGATCACTTTACTTCCAGGTTCGAGTAGGCTTCGCGAATCAACGCTTCGCCGTGCTGCCGTTCGAGTCGGCGGATGGTGAAGTGGGCCCGAGCGAGATCTTGGTAGTGATCGATGAAGTAGCTGTTGATCAACGCTCCGCCAACCGCACCAATTACTGGGATCGCCTGAGCCGCCAGTTTCTCACTGACAACGACGCCAAATCGCTTGCCAATTTGAGCCACCAAGCGAACCAAAGGTGGAGCAGCTTGGTCACGCACGCCGTGTTTCAAAATGTAGGTCGATGCGTCTTTGATCTGTTTGGCCATGGCGGCTCGTACGGCGAAGTATCCGATCTCGGTTTCATCATCGATCTCGGCATCATTTCCCGGATCCAATGCGAAGACTTCCAAGCACGCCAAACGTGTTTCGACCTGCGCCAAATCCTCGCCTTCACTGCGTGCGATATCCGCGACGCTACGTAGAATCAACACCGTTGAAACGGGCAATTCCGCCACCACGGTCGCTCCGCCCAACGCACCTCCCGCGGCCCCACTCAAACCGGCCAGGACTTTGTGTGACAGCAGTTTGGGTTTGCCCAATTTGCCGCCCGAGCCCTCGCCTTCGCCCAGTGTTTTGAGTGCCACGTCCAATGCGACGTGCAGCGATTTATCGATCGCCGCATGGACTGCGGATTCGACACCGTCGGGCAGCATGCGTAGCGAAGCGGTAATCGGTGCACCAATCATCTCGGTCAGCCGATCCGCGATCCCATGATGCTCCAACGTCTTTTTCGCGATTCGAAGTTCTTCCAAAGCATCAGCGGGAAGTTCGTCCGTCAGCAAGTTCTCGTTCAAAACTTTGTTCTCCGATGAAGCGACGATGCGTCGAGAATGGTTGATGAGTGTGGGCCAAACCTACCATCGCTGCGGTGAGTCTCACTCGGGTTCGGCGATCCAAATTTGATCGAACAGTTGGGTGGCACGGACCTTGCGTGGAGATTGCACCAGCGACACACCCACGTGAAAGCCGGCTACCAATCTAGCTGCGCAGGCCAGTTCAGCAGGCCAGTTCAGCAGGCCCGTTGAGCAGGATAGCGTTGGCGATTCCGTGTTGTCTGTCTCACTGTGCAAATTTGTGACCAACCTTTCCGAGGATCTACGATATGGCCAAGACAACGACTGACCACTCGACTATCCAACAATGGGTTCAAGAACGCGGCGGAGTTCCCTCCACCGTCGAATCCACCACCCGATCCGATAGCGATGTTGGGTTGCTTCGCATCGACTTTCCGCACGGCGGACGCAACGACGAACTGTCGACGATTAGCTGGGAAGATTTCTTTGCCAAGTTCGAAGAAGCTCAACTCGCGTTTCTGCACGATGACGAAACCGCGGAGGGAGACGTCAGTCGTTTCTGCAAATTCATCCAACGCGAAGACGCGTGATACTCACGGCGATGTCCAAACATGGTTTCCAATCTTGAACCAAGCAGCTCCGAGCTCACCCATTTCGAAACACTGGACGGAAGGGAGTTGCACTGCCAAGTCGACGGCCCCGCGGCGGCGGATTTATGTTGGGTGGTGGTCCATGGACTGGGCGAGCATGTCGGGTGCTATCCAGATTTTGTTCAGCGGATGACGGACAAAGGACGCGGGGTCGTCCTTTATGATCAACATGGTCATGGTGAAAGCCCCGGTGCTCGTGGCGATGCACCTAGTTTTGAGACGCTGGTCGACGATATCACGGTTGCACTGGATTTTGCCGCTCAGCAGTTTCCCAGTGCCGAATTGGTTTTGCTTGGTCACAGCATGGGCGGCAACTTGGTACTCAATCAATTGCTCGGTCGAGAAAACCAGCATGTCCGCCGCGCGGTGGTCACCAACCCAATGATTCTGCCGCCCAATCCACCAACCCGACCGCAAGCCTTCGCGGCTTGGCTGACCGGAAAGCTGATCCCGCACATTCGCGTTTCGGCATCGATCGACCCGACACAATTGACGCAGGACGATGACGCACTTCGCAAAATTGCAACGGACGAGTTGGTCCACGAAAGCTTGTCGATTGGGATTGGCAGCCAGCTTCTCAATCACGGAATTTGGTTGCTGGATCACGCAAGCGAGCTTGAACATGACTTGCTGGTGCTGACGGGCAGCGAAGACGAACTCTGTGATTCCCAAACGACGGTTGACTTCGTTCGCCAAGCGGGATCGCATTGCCAACATGTCCCGCTGGTGGGCATGAGGCATTCGCTCTTGATTGAAGCGGATCGCGATCGCGCTTACCGAGCCATCGAGGCGTGGCTGGAGGCGACTTCCTCGGAATGACTGCCCGCGCGGAATGACTGGTACATCAGTTGCGGACCTTGATTTCGGGTGAACCGTTGGGTTCACGTTCCGTCTGTTCTTACCAGGAGTCAAACATGGGAACTGCTACCCTCTCAAAAGATCAATGCATTGAAAATTGCCAGAACTGCCAGACAACCATCCAGGACATGCTCACTCGAGTGTGTTTGAAAGAAGGCGGCTCACACGTCGAGCAAGAACACGTCAAGTTGATGCTGGATTGCGCCGCCGCATGTTCGGCCTGCGTCGACTTCATGAGCCGAAACAGCGACTTTCACTCGCATTACTGTCGTGCCTGCGCAGAGATTTGCGATGCGTGTGCGAAGAGTTGCCAGCAGGTCGGCGACATGGACGCCTGTGTCGAATGCTGCCGCAAGTGCCATGAAAGCTGCTCGGCAATGGCCGCCTGATCGACCGTCAGCCCGGATGGGTAACCACGGCGGGCAATGCGATGGGTGCGTTTGCGTTGCGATCGCACCCACCCATCGTCTTTCTTCGCAAAACTGATTCTCGGCAGGAGTCTTTCTTCGCAGAGGACTTTCTTGGCCGGGCATTCTTCGCAATGCTCTTTGCAGCCCGCGACTTGTCCTTCTTCGTGTGGTTCGGTCGTCAAACTGGCTAGCGAAAGATTCACGCGTCGCGATCAGCATCTTTTTTCGAAAGAATCATTCGCTCGATTGCATGTCCCCGCCTATTCATAGCGTAGGCCGCTAGCACTCAGGGAAGCGATAACGGAACGTTCTCTTACCTTGCCGGGATCTATTGATTGACGCCCGTTGTCGCTTGGCATCGCAACAGTGACGGATGGGATAGCGATGACTTTGACCGCAGCTATATTTTTCAACTCATGAAGTGACGGCTGCTACGAGGACGGCTCATTCCGAACGCGATTCGCGGACATCGACCGCCTCCAGTTGGTCTGGAACACGTCTTTGTATCTGTTCAGCTGCCACTTCATTGTCCGCTCTCCACCGCCAGCGATTGCGAACGTTGTTTCTCACGACGTGACACCATCCCGCTTCGCTCGCGTTCAGTTCTCAATGCAAATCAAGAGTCTCCATGCGTCGCAACGCGTCCATTTCTATCTCTGCTCGATGTTTCGTTCCTGCGTTTCTCGCTGGTCTTTTATGCAGCGGAATCGCCAACACTGGCGTCGCCCACGAAGGTCACGAGCATTCGTCGGAAACCCTGGTTGCCAAGTCCAGTGCGACCGATCCGAATCTGCCCAGCACCTTCCAAATCGGTGACGTGACCTACGCTTGGAAGCACCGTGCCGACCTCGGCCAACAATCGGACGCGCTGGCCGCCGCGGCCAAAGGCGGACTGCACAACAACGCCGACCAAGACCCCGTGACCAAGGAAGTTGTGACGGTCGTCAGCCGACATGGTTTGGTTGCACTGGATGCGGAATTGAAATCGTGGAGCTTGGTTGAAAACCAGGACCCCAAGTTCGCGGAGGGAATGAACTCTCACGGAGCGGACTGTTTTTTGTTCAACGACGAGTCCTACTGGGCCTTCGCCTCCACCAACACCGGCGAAGTGGTTCTTTCCAAACGTGGTGAAGTGGTCGCTGTTTTGACCTCACCTAAAGGTGGCGAATTCGAAAACGAAACCATCAACAGGTACTACGCCGACGGAGGCAAGTTCGCACCATGTGATGTCGTGTTTGCACCCGAAGCGGAATCGCTGATCGTCGTGACCGGCTACGCACCTGGTGACTACGCGTTGACCGCCAAGTTCGTTGACGGGAATTGGAAATGGACCGGTGCGGCTTGGGGTGGCAAAACCAGCCAAGGAGGCCCTTTCGCGACCGCTCACGGCGTGGAAGTGACCACGATCGATGGAGACGAAGTGATTGAAGTTGCCTCGCGTGCTCACGGACGTGTCTACGGTTTCGATGCCAAAGGCGAAATGCAAAAGCTGCCCGGAACCTCCGAGGAAAAATTCATCCAGTTGCCACCTCGTTCCAACCCATGCAATCTCGCTCTGTTCGGCAACGAAATGTATCTGCCGTTGCTCAATCCTTTGGCCGACAGCAACGGTGTGGCTCCAGTCCTGATCGTTGCCGATGGCAAACCGGTCGGGCGATTGGTCCCGGCCGATTACGACGGCTTGCAATACATGCATCACATGCATGGTTTTTGTGCCGTTGAGCGTGATGGCAAACTGTTCGGGATTGCCCTGTCATGGCCAAACGGTGGCGAGAACCAGAAAGGCAAACGCAACGATGGCCAAATCGCGATCTTCGAAGCGGTCGCCGCCGAGTGAGTGATCTCGCGGTCGCCATTCTCCCCGCGAAGGCAGCGTCAGCGTTTGCAACTACGATTTCACAAGCTCGCCGCAGATGGCATGATGTGACACAGCGTCGGTGATTCGCGAATGTTTGGCATTTGGCCCCGGCGTTGTTGAACCTCAATCCATTCGGAGTCCATCGTGGCAAAACTGACGATCGTCGCCAGTATCAAAGTGAAATCGGATCAAGTCGACTTCGTGAAATCGCAACTGGAAAATCTAGTTCCGATCACTCGCGAAGAAGCGGGCTGCGTGCAGTACGACTTGCATCAGGACAACGAGAACCCGGCCCATTTTCTGTTCTTTGAAATTTGGGATTCTCGCGAATTGTGGCAGGACCACACCAACAACGACCACATCAAAGCGTATCAGGCTGCCACCGAAGGTATGGTGGAAGAGTTCGTCCTGCATGAGTTGACACACATTGCTTGATTGGGAAGAGGCCTGATTGGTGCTTGGCCTGATTTGTATGCGGCCTGAGTGGTGCTTGCTCTGCTGTTGGTACGAACAGAGTCGCCGTTTGCTCCGCAAAGGATGCGATCACCATCGCGGCTTCCACGGGGCAGCCAAGCAACTCATGCAAACGTTGGTCAGGCCGCTCGTCAGAACGGGCTGATGTCGTCGGAGGGCTCAGATTCCGTTCCGAATGGATCATCCATCTGGATCGTCGCTTCGGCGGCTGGTGTCTCTGTTTCGGTATCTGATTCGATGATTCGCAAGGATGCCGATTGACGTTCATCGTGCATCGCTTTGTAAGACCCGGACATCACCCGGTCTTCGCGGCCCTCACCTGTCTCGACAATGATGGCGGAATGATCCAGGACGCCGCGTTCTTTCACATTGATCGCGACGCAACGAGTTTGGCACAGACCGCAGCCAACGCATTTGTCAGCCAGAACAACCGGCGCCGTGAACCCCGTTCCATCCACCGGATTGCCTTGCGCATCCACCTCGACGCCCACCTGTGTGTATTCAATCGCGTCGTAGCCGGCGGAAATGCATTCTTGAACACACAGGTCGCATGATTCTTTGCCGGCAAACGGCAGACAGGTTGTCTCGTTGACGATTGCCAATCCCATTCGAGCGTGCCGTTTTTCATCGAGGGGCAACGCGCGAATGGCACCGGTCGGACAAACTTGGCCGCATGCGTTGCAACTCGATTCGCAACCGGCCCAATCCGCTTGGACCACCGGCGTCCAAAGTCCTTCCAGTCCCTGTTCGAAACCCAATGGCTGCAGCACGTTGTTGGGACAAGCTTTGAAGCATTCGCCACAGCGAATGCACATTTCCAAGAACTCTTGTTCGGGAACGCTGCCCGGCGGACGTATGGGGCGAAACGCATCGGGATCATCCAAGTTGGCTCCCAAGCCTTTGCCTAGCACGGTGATTCCGGCTGCCCCCGCGATGCTAGCGGCAGACCCGGTCGCCAGCGAAAGAAAGCCTCGGCGCCCCAAGGAGGTTTCGTGCGTTGGTGGATCGTTCTCAACCTTCAACTGGACCAAGTTGGAACGTTCCACAAACTTGATCGCATGGGTCGGACAGACTCCCGCGCAGGACTGACAAAGCGTGCAATCCGTGACGCGTGTGGTGAAGTCCGGCTTGATCGCATCAAACGGGCAAATTTCGACGCACTTGTTGCAGTGAATGCAACTGGATTCCACTTTCCGCTCGGTCAATCGAAACAGGTTTCCAAGTGAGAACACCGCTCCGCTGGGACAAACGTATTTGCACCAGAACCGAGGCCGCAAAAATCCCAGTCCCAGCACCGCGAAGAACATGACGACGCTGACGATATGCCCGACGTTCATGCTCGGTACCAAATGCCAGCCACGAGTAGCCCCGCTTTGCAATGGATCAAACAGGAACAAATACCCGCGTGTGACAACGGGGATGGCGGCAAAGAAACCGGACACGAGCAGGCCGGCTGAAGCGGCCAGCAAGATTCCCGCGAGCAAGTAGTACTTCACATGCACCCACCACCCTTCGTCGGGAACTCGCCAGCGTTTGGTTCTGCCTGCAATGGCCCAGTCGAACAAATCGATCGTGGTGCCCAGCGGACACAAGTAGCCGCAGAAGCCTCGGGGCACACAAACGCAGACGATCAAGATCGCGGCGGCACATGACAGTGACCATACCCAACTGCGTGAAGCAATCGCGGTCGACAAACTCAACAGCGGATCGATCATCAAGAAGGTCTCCGCTGGAATCCATTCCTTCGTGTCCAAGTTTTCGGTGTAGTGATCCGGCCATGCCAGTGGATCACGATCGGTCGCTTCAAACTCCTTGGACAATGACATTCCAGTGATGACATCCACGAACAACGGACTCAAATCTCCGACTGGCCGCAAAAGAACGGAGTCTTCTGACTTGTCGATCACCGCGAATTCACCGAGCGCGTTCTGTTCGGGGGAACTACCCGACGCCGCTTGCTTGGATGTCAGAAACCAAGTGGCTCCCGCCTTCCAATCATTGCCCGAGTGGTCACGATTGTTGGCTGTCTCGTCGCTCTTGGTCGAGAAGCTTGCTTGGAACGTTGCTGCTTGGCTGTCTTGGTCGAACGCAACAAAGGTCACGTCCGCCAAAGTGTTTGTAAGATTCGGTTGGGCGTGATACGGCCAGCACACATAGAAAAACAACCAACAGAACACGATCAGGCAAGTGGCTTGGCTCAGGCGTCTCAGCGGCGATGCAACCCAGCTTGGGCCCAATCGTCGCAACCAACGTCGCAGCAACCCGCGCTGTTTCGTTTGCCAATTGGATTGCAAACCGGGCAGCAGTCTCCGAAAGGTTCGGCCGAGAATGGAACCGCTGGGGTTGGTGGAGGGTGGCAAACGTTTGATCGCCGGCAGATACCAATCCAAACGCAACCGCGAAGGCGAGCGGCGATCTCGCCAGCCGGTTTGAGCCAAAACGATTGCCAGCGAGAAGCTGATCGCGGTGACCAGCCATCCCCATGCTCGCCCTGCGTCGCTCCACTGATCCACGGCACCCCAATCAAAAAACAAGGCACCGCCGAGAAGCAGTGCCATCAAGCCGAGGATGATCGCCAATCCACGGCTGGCAACCGGCGTGATCTTGGCTTCGCTCATGGCAACTTCACCTGCTTCAGCAGTCCCAAATGCCAAGTGATGTCACCGTATCCACCCTTTTGATATTCGCGATCGTCGGCTCCCTGAAACAACATGGTCAAGTTGTCCGGATCGATCACCAGGCGTTGGTCGTGGCCAGCACGCAAGAACTCGCCATGGCTGTAGGACGTCGCCCAAGAATCTTCTTGGTTCACGACATTGCGAACGGAGACAGCCGGCTTTTCACGACTGGCGGCGAGAGGGCTCCATGGCCCATCCAGATGATTCGCGACGAACAGTTTGAAGTATCTGCGTTTGCCGTGTTGGGCCTCGACCAACGTCACGTACTGCTGGCGATCGCGGATACGGTAGGTGTGGCTGGCTTCGAAGATATCCGCCGTCAACACCACCTCGGGTTCGCTCCATCCTTGGTTAGGAAATTGGTCCAGCCGAGTTTTCGCGTGCCACATTTGGCCGTTCAGCGATGTGAAGAGCAAGTGAGCCAACGAGTCATCACAGATCACCCAGTAATCCAGTCCGGCTTTCTTTCCTTCCGGCACGACGTACAACGCTGCCGGCTTGGTCCATGATTCGGCATCGTCAATTGAGTCGTTCGTCGAGTAGCACGGTCCGTAACTTAGCCCGCGAGACTCATCGACGGCTTGGTAGATCAGGTACCACTTCTTCTGCGGCTCGAAATAGAAAATCTGCGGGGCGCCGTGATACTGCATCGTCAGGTCCAGCAATCTCCAGTCGGCGTTGGCCGCGTCGGGCCAGTCTTCAAAGCTGCAGTACCCGATTCGAATGCGTCCGTCGCCTTTGCTCTGGTTGCGCAGCGTGCAGAACAGATGCCAGCGATCTTGGTAACGCACAATGCTGGGATCTTTGACCGCCACCCACGGGTGTTCCGACTCTGGGAAGTGTTCTTGGTTGACGGAAACCAACCGAGGCCCCACTTTCCAATGAAAGTCACCCGATTTCCAGACGGATTCTTCCGCGATGGCACGTTGAACTGCCAGAAGCGATGTAATCGTGCCAAGTAATACCAAACCAAGCCAACGCATCATTTTGCTCCTTGTGCCAAAGCGCGAGCCGTCGCATTGACGATGGCTTGCGAAGTGATCGTGGCCCCGCTTGTCCCATCGATCTCACGGACGCCTTGTGTGTCGATGATTTGTTTTGGCGTGTCGGTCAACGCCGCGTAAAACTGTTTCTCTTTATGTTGTGTCACCTCCACTGATTCGATGCGACCACTGGCGACGGTAACTTGGACGTGCAAGTCGCCGTTGTAGCCTCGAGCGTGATCGCGGTAGACGCCATCGGCAACCTTGCTCACGTCCGCCTGTTCGAACAAGCGAATCGCTTCGATGGAATCGCTCGCTCGTCCGCGAAAACGTTGGAGGTATTCCGCGTTCCTCGCTTCGTTGCGATCCAGAATTTGTTGGTAGTACCGAAGGGCTTCTTCGTGCTTGCCCGCCGAACGAAGTGCGTCGCCGGCGTTTAGAAACGCCTCGTTGAAGGCCCGCGTTTTCGCGAAACGATCGGCGACTTTCAAAGCTTGGTCCAGTTCGCCCATTTCGCCAAGAAGCTTGATCGCATCGACATGCAAGGATTGCCCACGAAGCATTGCCATCGCCATCGCTTTGTTGCCCAGTCGGTAATAACACTCCGCCAAGTGAACCCCGGTTGGCTGGTTCACTTTGGCATCGGCTTTCTCGTACCAATACGCCGCGCGGGGATAGTCTTGAAACAGCTCGAAATACTTGCTGGCCAGAGCCGAAGCATCACGCTTCAACAGTTCGCGATTTCCTTGATGCAGGTCCATGCATTCGTAGATCAGCTTGACTCCGGATCGCCATCGTGACGGATTGGGATTGACCCGTCCCCACATGTACTGGCCCACGTTCTTGGACTCGTTCCACGGCCCTTCGGCTTTCATGGGCCAACTGAGGTCCAATGACTTTGGGTGATTGAGGGAGGTGCTGTCCAACCAATCCGGATCGCTCGCCCCCAGTTCAGCGATCAATTGTTTCACTTCATTGCGGCTGCGTTGCACCGTCTCGCCATTGGAGACATCCGAAGTATCGGATGAAGCGGACTTCATTGGATTGATCACAAACCGTTTGCCGCCAAATGTCACGGCGTGGATCGCGGAATAGGAATATGTGCGAGAGACCGTTTGCCCCGCGATGGAAGATTCAAAATCAAACTCCTTTTGCGGCTTGCGAATCTCCAGCACTTTTCCGCTCAAGGTCGTCCCGTTCAGAAACTCAACGCTGTCTTCGGCGGATACGACCAAACCACCTAAGAGCAGCCATCCCAACATCGCGATCCGAAACCCTTGGATGCGCAGGATCCGAACTGTTGATCGGTTGTCAATGGATTGATTCATCAAGTCGTCTCGTGGTGGGGATGGATGGAGGCAGGCGTTTCTTCATGCTGACGGTGGATCGTTTTTTATCGAAGATCAGCCCTCGTTCGCTCTGGCAACGCGAATGATTGTAAGTGGTCACGAATCAGTCATGCACGGACGGTGGCTCGATTCTCGTTCGGTCGTCCAACAACAACCAAAACAGTCCCGGCCGGATCAGGAATTCCGCCATCGTTGCGGTGATCAAGCCACCAAGGATGACCGTGGCGACGGGGAACAGAATTTCTTTGCCAGGCAGATGGCCACCGATCACCAGCGGCACCAAACCCAACCCGGTGGTCAGGGCCGTCATCATCACGGGAGCCAATCGATCCAAGCTGCCCTCGACAATCACGTTCTCCGAGACTCCTTCGTCTTGAGAACGCTTGAAATAGGTCGAGACAAGCAGTAGCCCATTCCGCGCGGCGATCCCGCCCAAGGAAACGAATCCCACGGTCGCCGCCACGGAAAACGTTTGGCCGGTGACATACAACCCGAGGATTCCTCCCACGAAGGCGGCTGGCAGTGCGATCAGCAATTGCAAAGCGATGTTGAGCGAGCTGTACGTCGAAATCAGCACGAGCAAGACTCCCACCAAAGCAACCAGACTCAGCCAAAAGATTCTCTGGTTGGCTTTCTGCTGTGCTTCAAACTGCCCTTCGTAGGAAAGGAAGTATCCTTCGGGTAACTCAACCTGGGCGGTGATGCGGTCTTTGATTTCAGACACCACGCTGCCAACATCGCGTCCCAGCGTGTTGACGCGAACGACGATCCGCCTTCGACCATCTTCCCGATGGATCGTGTTGGGCCCCAATGTTTCATAGACTTTTGCAAGGGTTCCCAAAGGCACCCGTCGCCCATTGGGAAGCTCCATGGGAACCCGATGCAAATTCGCCAAGTCACGACGTTGCGACTCCTTCAGTCGAAGCAAAATGTCGAATGTGCGCTGGCCATCGATTAGCTGAGAAACCTCTTGACCGTGTAGCGCCGTTTCAATGAAGTGATTCACAAATCCGGCCGTTACACCGTGGTACGCCAGCATGTCTTTCTTCAACTCCACACGAATTTGTGGCGTCGGTTGTTGCTGCTCCACGATCGGTGGTGCGATGCCGGGGATCGATTCGATGGTGTGCTTGATGTGCTCGGCTTCTTCACGCAGCGTTTCGAGATCATCGCCGTACAGTTTGATTGCGATCTGCGCGGTGACGCCCGAAAGCATGTGACTGATCAGGTGCGCAATCGGTTGTTCGACTTCCGTTTCAACACCCGGCACATGCTCGACCGCTTCGTGCAACTGCTCAATCAGCTCTTCTCGACTCAGCCCACTGTCCGGATTCAGTGTGATCACATACTCGCTGATGTTCACCCCCATCACATGTTCGTCTTGTTCGGCCCGTCCCGTGCGACAGGTGAACCAGAGCAAGGGCCCCGTGGGATTGGTTTCGGACTTGAGCAGCTTCGTCAAATTGCGATCCGCCATTTGGCTCAGTTCGCGACTGACCTCCAGCGATGTTCCCGGCGGTGCGAACAAATTGACTTGGGCTGCACCTTCGTCAAACGGTGGCAAGAAATCCCGCCCCATGTTCCAGGCCACCACGGATCCAACAACACACCCCATGCCCAGGACCGAAAGCGATGCCGTCAATCCAACGGGATGCATACTGAACCGAATGATCGGCCGGACGATGCTTTTCAAACCCCGAAGCAGCCAACCGTCCGTTTCCCGATGAGTCGCCTTGGCTTTGGGCAGCAAGAAAGAGGAAAGCACCGGGGTGACCGTTAGCGAAACCAACGTCGACGCGGCGATGGACACCAGATACGCAACTCCCAGAGGCGCAAACAGGCGACCTTCCATCCCAGTCAGCGCGAACAACGGAGCGAACACAATCACCACCAAGACCGTGCTGACAATGATTGCATTTCGCACTTCCACGCTGGCGTCAAAGATCACCGCCAAAGCCGACTTCGGTTTCGCGGACAACGCGTTTTCTTTCAGTCGCCGTGCAATGTTCTCGACGTCGACAATCGCATCGTCGACCAACTCGCCCATCGCGACCGCCAAACCACCCAGCGTCATGACATTGATCGACAGACCCAACCAACGGAACACCAATGCGGTCACCAACACCGACAGCGGAATCGCGGTGAGCGTGATGAAGGTGGTCCGAAAGTTCAGCAGGAACAAAAACAACACCACCACAACCAAGATCGCACCGTCACGAAGTGCCTCCAAGACATTCGCGACACTGTGGTCGATGAATTCCCTTTGCTCGTAAGTGGTCTGCAGTTCGACGTCCGCCGGCAGCGACGGCCGCAACTCCGCGAGTGCCGCATGAACCGATTCCGTGACCAATCGTGTATCCGCACCCGGTTGCTTTTGAATGGTCAGTACAACTGCTGATTGACCGTTGACGGACGAATCCCCACGTTTGATTTGAGCCACCTCGCTGATCTTCGCGACCTGCTTCAACAGCAATGCTCGCTGACCAGTGGATCGGATCGTGGTCTCACCGATCTCATCGACGTCGACGTAGCGTCCAATTCCGCGGATCAGAAATTCCTTTCCGTCTCGGCTGATGAACCCGCCCGTCACGTTTTGGTTGCTGTCTCGTAGTGCCGATTCGACCTCCGCCAAACTCACTTCGTATCGGTGCAATTGGTGCTGGTCGACTTGCACATGGATTTGCTTTCGATCACCGCCCATGGTGATGACTTGTGACACGCCGGGGATCTTTTTCAGCCGCTGCCGTACCACCCAATCCGCCGTGGTTCGCAGTTCCATCGGCGACGTCGATCCATCGTCGCTCCACATCGCCACCAAAGCGATCTGCCCCAACAACGAGGAACGTGGTCCCATCTGTGGCTTCACCCCCGCCGGCATTTGATCCACCACCAGAGTCAACCGCTCCTGAACAATTTGCCGAGCCGATTGCACGTCGGTGTCCCAATCAAACTCGATGTTGATCACGGACAATCCAATCCCGGAAGAACTACGCACCGCGATGACTCCCGCGGCACCATTCAAATTCGCTTCCAAGGGAAACGTCACACGTTGCTCGACCTCTTCAGGTGCCATCCCTTCGCACTCGGTCACGATCACAACGCGGGGGCGAGTCAGACTTGGCAACACATCGATCGGCAATGTCTGCGCAACGATGCTGCCCAGTACCATCACGGCGATAGCGGCACACAAGATGACCAACCGATGCCGAAGAGAAAACTGAATGATGAAATTCAACATGAAACGAATTCTTGGGGAGCGACGAAGGAGAAACAGCGAACCGCGAGTCAGATAAACGACCCTCGGTCAAACCACCAACCGTCAATGGTCGTGGTGATGGTGGTGGCCCCCGCCGCCCTCCGCCTGCATTTTCATCGCCAGGTACAGTTTCTGAGCGTTGTTCAGGGCGACTCGGTGGGTCGTAAACTCCTCTTCCAAATCCTGCTGGTCGTCACGCTGGATCACGACGATGCGATCGTCTCGGTACAGCAGCCTGATCGGCACAGGCTCCAACTCGATCATCACGTCATGGTCATCGTGTTCCGGTTCGTCCTCTTCGTCATGGATGTGCTCGACAAAGACGAATGCATCGGGGCCTTCCACCACAACGGCCTCGGCGGGCAGCATCCATTGGTCCTTCCACTGCTCCACCGGAAGCCGAAGATGCAGCCGCTGGCCCGGTCGGAAACGCCATTGTTGGAACAACCGTCCGTCGGAAACGCGATCTCGTGTCACTTCGTTCGGAAGCTCGACAAAGAAGGTCACGCTCTGCGTCGCTTCGTCGACATGGTTGTCGATGCGTAGCAAAGGCAGTTCGACAGACGCACCATGAGCATGCTCGGCTGAGTGATCATCCACCACAACCATCCAATCCCGTTGCATGATGCGGTCCAAGACATGCAAATCATCCTGGAATGCCATGCCCTCCAAGTACAAACGCGAGTGATAGGCCACGCTGCATAGCAAATCACCACGGGCCACGGACATACCCGGGTGCACCATCAAATCTTCGACCGAAAAACCGGAGACTTCTTCGGAGTTCATATCCGAATCGATGAAGCTAGGCGGAGACACCTTCAGTTCCGTCGCCAACTCCCGGTTCTGCAACACTTGGTCCACGCTCGCAGAAGGCAACCCACGACTTCGCAGTTCTTGAACCAACGTGGATTGCTGAGCCGAGAGCTGTTTGATTTCGTATTCCAAATCGCGCAGCTTGTTTCGCGAAACCGCCCCCGAGGTGACCAGTGGAGACAAACGCGTGATCTCTTGATTGGCGACTTCCTGTCGCGTCAGTGTTTCCAGTAATCGCGATTGAGCGTCGATCACGGCTTGATCGGTGATCCGAATCGAAAACAAAGTCGAATCGGAAACCAAGCTCTGTCCGGGGAGGACCTCAACCTTCTGCACGATGCCCGTGACTGGCGCCGAAACGGACAAGTCGCTACGACCGGGGATCTCGACCACTCGAGCTGGAACCAACTGGGTTTTCCAGTGATCGCCTCGTTGCACCATTCCCATCCGCAAACCCAAATTGGCATACGCCTGCTCGGTCAGCGCGACATGGTCCTCTTCGTGATTCTCCTCAAGGTGGTCTTCTTCGGTGTCCTCGTCTTCGATGTGCAAGTCGGACATCCCCGCGGGGTGCGGATCATCCGAATGCAAATCCTCGGGGGCATGAACGGTTGACGGTGACAGGACCAGGCCGGCTGCGGTTCCCAAACCAAAGACGAGAGTGAGCACTCCCGCAGCGATCAATGCACGCAATCCCGCACGAGAGATACCTTGTTGTGACATAGCGATTCTTTTCTGATGGAACGTTGCCGACTTCTCTGAGCCGCCGGCAAAAAATGGGACGGATGTCCCAGAACATTCGTGAAAGAAAAGAAAGGCTTAGAGGCGGAAAACCTGAAGAGCGGGACGACTGAGCGCGCGCACGTTCAGCCCGCGAGAATCAATGCCTCTCCCCCGTTCATCCGCGACCACCATCAAAGCCCCGAACGCACCGTTCGCGGTGTCAGCGACATCCAGCGATTGAACGCAGTCGCCGTTTGCCGGCATCGGATTTCGCGAGCCTCGGGTGTACAGCGTCCTCGGCTCACCCGTGCAATCGTGGTTGTCCGAGTTCGACACCTCTCCGGCAGCAGTGGTTGCCGAATCTTTTTGTGACAACTGCACCAGCGATGGATGCGAATGTCCGTCGGCATGGCTGAAACCGTCTAGCAACTGCAACCAAGCGTTGTGCTCCAGGCATCCGCAGGGGCAAGCTCCCATCTGATACAACATCGCAATCACAAGCACGCATTGCACGAGCCGACGTTGCAGTTTCAACAGAAGCGGGCGGGGATTCAAAACGTATCCGTTGGGACGGGCCGATGAGTCGCAACGAAAGCCAACAGGCTCGCCGCGATTGAGTCAACGCCTCGATTGTAACTAGGACGACTCGCCGATGGAATTCCAATGCGGCCACGTCTCGTAACTGCTCTGTCAGTTTTCACGGAACGGATTGGACAAAGAGCATCGATCCCCATGATGATTGACTTCACTCGCGAGTCCGGTCGCGTGCGAACTTGAGCTTTGCAAGAAGATCGCTTTGTCCGGGCAACGCTGTTTCTTCAGGCCACGCTGTTTGCGACTGATCGGAAGTCGTCTTCCCATGTTTGATGCGAGCATCCCGCTGCGTTGGCGAAGTGGCTTTCGTTGTCGAGCGCGCCGTTGCGGATACCTTCGTAAATGCCAGCGATCACCGTGCCCATGAAATCGCCCAGTTCCTCTGTGCGATCCTTGCGATATTCCTCCACCGTCATGTCGCGGTAAGACAAATCGGTCCCGAAGGTCTGATTGAGATAATCGGTCAGCTGGCTTTGTGTGATGGCCTGCCCGTGCAAGTTGTAGGTGTTCCCGTTGTGGTGGGATTCCGTCATCATGTGAGCGTAGGCAGTCGCAAGTTCCGGGCGTGTGGTGTAGCCACATTTGCCACCGCCCGCACAATTCGCGATCTCACCACGCTGTTTGTATTCGTCCATGTAGTCAACGTCAGGCTCGATGTAGATTCCGTTCCTGCCGATCACCCAGTCCAGACCGCTTTCGCGAATGTCGGCTTCCGTTTGGCGATTGCTTTGAACAATCGGCGAGAAGGCGGTGCCGCTCTCCGCAACCTGAATGCTGGTGTAGACAATCTTCGTCACGCCCGCATTCTTCGCGGCTTCGATGACATTGCGATGCTGGCCAATTCTTTTTTCCGGCGAGTCCATTCCCGAAACCAGCAGAACGGTGTCCACGCCGTCCAGTGATTGCCGAAGTTGGTCCGGTTGCTCGTAGTCGCCCGGTCGAATCTCCACGCCGAGCGACTCTGCTTTGGCAGGAGTACGAGCCAGCCCAACGACCGCGTCCTTGGCCAACCAATTCAATCGTCGCTTTCGTGATCGCAGCGCCCAATTGGCCGCTGGCGGATGTGATGGCGAATCGAGTCATGGCACTCCCTCTTTCGGCTGAACGTGGATAGATTGTCTTTTGAGAATCAATGTAAATTTGAGAACGTCATGCTGCGGGATAAAGCAAACTTCAGCCTCCAAAGGACTAAATGAGCCCAGCATAGGATGCAGTCGCATGAGTCAGGATCGTTGTTCGTTGTCCAGTCGCTTGGCTTCCTTGTGCCCCTCGTCTGACTGCCCCAACTTCCAGTAGCTGGAGAGATACAGATTGCTTGCTGGCACCGATTTCTCGTCGCACAAATAGTGTCTCAGAAATCGCATGCTATTGAATTCGCACGCCGCCCAAACGCTGACGCGTCCTTCATGCCAATCCAAGGCACGGACCTTGGATGCCAGGAACTCTCGGTCCGCTTCGAGCCGCGGGTTCACTTCCCAGTGCAAACGCACACCGTCCGGGTGATCGATGTCAAGAATCGCATCTTCGCTTGGAACTTCAATCACAGCGTGACCCACCGCGGCCGATGGCAGCTGTTCCAAGTTGACGCTGATCGCGGGCAGAGCGGATAGATCGCCCGCCAATAGAAACCAATCCGCGTCCGGCTCGATCAACTTCTTCGGCCCGGGGCCTCCGACCATCACGCGGTCGCCGACGGATGCTGAGCGTGCCCATGTGCAAGCCGGCCCGGAGGGATCGTGCAGAACAACATCCAGGTCGATCTCGCCTGGCCGTTGCTTTCGCACGGTGTAACTTCGCATCAACGGACGCTGGTCGTCTTCCTGCGGAAACACCAGCTTCACGTAGGCACTTTCTTGATCTGCTGGGAACTCTGCCATCGCGTCGCCTCCCAAGGTAATCCGCAGCATGTGTTTGCTGAGCGGGACCGAGCGGATCACTTCCAATTCTCGAACAGGCCGTTTTGCCATGATTCCTAACTTCCGATACGTAACCGTGCGAGGCGACCCTTCGCCGCAGCACTCTGTTTGCAAATTCAATTCAGCCAACGCTTTCACGCAGAAACAATCGTGCAGAAAAACGCGACTACGAATCCTGACGTTGAGACGCAATCATCGATTGTGCGATTCGCATGAATGACTGGATCTGTCTCTCGCTCAAGCCACCAGTCATCTCCGCCGCAGCCTCCTGTTCGCACCGATCCAATTTCTTCAGCAAGCGTTTTCCCGATGGTGACAGAGAAAGAAACTGGCTTCGGCGATCCGCCGGGTTCTCTTTCTTGCGAACGTATTCCCACTGCGACAAATCGTTCAACACACGAGCCAACTGCGCCTTGTCCATCTCCATCTTTTGCGTGATGGAACGTGCCGTGCTGTCAGGGCAATTGCGAATGCATTTCAAAACTCGCAGGTGAGTGACGGGCACTTCAATTCCGTGACGCCGAACGCCCTCCCGAAGCTGCCGCCGGTGAGCATGCATCAAACCATGCAGCGATTCACTCAGCGAAGCGAAGCCATCTCCGAGTGCACTCGCACCTATCGATCCTGAACTCGACATCTGAATTCTCCTGAACGTTGACAGTGTCAACTTTATGCGTGAACGTTGACACCGTCAACTGTTCTGATTGAGCTTCATTTTAAAACGCTTCAGCGAATCGCTTTGCTTGCAGATGACCTCGCTATCAACGCAATCACGCGTGGTTGTGAAACGCTCCGTTTTTGTTGACTCCTGAAACCCACGCCGATACGTTTGATCCAAGAGTTGTCCCCACTCCCCTCTTTGCAAAGAATTGGATTTTTATGCAAATCTCGCAGCGTCTTTTTCGACGAACCGCCACGGAAGCCAAACTCAGTCAACCTCAACGACGACGTCGACTGAAGCTTGAATTGATGGAAAGCCGGCGGCTTTTGGCGGTCATCGTCGATACCACCACGGATGTTAGTGATCCAAACGATGGCGTCACCAGCATTCGAGAAGCCATCGTCATTGCCGCTAGCACGCCGGGTGACGATGTGATCGAAATTCCGGCCGGGAATTACGAATTGAATTCTGCATTGGTCATTCAGGACTCCACCGGCCAAGTAGAACTGCACGGCACAGGTGGTACTGCAACCCTAGATTCCAGCCAACAATCTGGATCGCAACGTCGTGGGATTTTCGTTTCGCCTGGTAGCCAAGTCAGCCTCCGAGAACTCAAGCTCACAGGCGGCTCCGCTGACATCGCCGGTGCCATCGAAAACCAGGGCGACCTGACGATCATCGATTCAGTGCTGACCAACAACGTCGCGAAATTCGCTGGTGGTGCCATCTTCAACTCGGGTTCGCTGACCATCCAAGACTCCGTGCTGAAGAACAACACTTCCACGTTTGGTGACGGCGGCGCGATTCGCTCGATCGCTAACGCGCCAGTCACCATTGTCGATTCCGTGCTGAAGGACAACGAAGCCGGCAACCGCGGCGGAGCGATCTTCGCCGAAGATGCACTTCTGTCGATCTCTGGAACGGACATCGAGGACAACGCCGCAGGAGGTGCAGGTGGCGGAATCTTCGTCGAGCGGGGAGCAACCGTCAGCCTCACCGATTCGCGAATTCGTAATAACTCGGCACGATACGGGAGTGGTGGTGTGTTCTCATTTGACAGTTCGGTCACTGTGATCGACTCCGCTCTCACAGGCAACGAAACCGCTGAGGGCAGTGGCGGCGCGATCTCAGTGCTCGGCAACAGCGATGCCACCTTCATCGACAGCAACGTTTCTGGCAACTCTGCCAGCGTCGATGGCGGAGGCCTGTTTGTGGAGCAAAGCAGCGTCACTCTCTTAGATAGCCGAGTCAACGACAACGTTTCGGGAAGTTCCGGCGGTGGCATTCATGCGGTCGGATCCACGGTCGACATTCAGGACTCGGTGATGCAAACCAACCAAGCTCGCTTTGCGGGCGGCGCGATCTTCGCGTTTCAAGTCAATCTCGACGTGAATGATTCGCGTCTGCTGAACAACTCAGCGACCGAAGGCAACGCGGGTGGAGTGATTGTCATTGATTCAAACGCTGAGTTTGTGGGGACTCGCATCGCGGGGAACCATGCATCCAATGACGCGGGCGGAATCCTGATCGACAACAGCGTCGCTGAGATCAGAGATTCAGACATCGCGGGCAACACGTCACAAAGCGGAGGTGGTGGCCTTTACATTGAAAACTTCTCCAACGTGCAGATCAGCGATACCCTGATCGTGGACAACTCGACTCGATCTGCCGGTGGTGGGTTGTTTGCCTTTGACAGTTCTTTGACGATTGACGATAGCCGAATTGTTCAAAATTTGGTCAGCCAAGGAGATGGTGGTGGCGCCAGCATCCTCGGTGATTCCAACGCTGTCATCACGGACACGAAGTTCAAAGACAATGTCAGCGGAAACGACGGCGGCGGCATTTTCTTTGATGGAAACTCGCTGGACCTTGTAAGTAGCCGCATCGATCGCAATACCGCAGGTAACAACGGCGGTGGTTTGCACGTGGCGAGCGGGCACGTGTCGATCCTGGATTCCGTGCTGATCAACAACGTCAGCGGACATCGGGGTGGTGCGATGTACAACTCAGGAACCACGGTAGTCGTGGATACCAATTGGATGTTCAACCAGGCCGATGTGCACGGTGGAGCCATCTTCAATGCGAATGGCGGAGACCTGGATATCTCCGACTCGTTCTTCAAGGAAAACGAGACCATCTACTCGCATCTCGGAACTGCGATCTACAACGACAATCTCGCGGTGCTGACCCTCAATGCGGCGACAGTGTTCCAGGACCAAACGCTCTACACGGTCTACTACGCCTGAGTCTCGGCACTCAACAGGCCGTGTCACGCAACAGCGAGCAGTAACCTGCCAACCGCTGCTCGCGTTGCAAGCTCACATATTGCCTCGGGGAACCGCAGTAGGCTGGCGACAAGATTGCGGCGAGACCGAGGTGGGTCGCTAGGACCGGCAGATTGCTTGCACGCGGCAATGGACCTGAGGAAAGCGCTTGAAATTTCGCCTTCTGGCTTGACGAACCGTTTTTTGGTGGTCATCGTAAAACCCGCTAGATTCCTTGGTCGGACCGTCTGCATCTCTACGAAATTCCGTCGCTCGATAGTCAAACATGACGTCGCTGGTCCGATCCGTCTTGCCGATTCTGCTTTGCAGCGTGGTTGCCCTTGGGCAAGCCCCGGTGTGGTTGCACGTCGGCTCATGCGATGGACACGCGTCGGTTGAGACCGCTCCAGCAGCGAACGAGAACGGTTCCTGCTCGCACTGTTGCCATCATCGTGACGCTGCTAGCCGGCCGGTTGAAGGCGACGATGCAAAGCAGTCAGGATCTTCGTCGTCAGGTCATGATCATGACTCGCATGATTGCTTTCTCTGTCAATCCTTGGGAGCTCCCACCGGTTTCACCACGGTCGATTTGACACCGCCACTCGCGGAGTTGTCGATTGATGAGGCCTCCCTTCTTTACGCCCGAGTTGATGTCTCTACGCATCGATCCACGGCACGTCCTCGCGGCCCTCCCGCCTAGTTCGACGCACGAGCGTTCCTGCGTAAGCACGCAGTCCAAATCGCTTTTGTTGCGTTGAATCATCGCTGGAAATCACCAAGGAGTTGCCGCGCGCACGCTGTGCCACGCATTCATTCTCTGCTTGGAGCCGGCGGTGGCATGGTCTCAATACGTTCCGCCGCGTGGGTGTAGTTGATTACGGTCCGACCACACCTCGATTGGTTGCGCTCATGCGGTGGGGCACCATTGAAAATTTTTGGCTTTCGAACTGCAGCATTTGCATGTTGGATCGAAGCTCGCTTCCGACTTTTCGCGTGTTTTTACACGCCAGCCGATCAAACGTGGATGGTTCGTTCGTCGCCGCCATCCACGGCCTGCACTGGTCATGCGGAACCTTTTGCCAGGCGACAAAACACTTTGTTAACTCGTTTTTCTTGAAGGAAAACAATATGCGTAAGATGCTTCGCAACAAGAAGGGTCAAGGTTTGGTGGAATACGGTCTGATCATCGCCGGTGTGGCTTTGATCTGTGCCGCCGCCGTTTCGGTTTTCGGTCACAAAACAAGTGACCTGTTCGCCGCGGTGGCGACGATCCTTCCTGGGGCACACACAGATGACAATGGGCCGATCACAACTGGAAAGCTTATCGAAACAACGGCCGATGGGACTTCAGGGGCGATTGAAATTGATGCGGTTGGAATTGCTGCGAATTCTGGAAACTCGCGTCTCGGAGACAACGTTGGTCTTGATACTCCGACTGATTTCGGTGGTTTGATCTTGGAAGCCGAATGATCAGAGTTTGAGTTACTCTTTGCATCGATTTCTGCTTCGGCGAGTTCGCTTCGTCGAATCGGATTTCTGAAAGGGAAGTTGTCATTTCGTGTTCGCTGTGATTGCAATCATCACTTTCAGCTTGCTGTTGGTTGCTAGCTTGCAGGATTTGCGAACACGGGAGATCCCGGATTGGATCTCCGTTTTGATCGGCACCATCGCGATCGTGAGTTCCTTGCTTGGTTGGCTTGGGCTCTCGATCGCTTGGGTGCTGGTCGGTGGTCTCACTGGCCTGCTCATCGCTTACGCCTTGTTCCACTTTGCGAAATTGGGCGGCGGCGATGGGAAGTTGATTGTTTCGCTGGGACTGCTGGTCGGTCCCGTCGGATTGCTAATTGTTCTGTTTTGGATGGCGATGGCCGGTGGCGTGCTGTCGCTGATCGCGATGCTTCGCGGCCAGCGAGACTACGCCTATGTGCCCGCCATTCTGTTTGGCTTTATTGGCTACATCGCGTTCGTATCGTTTTACTGCTGAAGGACACCAACTTCCACGGACGAATGAGTTCCGGGCACGACAAATAGCTTATGGGTAACGATCTTTCATCCACACGCAGATCGCGAGCCAGCGATGCTCGCGGTTGTGCATGCGATCGATCAGGGCAAGCTCTCATTGAGTTTTCTCTGATCGCGTTGGTGCTGTATTTGTTGGTGGGCGGAGCGATCACGTTCGGTATTTGGATCCACGCGGCGGGGCAAATTCAAGTTGCGGCGAACGTCGGGGCACGCGAATTGTCTCAGACCCCGCTGCCAATCGATTGCAGCTTTGAAGAAGCTTTGCGAGACCGAACGGTGATGCGTCGGATCTACGACGATCGTTGGTTGGTGATCGATTTGGATGAGTTGGAACAAGAGATCCCCAACTACAACTTCTTTCTCGATGTGGTTCCACAAATGCCGTTGTTGAATCAGCAATTGGCGACGCTCTACATCATGGACGAATTCGTCGAACGAGGATCAGCCGAGGATTGTGAACTTCCCTCGGAAAACGAAATCACAACCACCCGCAGACTGCTGAGATACCCGGGCGCGATGCTGGAACGCACGGAGGATGAGGAAGGCAAACCCGAGATCGGCTTGGACTACGTCGCCGACGAATTTGTGGTGCAGATCCCCCTCGTGATCGAACGCCAAGAGGGCCACAACGGAGGCGGCGGTGCGGAACGAATTCGATGGGTGGACGTGGTCGAAGAAATCGACACCGAGGATCTGCCGGACGATGACTCCGGCAACAACCCCGATCCGTTCATGCTGGACAACCCCGACGAAAACATTCGAGGTGTCGTCGCCCTTCGCGTGCACTATCCCGCTCAGTCACCGTGGATGAGTAGCTTTCGAGACAACGGCAAGTTCGTTCCAAATGTTGGCGATCCAAACGCGGCCATCGATTGCGAAGTGGAATCAATCAATCCCGACGCGATGCGTGGCACATTGCTCTGTCGGCCTTTGATTGAATTTAACAGCGACGGAGAACGCATCTATGCGGGGACGTACGGGGGGAAGTATGGGTTGGGCGTTCATGGAGCGTTGACCAGCCCGGAATTGACTGGCAGTGCCATTGGCATTCGTCCCTACCGACGAACGCTTGTCTCGCACGCCATTTTTCGCAGGGAAGTGCTACTACCTGAGAAACCAGAAACTCCTTCGCCCTAGGCGAGTCACCAATCAAAGATGGTCATGAGAAAACAACGATCCTCCCTTTCGTTTCTGAAGATTGTCCTCGCGACATTCCTTGTGCTGGGTGTGCTCACGGCGGGCGTGGTGGCGTCTTTGGTCGCCGCGGGAATTCCAATGGAGCGTCTGGCATTTTGGAGGCAATCAGAAGCTCGGCCCGATGCGATTTCTCTGCCGATGAACTGGCGTCCGATCGCGGCCTATTCCAAAGTCGCCCGCGGCGATTTGCTGGATCCTCGGACCGGCAAGATCCACGGAGTCGATGTCCCGCTGACCTCGCTTCCAGGCATGAGTGCGACGGTTGCATCGCCCGACGGAACGTTGATCAGCCAACGCATTCAAGCGGCGGAGCGAACCGCCGACGGAGTGTTGTTTCAGTTAGACGATGGCAGCGTCGTGACCGATCAGCAATTGGTTCAGCTGGGAGGTGCCTTCACCCAGGCGACCGACATCATCGGACGGGTGTTGAAGAGCGACAAGACACCCGGGTTCGCATTTGCGGAAGCCAACTTCTTCGAACGAGGCACGCCGGCGGGACTAGCGGGGGCGACTCCACCGGGGATGCGAGCGATGACTTTGAAAGCGGATCAGCTCGCCGGAGTTCATCGCATCAGCATGGGCGAACAAATCGATTTGGTCGCGAATATTCCGCTGAAGAAACTCAGTCGGTTTGAATACTCAACGGGCAGTCGCTTGCCGGGCTCGGAATTGGTCATCGATAGCAGCCGAGCATCGCGTGACGAAGAGAAAGAGACCACAGCCAGATTGGTTGCACGACAAGCCAAAGTGTTGACACCGGTCGTTCAACGCGTCAGCACGGAAAGTTCGGCATCACTCACGCAAGGCAAACGCTTGTTGAGCGTGCCGGTGGAAGAGGTTGTGTTGGCGGTTGCCGCGGAGGATGTGTCGGCCGTCACGGCGGCGTTGGAATTGAGGGCCACGGTCAACGTGTTGGTTCGCAGTGGTCGTCCGGACTCGAAGGAACCAACCGCCAACGTTCCCGATGGAATGGTCGCGGTGCCCATTCCGGGGCAAACGCTGCTCGCTTATCAAACCATTCGTCCGACCAGCTTCGAAGATCCCGCGACCGCATATGTCAGGACGATTCCCGTTCCTGAGGAGACCGCCATACGCTCTAATTGGATCACGGATCTATCGCAGTTGGTGGGACGCGTGCCAAGACACGATCTGCCCGCCACCGTGCCAATCAGCGAGTCGGATTTGATGCCGCCGGGAACCGCCACTGGATTGTCAGGTGCCACACCATCCGGAAGGGTTCTGTTCTTTTTGGACACCGACGGCTTGATTGGAGGTGATGCATTTGAGTTTGGTCAGCATTTGGATTTGGTCGCCAGCCGAACGGCGGAACAACCCCGTGGTTCTCGAGGTCGTTTGACCAATGTTGTATTGACCGACGCCCAGCGGACCAGCGTGGAACCCATTGCGGACGATGTGGTGGTGATGATGCCCACGCGATCACCGGGCAACCCGACGGCTCAACAAGGTCAATCAGCAGACATCAAAACAGCCGCGAAATTGATCCTTGCTGTTCGGCCGGATCAAGTCGCTCGGTTGGAGTACGCGGTCGCTGTTGGGGCCAGTCTCAGAGCCACCGTCCGTGCAGCGACACCGCTGATGGATGCCAGTCGAAAACCCATCCCGGAAACGGCGATCCCGGCTTCGCCGTCATCCGATTCCGAACGTGTGACTGTGATGAAATTCAACCCGTTGGCGGATGCGAAACGCACGGACATTTTCGTCGGTGGTGCCCAAGCCTCTCACTTGTTTGGGGCATCGCAATGAACCGAATTCTGAATTGCAATCCTCCTAACAAAACGCGAGGAAAATCAGCCGAACGTGACGGTGTGGTCTTGGTCCTGATGGCGATCGTTTTTTTCGTCTTGATTGGAATCGCCGCGTTGTCGATCGATCTAGGAATGGCACGGTTGACACAAACCCACATGCAATCCGTCGCCGACGCCGCGGCGATCGAAGGCGGGTGGAACCTTGCCATGCAGCGAACTGAGTTGGACGTTCGCGAGTTCGTGGTTCAGCGTGCGGACCTGGCGTCAGACAGTTGGGGGCCGAAACGTATCGAACTCGATGAGGGAACGATCGTCGCAGTTGCCGGCCAAACCATTCGTTGCGACACCTTAGGTGATCCTGTCGAGCCGACCTTGGAAATCAATGCCAGCAACGAATTGGCGGGCGACATTGTGTTGGGAAATTATGACCGAGAGGTGGTGCCCGACGAATTGCCAGGGCAACCCGCCGGTTACGATCGTTCACTGACCTTCCTTCCCGACACCGACCAGCCGAACTCGATCTTGGTTCGTTTACGACGCACCGGAGAAGACGATTTGGCGGGCGGAACCTCCGCCGAACGATTGGTGGGGCTTTGGACGCGAGGCTCACTGCTGAACCTCGAATCGAAAGCTCGCGGAATCTCGGTTCGTGGTGAATCCATCGTCCAGCTCATGCCTGTGGTTGCCGTCGGTGGAGCGTCAAGCGAACTCGTGCCTAGCGCGTTGTCCGTTGCCTTGCCGCGATCAGAGATGGAAGCGGAGACCTATCAGCGGACATCATTGAGGCGGATTGACGAAGCTTCCTTGACGGTTGGCACCCCTGTTTCGTCGGTGGATGCCGCCACGGATTTTGCGGGCGTTGGTTATCTGCCCATTTTCGATGTCTTGCCAACAGGCAACTCGGTGGTCATCGGGTTCGTTCTAGCCGAAGTCACTGCGGGGGCTGTCGTGCCACGCACGATGGAGGAACTTGGGTTCGAGTTCCCCAATGCAACGGCGAATCCGACCTGCGTTTCGGTCTTGAACGACGAAGTTCTGATGGCCAATCGGTCGCTTGCCGGTACAGACGCCGCGCACGCACCCGTCCTCGTCCGAGCCAGACAAATTCAGGGGACCAATCCATGACTCAAATCTTGGCTGTCGTTCAATCGGAATCGCTCGAGGTCGAACTCGAAGCCGCCGTAGCATCGCTTGGCGGTGACACGTCCATTGACTTCGCAGCGGACCTCTCGTCTGTGATCGCTCGCATGCGGCATGACGCGCCGGACCTGTTGGTGTTGGAGTTGTCGTCTTCGATGGAGTCGCTATCGCAATGGCAACACGCGATCGAAGTGCACGATGTCTCGTGCCCCATCATCGGAATCTTGGATGACGATGCGGAGACGGTCGATGGCTTGTTGGTCGAGGCCGTGCGGATTGGCGTTCGCGATTTTCTACGTCGACCGGCCAGTTCCGGCGAACTTGCCGGCGTGATGCGTCGCGTGGAGAAGGCACGTCCCGAGATGGGCCGGCGAGGGAAGTTGCTGGCGGTCGCCAGCACCAAAGGCGGCGTGGGCAAATCCACCATCGCGGTCAACACCGCCGTCCATTGGGCGACCACCACGGACAAGCGTGTTCTATTGGTCGACGCTTCATTGCAACTTGGTGTGGCGGCCTCGTTGTTGAATCTCAACCCAACCATGACGATCGCCGATGTTGCAGCGATGAAAGATCGTCTGGATGCGACGATGATTCGCGAGGTGGCGACGATCCACGAATCAGGACTTCACGTTCTGGCGGCTCCACCAACACCAGCTGACGCATCGGATGTGGATGACGAATGCATCTCGGTGATCTTGGGGGTTGCCAAGTCGGCGTTTGACTTGGTTGTCGTCGACTCATTTCCGTTGCTCGATGCGACCACACTCGCGATTTTTGACCGAGCTGATCATGTGTGTGTGGTCACTGAAAACGTGGTGCCGACTTTGACCGGGACCGCGGCGATGTTGAAAACATTGGACCAACTGGATGTACGTCGCAATCGTCGCACCATGGTTCTCAATCGCTTTCAAAAATGTGCGGGCAGTCTGTCCGCGAGCGAGGTGTCCGAACAACTGAACGAACCCGTCGCCGCGGTTCTTAAAAATGATCGCCGAGTCGTGGAGGCGGCCAACTTGGGTGTTCCGGTGATCACGACACGAAGTTGGTTCGGGGTGTCGGGATCGATGCGGCAACTCGCTGACGACCTGCTTCAGAAACTTTCGGTCGAGGCACCGGTCGCGCCACAGGTCGTTGCCGAACCAGCGATCGCAGTGGAAGCCGAACCGATTTCGCCAGCGGTTGTGAGCTGACATGAGCGAATCCAATCTGAGAGCGAGACTCGGCAAAGTCGGCCGTCCCACTAAGCTGAAACCTGACGGTGCCAAGCCGGAACGATTGGCCGAAGGCAATAGCAACGCCCATGCGGAACCCGCGCGACGAAGTCGAGCCGTCACCGTCAAAGGACGCTTGCACGGACAACTGCTCGATGACTTGGATCGTCGTGGGTTGCTGAGTGCGGATAGCGACCAATTGAAGGAAGAGGTCGATGTGTTTGTCGCGGACGTGGTGGCCAACGAACAACTGCCACTGAACGAATCCGAACGCTCACGGTTGTCCGCGGACTTGTTGGAGGAAACATTGGGTCTGGGGCCACTGGCCCCGTTGATGGCCGATCCGACGGTGACCGACATCCTGGTCAACGGTCCTGATCATGTCTTCGTCGAACGTTATGGCAAACTGGAACTGACCGACGTTGAGTTTCGAGACACCGATCACCTGACGCGAATCATTTCGCGAATTGCAACTCGGGTTGGCCGCCGCATCGATGAATCGCAACCCATGGTGGATGCTCGTTTGCCGGATGGGAGCCGTGTGAACGCGACGTTGCCTCCGGTCACATTGGATGGCCCCACGTTATCCATTCGCCGTTTCGGGCGGCGACGTTTGCGAGCCGAAGAGTTACAGCGATTGGGCATGTTCAGTTCCACCATGGCGGAGTTCTTTTCGATCGCCGTGAAATCGCGATTAAATATCTTGATCAGCGGCGGAACGGGCAGCGGAAAGAGCACCTTTCTCGGTGCCATTTGCGAAAGCATTCCTGACGACGAACGTGTCGTCACGGTCGAGGATGCCGCGGAGTTGGTGCTCGATCAATTGCACGTGGTGCGGATGGAAACCCGGCCAGCCAATGTCGAGGGGCGAGGCCAGATCACGGCCCGCGATTTGGTCGTCAACGCTTTGCGAATGCGTCCTGACCGGATCATCGTGGGGGAAGTCCGCGCGGGGGAGTCGTTGGACATGTTGCAAGCGATGAACACCGGGCACGATGGTTCGCTGACGACGGTTCACGCCAACAGCCCGCGTGACGCGATTTCTCGATTGTCGACGATGGTGTTGATGAGCGGTATGGAATTGCCCGCGGCCGCGATCCGGGAGCAAATCGTTTCCGCGATTGACCTGATCTTGCATGTTCGCCGCTATGAAGATGGTGTCCGACGCGTTGAATCCGTTGATGAACTGGTTGGTTTGGAAGGAAACACACCCCAATTGCAACAACTGTTTCGATTTGACGTGCAAGGTCGCAAAGGAAAGCGATTGCAAGGAAAGCATGTTGCGACAGGAACGGTTCCGCGATTGGTCGACAAGCTCCGCGCTCGTGCGATCGACATCCCGACCGCTTGGTTCGAAAAAGACGGCGGAACCACCACGTGAGCGCGCTGGTCATCCTCGCCGTGATGCTTTTCGTCCTTGCGGGAGCCACGTTGGTTCTGCGGCGATCGTTCGCTTCGGCAAACGCGACGGACCGGTTGAGTGAAAGCATCGCTTGGTTGACACCGCCGAGCTCGGCGGAAGAAAACGCCGCAACGACGTCCAAGACTGAGCAACGTCGAATCATTCGGCCCTTGGCTCGCCCGCTGCGTTGGTTGCCGTATGCGATGGGGGTGTTGCTGGCGATTTCAATCGGGTTGCTGACATCCATTCCTTGGTCGATTGTGGCGGCGATTGGTTTGGTGTCCGCCTTGCTTCTGGCCCAAGTTGAGAGCATGTGGCACACGTGGCGGCTGAGTCGGGTGGAACGCCAACTGATCGATTTACTGGACATGATGATTCCGATGCTGCGAAGTGGTGCGGGGGCGTCTTCGGCATTGGCGGCGGCATCGGAGGTCACAGCTGCGCCTTTGAAAGGCCAGATTGATTGGTGTGTTCGGCGAATCCAATTGGGCGATTCAGGCAGCGAAGTCTTTCAAACGCTGGCCCATCGGATCCCAATCGACGTGATGGAATTATTCGCAACCACGATGAGCGTGCACTGGGAAACCGGTGGTTCGCTGGCACCCGTGCTCGCATCGGTCGCTCGGGTGGCTCGCGATCGTCAGGAAGTGGCGCGGCGGATTCGAAGCAACATCGCTCAAAGCCAATTCTCCACCGTTGCGGTACTGCTGCTGATTTACTTTGTCGCTTTGGTGCTGTGGCTGGATCGCCCGGCGGTGATGGTTGAGTTCGCCACCAGTTCACTTGGTTCCGCTGCGATCGCGGTGACGATCGTTTTGCAGGCGGTTGGCATCGTGTGGATGAACCTCATCAGCAGGCCAAAGACATGAGCATTCAATTTCGAATCGTTTTAGTCGCATTGCTTTGGGCCGTGATTGCGGGGATCTGCTTTGCTGTGTTGCGTCGATATCAGCGGCGAGGTGAAGCAGCGTTGCGATTGAGCCGTGACATTCGTCGAGATGCATCGCCAGAAGAGGGACGCAGACCGGGGTGGCTGCGACGCTACATGTCATTGGCGGGATATTCGTCTCCCGCGGCCGGTGTGATGCTGATTGTCGCAACTGTTTTCATGTTCCTCGCCGGAACGATGGCGGTGCTGGCGATGCGCTGGAGCGGCGTTCAGCAACTCATTCTCAACGGCATTGAAGCGGTCCCCGGTGGACTGTCAGGAATGTTGGCTCCCGTGGTCATCGTGTCACCGTGGCTGATCGTGGTGATGATTTCGCTGTTGCCACTGTTGATTGTGCGAGCTTCTCGACGCAAGCGAGTCCAACAGGTTTCGCGTGATTTGCCGCTCGCGTTGGATCTTTGGGCAACGCTGGCCGAAGGAGGGCTTGGATTTGACGCGGCACTGGACCGTTGGATGAAAACGCAGCGAGTCGATCGTGTGCTGGCGTCCGCATGTCGCGGATTTCAACGCGACCTTCTCGGAGGAATGGCCCGTAGCTCAGCGTATCGTCGTCTATCAGATCGCTTGCAGATACCGCCACTGACGCGATTCACCGCGGCGATGATCCAGTCCGAACAGATGGGAAGCAGTGTCTCAGAAACATTGCGTTTGCAAGCCGAAGACGTGCGAGCGGAGCGACGCGAAAAGTCGCTGGCTTTTGCGCAGTCACTGGCGACCAAACGTGTGATTCCGTTGGTCGTTTGTTTCTTGCCAGGGTTGTTCGTCTGGCCACTCGGTCCGTTTTTCACTCAGCTTTTGCGCATCGTCGACAGTCTGACGGGGACAGGATGAGTGAATTGATCGATCGATCCAATGGACGAAAATTGCTTTCAAAGGTCGAGTTCGCGACCACATTTTGGAAACGTTTCTGGGGTCTGCAATTTCGTCGTGAGTTGCCAAGCGGTCATGGAATTTGGTTGTCACCGTGCTCTTCTCTGCACACCTGTTTCATGCGTTTCCCCATTGATGTGGTGATGCTTGATGAGCGCAGAAAGATTGTTGCCGTTCGAAGGAATGTCCAACCATGGCGGCTGCTGTTCTGCGAAAGAAAAACTCATTCGGTGATCGAAGTGACTTCCGCCGATGCGGGCTGGACGGTTGGTCACCAAGTCGATGTCATTGATTTCGACGTCACTGATCGTTCCTAGATTTTTTGGTTCTTTCCCTGAAGGCTTCACGATGCATTCGCATACTCACGAGATGACATTGGGGCTCGCGTTTTTCCTGGGGGCGTTGCATGCGTTGGAACCTGGGCATGGCAAAACGGCCATGTTGGTTTACCTGAGTGGAGAACGGCGTAGTTTTTGGCATCCTTTGGTGATGGGGATATCCAGCGGTGTGGCGCATTCCGTTTCGCTGATCGCGATCGCGATGGCGGTGCATCTGACACACCATTTGGTTTCAGGGGATCACCATCATGAAAATGATGCGGTGACTCAGTCGCTGCAATGGATCAGTGCCGGTTTGGTGATGTGCGTCGGACTATGGATGCTTTGGTCCGCGTGGCGAGCCAAGCCAATGAAATGCGGATGCAAATCGCATCAAAATGGTGATTGTGACGCGAAATCGTTTTCTAGAAAATCAAGCTACTCGATGAGTGCGCTGCTGGGCGTCGCGTTTGGACTGCTCCCTTGTCCGTCGGCATTGGCTGCTTACTTCACCAGCATGTCGACCGGTTCACCCGTCGCGGCGTACACGGTGATTGGACTGTTCGCCGCGGGAATTGCTTGCAGTCTGAGTTGCGTTGGCATTTTGCTGCAACGCTTTGGCGGAAGTCTGATCCGAGAAAACAGTCGGTTTGCAAAGCTTCCCTGGCCGTATCTGCGAGCCGGGTTGATTCTTGGCGTCGGCGTCTTTTACTGCAGCCGATTGGTTTTGGTTGCTTAGAATCCGGTGCTCGATCGACGTCCTATCCAAACGTAGGAGCGAGCTTCGTTGTCGAAACCCGGTTGATGGAGAGGGAAGGCTCAAGCTGAGGGCCGATTGTGCCGAATTTAACGGATGTCCTGTGGTCGGACTCGCGACAGATGCTGCCGGCTGGCTCAAGACGGCTCCTCTGTCAACACAATCAGTCTCCGCTCACGGAAAGCCGGCATGACGGTGTTTGCACTCATTCGATCCCGCAAACTTAGGTTGCGACAACTCCAAGCTGGGATGGCAGTCCTGCTATGGCTAGTTGTTCCACCTCAGGGAAAGGCACAAGAAGACGGTCCGATTCGCCTGCCCGCTGCTGATTCTCCCGGACGCGTTGAGGCATTTGCTGAACCGTTTCGGTCAGAAGCGACTGCCGCCATCGAGTCGGACGTTCGCGAATCGTTGATTCAATCTGACTTTCCTTCTGAGCTGATCCTGCCACCGCCCAGTGCCGACGCTCAGGAACGAGCCAAGCGTTTCGTGCAATCGGAAATCGATCCCGAAATCCCATTGTCGTTGGTCTTGGGACGCCCCAAAATTTTGCGTCTTGCCGACACGCCGGCGCGAATTTACATCCCGGATGAAGAGACCATCCGCGCCGTAATCATTGATCCCGAAGGCGGTCGTGAACTCGCGGTGACCGGACTGGAACCCGGCACCACCACACTCATGCTTTGGTTCACGGATGCATCTGCACCGAGCGGGCAGAGCGTTGTCAGTTATTTAGTTCGTGTGTACGAAGATCCAATCCTGGCGAAACCCGTCGAGGACCTGGAAGACGAGCTGAACAACAAATTCCCCAACAGCTACATCGAGTTGGACGAGATCGCCGATCGCCTGATCGTTCGCGGCCAAGCCCCCGATGCAATTGAAATGTCGCAGATCCTGCAAGTCTTGGCAGGAGCTCGCGGCGTGCGGCCCGGCGTCACGCGTCCCAACAATCCTGTGACCGTTGCAGGTGCCTTTGACTTTCTAAGTCCGATTGATCCTTTGTCGAGTGAGGAACAGGCGGCCGAACGTCGACGCGTGATCGATCCGGTCGCGTTGGCTCAAGCGGGAATCATCAACCAGATGAAGATTGTTGGTGAGCAGCAAGTCATGCTGAAAGTCACCGTGGCGGAGGTCAATCGTAGTGCCGCTCGAAGCATTGGATTGAACTTCGCTGTCGACAACGATGACGGTTTGACGGTTTTTCAATCTCTCACGGGAAACTTGATTCAAAACAACAACGCGGGGGCGGGCCAATCGAGCGCCAACGTCCTGGCGTCGCTCGATATGGGGCAGGTTCGGATGGCGATCGAAGCCCTGCGTCGATTGAATCTTTCACGGACGCTTGCGGAGCCCAACTTGGTCGCCATGAATGGCCAACCCGCTGATTTTCAAGCGGGCGGTCAGTTCCCCATTCCAATCATCAGCAGCGGCGGACAGGGAGGAAACAACCTGCAAGGCGTGTCGTTCGTTCCCTTTGGTGTTCAACTGCAATTCACGCCGTTCATTCAAGACCGCGACGTGATCCGGTTGCAAATGAACGCCGAGGTCAGCACTCGAGACGAGTCACTGGGCACATCCATCGGTGGCGGAGGCGGCGGCACCCAGGTGTCCGGACTGAACAGCCGAAACTTTTCGACCACGGTCCAACTTCGCAGTGGTCAAACCATCGCGGTCGCTGGTCTACTGCAGACCAACTATGGAGCGAGCACCGACCGAGTGCCGTTTTGGGGCGATTTGCCTATCGTTGGAGCAACCGGTGGCGTCAATCGCAGCAGCAGCGGCGAACAGGAACTGGTGATCTTGGTCACTCCTCACCTCGTGGCTCCTGTTGATTCTTGTGAGCAACCATCGTTGCCCGGCGACGATGTCCATGAGCCCTCGGACATCGAATTCTTCATCGCGAATCGCTTGGAAAGCCGTCGTAGCAAAGATCATCGCTCGTCTGTTCGCACCGATTACGCCCGGCAAAAACGAGCGGAGCATTGTTGCCCAGAGATCTACATGGCAGGCGAGATCGGACCCACGGATCGTTGCTGTCCCAGCCCCGCGGTGATGTCTCATCAAGCCGCTGCCCCGGTTCCGCACAATCAGCCGTCCATGCCGAATACGGTCGTTCAGCCTGCACTGCCCCCTGCCACGCCGCAGTCGTTTGGTGAGATGTTGTTGCAACCAGGAGTGAGCCATGAATAAGCGTGCCCAACTTGCACTCACCGCCATCGCGGTCTCCTCCGCGTTGACCATCGGTTGCGCCGGACGTCACGGGATCTTCGGAACCGACAAGTGCGCGGATGTGCCCGCAGGAGCCATCCCCGAACCGGCTGGAACCAAAGTCTGTGAATGGCAAACGGAACAGGTCCGGAATGCGATCGCCGATCAAACGGTCTACTACCAAGCGGACTTCGTTGGTGGTACCGCGGAGCTTTCACCGGCGGCAATGGAGCGTTTAGCTCGCAACTCTGGCAGCGGCCTGCTCGCCATACAAAACCATGTGATTGAGCCTTCCGGCGATACAGACCTTGACGCTTTTCGCGTGGACACGGTGACACAAACGTTGCTGCAAGCCGGCGTGCCACAACCTGTCGTCCAGGTCGCGGTTCCCGCCGCCTTGGGACTTCGCGGTCCGCAAGCGGAACGCGTTGCGGGCGGATTCGGAACCATCCGAAACTCGTCCGCTGGCACTGGGGCTCCGATTTCGCGTCCGTCTGGTTTGGGCGGCGTTGGTATCGGTGGCTTCGGAGGCTTTTAGTCATGCGTCCTGCCATTTCATCCACCATCAGCTGCCTGGCATTGCTGCTGGTGATCAACGCCTTTGCCGGGTGTGCGCGTTTCAAACGAGCGGAGGATTCATCTTTCCTCAAACCGCTCGGTCAAGACAAAACGGAACTGAACGCAGCGAATCGCTCCAAGCCGTTGGATGAGCGGACGCTTTGCATGGAAACCGCGAAAACGGTGGCGGCGAAGGGGCACGCGAACGAAGCTTCCAAGCTGTATCTTCGAGCCGAATCGCTCGCTCCTGATCAACCACCGTTGGACAGCGAACTGGCACCGTTGTTGGCCAGCCTGTGTCAGTTCGAAGATTCTATCCAGCGTTATCAGCGACTGACGTCCAGTGATCCCGGCAACCAAGACCACTGCAACAATTTCGCGTGGACGTTGATGGAGGCGCGACGCTACGAAGAAGCCATTGCAGAGGCTCAACGTGGACTCGAGTTGGAGCCGAAACAGCGGAGGCTACGCACCACGTTGGCAATGATCCATTATCGCCGAGGCGAACGACAATTAGCCGAACGTCATTTCACCGAGGCCTTGGGTGCCGCCGACGCGTTCTACAATCTCGCTCTGCTGGACATTGACGATGGTAATTTGGATTCCGCACGTCAGAGTTTGATGCGAGCGAACCAGACTCCGTCGCCCAATCCCAACGCAGCCAAGTTGCTCGCGAGCCTTGGCAAAGACTTCTTCTAGGTCCGAAGCCACTTCGCCTCTTGCGAAAGCGAACGTGAACTTGCATCCCCAGGAACCGGCGGAAGGCCATTGTTGCTGGTTCGCTGAGTGAATGCGGCTTGATATTGCTGCTGCTTAAAATGCTGTTCCGTACGTGTTCAAGGAAAGCGCGACGATGTTCATTCGATCCACGAGGGCGCGGCGACGTCTTGGAGGAGTTTCGCTTCCCGGAAGGTCAGGGGGCGTTTGGGGATCACGGTCAAACTGCCGTCGGTTTCCAGCACGACCCAGTTTGCTTCGGCGAGCGAGGTGAACCCTTTCTCACGCAACTTGGCAAACACTTCCGATTCCGAAATGCGTTCGCGTTGCATGTTTTCCGTGACGAATTGTCCTTTGTGAGTCAACAAGGACGGTTGCGGTTTGACAACTCGCCGAAAGAGCGAGCTCTTCATGACGAGGTAGGTGGTCAACCACTGCAGTGAGGCCAAGATCGCGATCGCGGTGGTAGCATCGGTGATCGAGACGTCTTTCAGCAGGATGCCAGAACCCACAAGACTTCCGATTGCGATCGTGACAATCCAATCGAAGTTGTTCATTTGGCTGGTCAAGCGTTTGCCCGAAATTCGAACGACAAGAATCACGAGCAGATAAAAGTAAATCGATCCGATCGCGACGCTCTCAAGGCGGTCAATGCTGTTGAACCACGTGTCAATCGATTCCTTCATGACTGATCCTTGCTCTTGCTGCTTTCGGCCCGAACGTTTTCGTCTTCCCGTTGGTTTCTCATCTTCTTTCATTGAATGAGCGAAAGAGACCACTGCAAGATGGCTGAACAAATCCTGTGCCATTTCCACGAGGTGTCTTTGAACGCAGCCATCATCCGACGAGTTGAACATCTGGCCGGTGTCAAAGCAGCGAACACTTGGCAGTCATGTCTTCGCGATTTCGCTGAGTGGTTGAGCGTCGGGGGGGTGCATGCCAGCAAATTGCACAAAGCGATGGTGGCGGGAGTCTTTCGATTGCGACCGCATCCGCTATGATTTCGCGTTGCCAACGTGCCCCATCCGCTTTGTGAGACTCACCATGGCTGATCATCAGAGTGTCGATCGCATCTCTGATCCAAACCGCCTGAACAGTCTTCGGGCAACGAAATTGCTCGATAGCCCGCCGGATGCCGCGTTCGATCGACTGACCCGCCTCGCATCGAGGCTTCTGAAATGCCCCGCTTCGGTGGTGACATTGGTCGACGAAGACCGCCAGTTCTTCAAGAGCTGCATTGGCTTGCCCGAACCGTGGGCATCCCGACGCGAAAGTCCTTTGACGTATTCTTTCTGTCGCCAAGCCGTCCTGTGCGATGAACCGTTCATCGTGGACGACGCCTCGATCGACCCTCGCGTCAAAGACAACCCCGCGGTGGCCGAGTTTGGAGTGAAAGCTTACGCGGGAATTCCCATTCGCACGACGGATGGCCACGTGCTCGGATCGCTTTGCGTGTTCGACGCTGTCTCTCGTGAGTGGAATCAGACGGAGATCGAGACTCTCAGTGAATTGGCGTCCTCCGTCGAATCAGAAATTGAGCTGGTAACGATTTCCGAACGCGAACGCGACCAGCAGCAACTCTTGGCTGCCGTCATCGAACAATCACCCCTGGCTGTTTGCGTGGTTGACAGTAACGCGCGAGTGCAACTTTGGAATCGATCGGCCGAGCGAATGTTTGGCTACCGTTCTGACGAAGTGGTTGGTGAAGCGTTGCCGATTGTTCCCCCTAAGAAACAGAGCGAGTGTCAAACAGTTCGTGAATCGGTCGCCCGAGGTGAATCGACCATCGGGCTATCAACCGATCGGATGCGTCGCGACGGGACGTTGGTTCATGTCAAACTCGCGGCCGTACCGCTTGCTGGATACGAGGGCGAACCCGGTCGGATGCTTTTGATGTTCGACGATATCTCCGAACAGATTCGAGCCGATGCCGAACGCGATGAACTGCTTGGTCGATTGCAAGAAGAAACCTCGTTGACGAACGCCGTGCTGGATCAGTTGCCGGCGGGCGTCATCGTGGCGGATGCCGAAAGTCGAAAGGTTCTGTCCATCAACGAGCAGGCTCATGAACTGATAGGCCGTCGTGTGTCGGCGGGCGGCAGCGCGGACGCGTTGGCTTCATCCGTGGGGTATCACGTCGACGGAACACGTTATCAACCCGAAGAGTGGCCGACCGAACGAACGATGCGCCGTGGCGAATCGATTTCGAATGAAGACATCGTCTTTGAACATGAGGATGGGACACGGCGACGAATCCTGACCAGCTCCAAGCTCGTCACGGATGCGAATGGAAAGCAGGCGAGGGCGATCACCACCTTCACCGATGTCACCAAAATTCGCGAGCTGGAGGCGGCACGCTACCGGAGCGAGCAACAGGCGAAACAAATTCTGGCCAGCAGTCACGACAGCATCAAAATACTTGATTTGCAGGGATGCCTTGTTTCGCTCAATCCGGTGGGAGCTTTGCTGCATGAGATCGACGACGTGGACGAATTGATCGGCACGCCCTGGATTGAATTTTGGGAGGGAGAAGATCGTGAGCGTGCCGCGACCGCCGTGGCGGAAGCACTCGCTGGTCGCTCGGGCAGATTTCGGGGGATTCGTCCGACTCGCCTTACCAAAATCGATCGATGGTGGGACGTCGTCGTCACGCCCATTCGGGGCGAAAATGGTGAGCCAGAACAAATTCTCGCCATCTCCCGCGATATCACGGAATCCGTCCGGGCGGAACAACAACGTGAGGGCCTTGTTCAAAAGCAGATACAAGCTCGTCAAGAAGCTGAATCAGCCAGGGAGAAGTACCAGAACTTAGTCAATGGTTTGGATGCAATCGTGTGGGAAGCCGATGCCAACACGTGGGAATTCAGCTTTGTCAGCGAACGTGCCGAGCAAATTCTCGGCTACCCGATTCAACGCTGGCTTGCTGACCCCGGATTCTGGCCGAGCATCATCCATCCCGACGATCGTCAACATTCCATCGCACTGTGCCAGAACGCAACGCGACAGTGCCAAGACCACGATTTTGAGTACCGCGCCATCACCAGGGACGGACGCACCGTTTGGCTTCGTGACATCGTCTATGTGACATCAGACGATGAGGGGCACCCCAGCCATCTTCGAGGCGTGATGGTCGATATCTCCGCCAGGAAGGAACTGGAACAAGAACTCCGGCAACGTGCAGAACAGCTTGCGGAAATGGACGCTCGCAAGAATGAGTTCCTGGCGGTCCTTGCCCATGAACTTCGCAACCCGCTTGCTCCGGTCAGCAATGCAGCCGAGCTGTTGCCGTTATGCAAAGAGAATCCGCAGGAGGTCATGGAGATTGCGGAGATCCTGCAAGCTCAGTCGTCGCAACTGGTGCGTCTGATCGATGACCTCATGGATCTATCCAGGATCACTCGCGGCAAGATCCAGCTTCAAAAAGAGAGCGTGTCGATGGTCGACATCTTGCAAACCTCGGTGTCATCGGTCCGACCGTCTTGTCTCGCTCGGGGGCATCAACTCAACGTCGATCTGAGTCCGGGAAACGGCGTCGTGGTGATGGGCGATCGTGTGCGGCTGGCCCAGGTGTTCACGAACCTTCTCAACAATGCCTGCAAATACACACCATCTGGTGGCGCGATTGATGTGGGATGTGAAGTGAGCGATGGATTCGTCGAAGTCTTCGTTGCTGACAACGGTGTTGGAATCTCACCAGAAGACGCCGAAGGAATTTTCGAGATGTTCACCCAGGTCGAAAGTTCCGTCACGCGAAGTCAAGGAGGTCTGGGGATCGGACTCACGCTTGTGCAGCAGTTGGTGGGGCTCCACGACGGAGTTGTTGTCTTGGACCAAACCTACGAAGGTCCGGGAAGCCGTTTTGTGGTTCGCCTGCCAATCTCCAACCAAACGGAAATCAGTGACGAACAATTGACCTGCGTACCATCCGAAACAACGCTGAACGTTGTTGTCATTGACGACGTCCGAGCCGTTGCAACGATGCTGGTAAAACTGATTGGTGCTCTTGGGCATCAAGCACAGATGGCGCTTGGTGCGGAAGAGGGAATTGAGCTTGTCCACAAGATCAAACCTGATGTTGTGTTTTCGGACATCTGCATGCCGGGGCACTCAGGTTATGAAGTCGCCGCCGCGCTCCTGCCCCTCAAAAAATCTTCAGGAACCACATTGATCGCAATGACGGGCAACGGTCAGCCGGAGGACGTCAAGAACGCGTCGGCTGCGGGCTTCGATCACCATTTGGTGAAACCCGCCAGCATCCAAATGTTGCGCAGAGTCTTTGAAGAAATCATCGCAACCAAAAGTTCGGCACGCTGATTTTGCCAGCGCGAGTCAGAGAGTCTTTTGGCGCCGAACAAGTGCGATCTCTTCTGAACGAAGAATCCAATGCCAAGCCCGCAAAGCGTGTCCCAAGCAGCCGTCCGCCAAGCGAACGCCCAAGAGGCTTCTCGACCGCCAACTGACAAGGTTTTCGGCAGGTCACCGAAATGGGCGATACAGAATTCGAATCTGTGGCCTCTGCCGTGTGAAAGCAGCGCTCTAACCAACTGAGCTAATCGCCCGGAGTGCCTGTACGACAGTTTTGTTGGCTGTCGTTTTCGGCACGTGGAGCGGAAAGATTAACTTTCTGGGGCGGCGGTGACAAGGCTTGATTGGTGCACTCATCGACGTTCACGATCCGCGCGATACACTGCCGGAATGAGTCGTTCCAAACCTTCCCAATCTGCTGGTCAATACCTCGGCGAACAGGCACTCCAGTCCAATTCTGATGGCTATCAATTACTGGACTTTGGGGATGGGAGAAAGCTGGAATTGGTGGCGGGGCGGTTGCTGGACCGGCCATCGCCCGCCGCGGAAGGATTCGTCCGCCGACAACCTGGTCGATGGTCAAAGGCCGACAGTCGCTTTGAAATGAAGTCCAAACGTTGGACTCATCGTACTCGCTGGAACGCTTCGACAATGTCGTGTGACGGTTTTCAAATGCCGGTTGGCCCGACACCCTACGGGCACATTGGTGTCTTTCCAGAGCAAGCCCCCAACTGGCACTGGTTGAGGACTCAGAAGTTGCCCGCGATTTCCAGTGATGGAGAGCAACCAAGAGCATTGAACCTGTTTGCCTACACGGGGGCGTCCACGATGGCGTTGGTGTCCGCGGGGTTTGCGGTGGCTCACGTGGACGCGGCGAAACCCAATGTGCAATCGGCTCGCGAGGCCGCCGCGGCGAATGGTTGGACGGAACCGCCGATCCGTTTTTTGGTCGACGATGCCGTCAAGTTTGCGGCGCGAGAAGTTCGTCGTGAGAATCGATATCACACGATCGTGATGGACCCGCCGGCATACGGGCACGGGCCAAGTGGAAAGGCTTGGCGATTGTCGCGAGACATGTGGCCGCTGATCGATGATTGTTTGAAGTTGTTGGACCCGACGGCGTTTCGAATGCTGATCACGGGGCATTCACCCGATGTGAATCAGCACGATGTGCAGATGTACCTGGATCAAAACCTGAGACGCGTGGTTTCACCGTCCGGCGAAGTGCGGTTCAAGGTCGGACGTTTGCGGTTGCCAGACGCCAACGGGCGAGAGCTGGACGCAGGGTTTTTCGTTCGAGTCTGGAACGAGTGATCAGGTAGTTGCGATGGACACCTGACTCAGTCTTCTTCTGAAGGCGTTTCTTCGAGTGGCTTTGGCGGGGCGGGTTCGCAGTGGTCCATGTAGTCCAACTGCACGCGAACGATTTCTTTCGTGCACTCGAAGAATGCGTCCAGCACCTCGGGATCAAAGTGGGTGCCGCGACCTTCTTCGAGGATCGCGAAACACTTTTCTCGCGGCATGGCTTTCTTGTAGGGACGTTCGGCTGACAACGCGTCGAACACGTCGGCAACGGCGGTGATGCGGCCTTCCAAAGGAATGTCGTTTCCAGCCAAACCGAGTGGGTATCCGGTTCCGTCAAAACGCTCGTGGTGCGTTTGTGCGATGCTGGCCGCAAGACGCATGAGAGCACTGCCGTTGCTGAGCATGTCTGCTCCCAATTCCACATGCGATCGCATGCGGCGAGCGTCGCTGCCTGTGTGTGGCTGGATGATCTGATGACCAAACTTCACGTGGTTTTGGATCACCTCAAATTCTTCGGGTTCGAGTTTGCCCGGCTTCAACAGAATGCCATCGGGAATGGCGATCTTTCCAACGTCATGAAGCTGAGCTGCCATTTCGATGTCGCGAACGAACCAATCGGGAAGTCCCATTCCTCCCGCGATGATTCCCGCGAAGCGACCGACTCGAATGACGTGGTTTCCGGTGTCGTTGTCACGCATCTCGGCGGCACGAGCTAAGCAGTAGATGACTTCGCGACGTGACGCTTCCAGTTCTCGGGTGCGTTGTTCGACCTTCAATTCCAGTTCGGCCGCGTGGTGTTGCAGGCGATCTTGGAAGCTCTTGCTTTGCAGCGAGTTACGAACGCGTGGCGTCAAATCCATCGGGTCGACAGGCTTCAACAAGAAGTCCGTCGCGCCCAATTCCAAACACACCAACTTGATTCGTTCGTCAGTATTCGCTGTTAAGATCAGAACCGGCAAGTGTTTGAACCGAGGATCCTGACGCACACGTTCCAAGATTTGGATGCCATCGACGTTGGGCATGTTGATGTCCAACAACAGCACGTCAGGCATGCTGCTTTCAAGGATCCGAAATGCCGCGCTGGAGTCCGTCGTGGTTTCGAAATTTCGATAGCCCGCGCGTTCCAAATACTTCTTCACGACCAAGACGTTGGCGATCTCGTCGTCGACGATCATGATCTTGCCGGGCAGGGTGGGGACCGGCTTGGCTGAGTTTCCTTGCGGCAGGGCACCAGGTGATCCGGGACCGCTCCCAGGAACAACTGGCGCGCTGAAGACGGCAGAATCGCTAGTGTTGGGAAGAGAACTCATGGAACGGATACCGGCATCAAATAATGGGTTTCAAAATTCGCAACGTATGTAGCTTCCAAGAAACATGGCTTACAGATCGGTGCATGCGTCGCACTGCCGATGCTTGCGGCCGGATGTGCATCGGTTCTTGGATAGCTGGAACGATTGAGCGGATTGAAACGGCTTCGTCGCGACGCATATTGCACCGGCGATTACCCCCATCGACTATGAAGTCGCTTGTGGCATCGGACCGGGCACGATCATGCGTCTGCGAACAGATTCAATTTCTGCCAAGCGAGCTTCGCAAGTTGCCAAATCCTTCTGGTGAGCGGCGTCGATCAATTCGCGTGACGGTTGGGTCAAGTCACCATAGCCCACCGTGCCACCGGCACCTTTCAACCAGTGTGCACTGAGTCCCAAGTCCTCGTAGCGTCTTTCATTGAGTTCGTTTCGCATGTCCAGCAATCGGGCGTCCAAACGGACAACAAAGTCCGACACGATGGCGTGGAAGTCGGGATCATCCAGCGGCAACGCACATTGAATTGGATTTGGGATCGACGCGATGTCTTGAACCGGTGAAAGACCTACGTCGCTCGGATCGCGATTCATTGCGGCGGTGAGGTCGATCGCCGCTGCTTCGGACAAAACCAAGCCGGGAATCACGACGCGTTGATGCAACTGTCGAATTTCAGCCAGCATCTGCGTGGCGATTTCACTCGATTCGTCTTTGGCCGCTTGCTCCAGTGTCCTTGCGGGTTCGGTGAAGACATCCAGCCCCACGGTTCCGCCGGCTCCTTTGAGCCAGTGAGCTTCCCCGTGCACGACGTCGAATTTTGATTCTTGGATGGCTTGTTCGATTCCATCCAAACGTGTTTGCAATCGCGACACGAAGTCGCCCGCGATGGCGCGGAAGTCTTCGTCGTCCATCGGCAAGCTTGGAACAATCGCGTCGCTGGCTTGATTGGATGGTGATGTTTCGCTGGTTCGTGGCGCTGCACTGGATGGTGTTTCGGTTGAAGCGGTTTCGTTTCCAAACTCGATGGCCGGAACCGATGGAGTCGCATCCAATGTGATGGCGGGATGAGCGGCCGGGTCAACCGTTCCCAGATACTGCGACACCATCGCCAACAGCTCGTCCAGGTTCACCGGTTTGGTCAAGAAGTCATCGCAGCCAGCCTCGATGCATTTTTCGCGGTCGCCACGCATGGCGTTCCCGGTCAACGCAACCACCGGAGTCGTGTTGCCACTGGATCGTAGTTGGCGTGTGGCCGAGTACCCGTCTAGCACCGGCATCTGCATGTCCATCAACACCAACGCGTAAGCGTCATTTGATTCGTTAGCTAGTTCGATCGCATCCAAGGCTTCTTGGCCGTTTTCCGCCGTGCCGACTTGGGCGCCGGCTCGCTTCAGAACCAATTCGATCAAGCGACGGTTGGCTTCTCCGTCATCGACAATCAGCACTCGTTTTGCTGGCAGACGCAGCAGTTCGGAGTTTGCATCGGCCTGAGCCTTTTCCTTGGCCAAGCGTGCCAATTCTTCCGGGCTGATCATGTCATTCAGAGCAGCGGACTGAGTTGGCAATTCCACACGGAACGTGCTGCCGACGCCGATTTCGCTGTGCACGGTCAACGATCCGCCCATGGCTTCCGCCAAACGGCGACTGATCGAAAGTCCCAATCCGGTACCGCCAAACTTTCGCGTCGTGGAGCTATCGGCTTGGACGAACGAGTCAAAGATCTTGGCTTGTTGCTCGGGTGTCATTCCGATGCCGGTGTCGATGATGTCGATCCGAAGAATCGGGTCGTAGCCTTCCACGGAATTGGACGGAGTCTTGAGCAACGAAGTTACGATCGAAACCGATCCGTCCTCGGTGAACTTGATCGCGTTGCCGACCAAGTTCGTGATGACCTGACGCAGACGAGTCGGGTCGGCCTGGATCGTGCGTGGGATCGCGGTTCGGAATTCGACTTTCAAATCCAACGCCTGTTCGTCTGCTTTGACTTTCAAAGTGTTGGCCACGTCGGTGACGATTGCTTCTAAGCTAGTGTCAATCGATTCGACTTGCAGGTGGCCTGACTCGATCTTGGACAAGTCCAAAATGTCATTGATCAATTCCAACAGGTGAGCCCCGGAACGGTGAATCATGTTCAGGTGATCGACGGCTTCGTTGCTGTTGGAAACCAAGCCACGACGTAGGACGTCGGTGAATCCCAACACCGCGTTCAATGGTGTCCGAATTTCGTGGCTCATGTTGGCCAGGAAGTCGCTCTTTGCCGCGTTGGCATTTTCGGCGGCGTCGCGGGCTTTCGCCAAAGCCACTTTGTTTTCTTCGATCAACGTGATGTCTTCGAACGTGACCAAGTAGCCTTGTCCCGCGATCGGTGTGCAGTTCACGCTGAAGGTCAGCATGCGTCCGTTGTTCTCAAATTGCAGAATGCGGTCGAGCACGGAATCATCGATCTCTTGCGATTCGACCCAAGGGCGTTTTTCATCGCTGCCTTCGATGGATCGCCAATCCAACTCATCGATTTTCTCGCCCATCAATTCCGATGCTTCGCGAGAGAGCAATTGATTCAGACGCCGGTTGGTGAACAGGATTCGGCCGCGAGAATTCAACAAAACCAAACCAACCGTGATCGTGTCCAATGCGTTTTCGACGTGAGTCGGGACGGCGCCGGATGGATCTAGGCTTTCCAAGGTCTTCTTGAGAAAGAACGAAAACTGGATCAAGCAGGCGGGCACCAAGACAATCAGCAACCACGCTGGAGCCCAGTAGTTCAATCCGAACAATCCACCGGTGTTGGCAAATGCCACCTGCATCTCGCCCCACTGTTTTCCGTAACGGAACACCGGAACGCGCATTTGGTTCACGTTGTCACTGACCGTTTCGTCCCAGTGACCCACGTGATCGCCCGCCGCAACCAGCAACTGTCCTTCCACCGAGACCAAGCCGATGGAGTGAATCTGCGGGTCGCGATGCACCACCGATTCCAGCGTGACTCGCAACGAGTCGACTTGTCCATTGCTGGCCATGGCCGTGCCACTGATCGCCAACGTTTCGCACAAGCGCGCACGACCGTGCAAGATTTCCTCTTGCTCGTTGGGAAAGAACCCAGCGGCACTGGCGACGAGCAAACTGCCCGCCATGAGACCGACCAGTCCGAGCGAGATCCGAATTCGAATCGGGATTCGTTGATAGAGAGAGATCATTCGTCTTCCATCGCTTTGTCGTGACGGTCCATGAGTTCTTCGAGGGTTTCGCCGTCACCGTTTCCAGAGAAACCTTGCATGATCAAGAGCGGGTCCACCGCACGCCACGCTGGCATGTGAGCAATCAACCCGGACAACAACAATCCACTTCGTAAACCCCAAGCCACCACACCAACGGTCACACTGGAGGCGGCGGCTCCGGCCGTTCCGACCACGATCAAGTCGCCTTTGATTTGTGAATCCAAGCGGTGCTGGTAACTGTCGAGTTGGTCCCACATCTCGCCCGGCTGACTCATCAAGGCGTAGTCAACCGAGTTCATCCGCACGCTATCGCTGCCGAAGTCAAAGTCCAAATCCAGGCGATCCATGCGGTCGGACGAACCACCATTTGCAATTTGAGTGGTCTCTCGTTGCAGTTCACGCTCGGCGGCTTCTTGTGCTAAGCGGGCTTCGTTGACGGCGGAGCCTATTCGCTGGCCATCGCCCGATGTGTCGTCGGTTCCCGCGGCCCCTTCGCCACCCTGAGCTCCGGCTTCGGTGGTGGTGGCCGCCGCATTGGGCATGGCCACGGCGACTTCCGACGCTTCCGCTTCGGCGGATGATTCAGAGTCCGCTTCTTTGGATTCGTCTTCCGTGCTTTCTTTGCTTTCGGATTCGGACGCCGACTCGGCAGCTTCGCTTTCTCGCTGCGATTCAGATCCGCTGCCGTTGTCCTCGACCGTCGGCGTGGGAGGAGGCTGTGGAACGGTGGGCACCGGCAAGAACGTCAACGTCACGGTGGCCGCCGCACTGTGTTCGCGTCCATCAAAAGCCGTCCACTCAAACGTGATCTGGCCGATGAAACCGACAGGAGGCGTGTAGGTGAATTCACCGGTCGGCAGGAGGTTGAGCGTGCCAACGACCGGCCCCGAGCTCAGATGCGCGGTCATCGAGTTCCCATCGACATCCTCCGCCAAACCATCGAAGACCGAAGCGGCCGACTGAATCGTTTGCCCGGCCAAAGCACTTCGCTCCAAATCTGCCAGCGTCGGTGCGGTATTTGTATTGGTGACTTCGATGGACAGTGTTTGCGTGGCTTCCGGACCGCCGCCGATGGACGCGTCGTCCAAATCGATGGTGACGTCCAGCCAAGGATTCACGATGCCGTCGAGAGTCACGCCAGCACGAAGTCGCAATTCAGTACCGACGACCTCAAACAAAGCCGCGTCGTCACCTTGCAAGGAGAAGCTTTCGGTGCCCAATGCATCGTCATCAATGACTAAGTCGGCCACCTTCAAACCACTGGACATGTCCTCGTCTTCCGCGATTACGGTGATGGCGTTGGTGAGCGTGAAATCAGGAGCTTCGTTGACATCGGTCACGGTCAGCGTGAAGTCCGTCGACGAATCGATTCCACCGCCGAGCGACGAATCATCGACGTTGACTGTTACATCGAGCGTCGATGCCGTTTCGAAGTCCAACGCCGCATCGCCTCGCCAAAACAGTTCGTTTCCATCAATCTCAAACAACGCCGCATCATCACCGGACAGAGACAGCACATTGGTTCCGGTGCCATCATCGGTCACGATGATATCGGCCATCTTGATACGAGACCCCGTCGCGGTGTCTTCGGCCAGCGAGGTGCCGGATTGACTGAGGCTGACCGTGGGAGCCGTGTTCACGTCGGTCACGGTCATCGAATGAGCCGCCGTGTCCAACGCACCGGCGGACAAGCTGGCGTCGTAGACCTCAACAGTCACATCCAACGTGGCGTTGCTGTCGTAGTCCAACGACGCATTGTTGACCAGCCAAAGTTCGGTGCCGTCGATACGGAACAAAGCCGCGTCGGCTCCGATCAGAGCGAACGTTTCGGTTCCCAGTGCATCATCATCCACCACGATGTCGGCGACCTTCATGCCGGATGACAGGTCGGCACCTTCGCTGATGGTGGTGACCTGATTGGCCAAACTCACCGAGGGGGCTTCGTTGACATCGGTGACGGTCAGCGTGAAGTCCGTCGACGAATCGATTCCACCGCCGAGTGACGAATCATCGACATTCACGGTCACATCGAGTGTCGATGCCGTTTCGAAGTCCAACGCTGCATCGCCTCTCCAAAACAGCTCATTGCCATCAATCTCAAACAACGCCGCATCATCACCAGACAGCGATAGCCCGTTGGTTCCGGTGCCATCATCCGACACGATGATGTCGGCCATCTTGATACGAGATCCCGTCGCGGTGTCTTCGGCCAGCGAGGTGCCGGATTGACTGAGACTGACCGTGGGAGCCGTGTTCACATCGGTCACGGTCATCGAATGAGCCGCCGTGTCCAACGCACTGGCGGACAAGCTGGCGTCGTAGACCTCAACCGTCACATCCAACGTGGCGTTGCTGTCGTAGTCCAACGACGCGTTGTTGACCAGCCAAAGTTCCGTTCCATCGATTCGGAACAACGCCGCATCAGCTCCGATCAGAGCGAACGTCTCGGTTCCTAGTGCATCATCATCCACCACGATGTCGGCGACCTTCATGCCGGACGAAAGGTCGGCACCTTCGCTGATCGTGGTGACCTGATTGGCCAAGCTCACCGAGGGGGCTTCGTTGACGTCCGTGACGGTCAGCGTGAAGTTCGTCGACGAATCGATTCCACCGCCGAGCGACGAATCATCGACATCCACGGTCACATCCAGTGTCGATGCCGTTTCGAAGTCCAACGCCGCATCGCCTCGCCAAAACAACTCATTGCCATCAATCTCAAACAACGCCGCATCATCACCGGACAGCGACAGCACGTTGGTTCCGGTGCCATCATCCGACACGATGATGTCGGCCATCTTGATACGAGATCCCGTCGCGGTGTCTTCGGCCAGCGAGGTGCCGGATTGACTGAGGCTGACCGTGGGCGCCGTGTTCACATCGGTCACGGTCATTTGGAATGACTTCGTGTCATCCGGTGAACCGCCGACATCGGTGTCGTCCACGACCACATTCACATCCAACACATTGTTGGTGTCGTAGTCGAGCGTGACGCCATCACGCAAAAAAAGTTTGGTGTTTGAGTCGCGAAGTTCAAACAGTGCGGCATCATCACCGGTGAGCGTGAAATCGTTGGTGCCAATTCCATCATCGGTCAACACGATGTTGGCCACGTGGACGCCACCGGTTAAGTCCGCGTCTTCCGCGATCGACCCCAACACCGAATTGATTGCAATTGTCGGAGCGGAGTTCACCTGATTGACTTGGATGGTGAAGCTGGCTTCTTGCCAGGACGTGTCGGAGCTGGTTGCTCGAACGGTGAAACTGTGTTGCGTGGCGATGTCATAGTCCAGCGTCGCCGCCAAGGTCACGATGCCCGTGCTGGAGTCAATCGTGAACTTCGAATCGGGATCGCTGACCAAGCTGTAGGTCACGGTATCGCCATCGGGATCGGTCGCGGAGGCTTGGACACCCACCGCCGTGCCGATGCTGGCGTCCTCGTCGATCGAATTGGGATCGGCATCGGTGTCACTGATCGCACCCACTGGCGAATTGGACATGACACTTTCGACCAGGGTCAGCGAGTTGATCTCCTGATTTTCATGGTTTTCCAACCCGATGTCGCTCCCATCGAACAAACGTTCGGCGGTTGCAATCGATGCATTGCCACCGATTCGCGTCGATGACATCGTCAACCGAAAGACATCTTGGTTGCGACCGTTTTGACCGGCGATGTTGGTGCTTTCATCGGATCCCTCGTGGACGGCGATCAGCAGGTCACCAGCCGTCAGTGCAACACCACCGACGGTGACATTGTTTTCAACCAAATGGATTCCAACGATTCGTTCCGAGAAGTCCAGATTGCCTCCGTTGGAATCCTCGACTGAATCATCGCCTTCGATCAGAATCGCTTGCGTACCAGCGGTGTTCGATTCACCGACGGTGTCCGCATGGAAGGTGTAGATGCGGTCTTTCTCGCTTCCACCGCTTCGCGAAAGCAAAAACGTTCCCTGAGCAAGCGTCGTGTCACCGACTTGAACTCCATTCACACTTTCAACGAGAGATATCCCTCGCAGATCCCCGCCGATGGGATCATCCAGCAACAGGAAGAAATCGCCCGACGAATAATCACCGGGGGTGGACGCGCGGAAAACGACGACCTCACCTTTGTCAAAGGTCTTGTCCGCTTCGTTTTCACTCGAGAACGTCACCCCGTTCTTGTCAATGAGGAGCAGCAAGTCTCCTTCTTGCAGATCAAAACTATTGGCACCGCTACCGACACTCAAGTTTGACCAAACCGAGTGCATCCCGCTGATTGAGACACTGGTGTCGGCGGTGAAGTTTTCCAAACGAAAACCGGGCGTTGAAACCGAACCCGCCGTGCCGCCACCACCGTCAAAGCTCAAACCAGGATCGGCCACCTGCACAATTTGGTCTTCACCCCAATTGGACAATCCGGAAACCGACGAGCCGCTGACGTCTTTGTCCGTTGTGAACCACAGCCCATCGGGTTCCGCCAGATCCTGCACCCGAATGGTCAACGTTTGCGTGGTGTTGTTCCCCATCGAATCGGCGACGTGTACCACCACCGTGTAGGTCGGTTTGGTCTCGAAGTCCAACACCCCATCGGTCAGGATCAGTTCATCCGAATTGCTGCCGCCGATCGAAAAACTTCCCGCGTCGGGACCACCCACAACGGTGTAGGTAAAGCTTTCGCCTTCATTGGGATCGATCGTGGTCAGCGTCCCCACGGACACCCCACCGCTCGTGTCCGTGTTTTCAACGACGTCAGTGGGTTGGAAACCGAATGACAAGGGTTGTTCATTGTCCCCGGACGCTCCCAAGCCAATTCCACGGGGTTCACTCAGGCCCGCGATTCCCAACGAGGTGACGTTGGACCCATCTAAATCTGAGAAATAGATGCCAGGTTCACCACCGTCGGTCCAGTACAACTTTTCGTTGACGTGATCGATTGCCAAGCCATCCGGTGAGGTCAATCCGCTGGTGATCAACGCACTTCGATTGGTGCCGTCCAGGTCCGCACGCCAGATTTCCTCGTCACCATTGGCCATGGAGTAGTAAAGCGTGTTGTTTTTGACATCGATCGCAATGCCCGTGACGGAGGACGATGCGGTGAACAGAACGCTTCGGTTGGAACCATCCAAATCCATGCGTTCGACCACCCGACGCATTTGGTCACTCCAGTAGACGTGACCATTGATCAAGTCCAACTCGATATCGTTGGGCCGAGTTAGATAGAACCCACCGGCGGTTTCAGTCGCCAACGTTTCCACATTGGTTCCGTTGAGGTCGGCCCGTTTGACGTGATTCTCAAAATCATCGTCCTCCACCCAGTAGATTTTGCCGTTGATGAGGTCAACTTCCAAACCGCGTGGCTCATTCAAGTCGGTCAGGATGTTCGTCAGCCCGGTCCCGTCGAAATTGATTTGTCGGATGCGTCCTGATTGAGGATCAGAGAAATACAAACGCTGATTGACCGAATCGACCGATAACTCGCTGGGATGGCCAATTCCGCTGGCGACCGTTTGAACGTCCGTGCCATCTAGCTTGGAGGATTTGATCTCCTGATTGTCGTAATCAATCCAAAACAGGCGATCGACCACCGCACCCTCGTATTGGTACGCTCCGATATCAATTTGCGAATCGAGTGAGCTGAATCCTCTCGCGTCCGCGGCGGTGCCTGCCAGTTCCACCCCCGCGTCAATCGCGGCACTCCCCGCCAGCAATGCATGCGTTTGCACATAGCCGCCGTTGTTGGCGAGCGTGTCCAGGTTTGCCGCTGCGCCAATGAAGTCTTCTCCTCCGAAACCAGTCGCCACTCCGACCGTGCCAATCAGGTTGCCACCGCTCGACGAGAAAGCACCTTGGACATCCGGTCCCGATGAGGTGGCGGTGTTTCCGCTGACGATGCTGTTGGCGATGATGGTGTTGCCCGACTCCACATAGACGCCGCCGCCGATGTTGGAATCGTTCGCCGTGATCGTCGAATGAACGATCCGCGCGTTGGCCTTGTTGTAGAAACCTCCGCCGACGTTGGTCCCCGTGTTGCCACTGAGGGTGACATTCTTCAATGTGGTTTGTGACGCGTCGGCCTCGGCGAAGATGGCTCCGCCCACGGTCGCCACGTTCCCGGAAAGGGTGACACGATTCAGTCTCGCCGTGCCGCGGTTGGTGATCCCGCCGCCCGTGTTGGTGCTTTGGCCGTTGACGCCACCGTTGTCGATGATCGAAACGTCGGTCAGCTCGATGGTCCCGAAACTGCCGATGGCTCCCCCTTCCGTCGCCGAGTTGTTGGTTAAATAGGCACGTTCCAAAACCAACGTGGAACCGGCTGTATCCACCCGGATGGCACCGCCCATCTCTCCCTCTGCCCGACCATCTCGCAGCGTCACGTCGGTGAGCGTCAGGTTTCCTCCACGCAGATCAAACAGACGGCTCATCTCGCCGCCGTCCAGGATCGTCACATCGATCCCGTGACCGACAATCGTGACATCTTTCAGAATGTCCAGGTCGCCATAAAGGTTCGCGTCATCCTCGCTGCCATGTCTGGTCAGTTGAAAGACAGTGGGTGTGTCCAGCGCAGCATCGAACACGATCGTGTCCCCGCCGGAACCCGCATTGACGATCGCGATGGCTTCTCGCAGTGACATTTCGCCGTTGTCGTTGGATTCATCCACCCAAGTCGTGACGGTGATGGTGGCAAGTTTGTATTGCCAGGATTCCTGGAACGCTTCGCTGACGACGATCTCGGTTTCAATCGTTCCCGTCGCGTATTCCAGCACCCAGTCGGCTTCGTAGCGATCGTGACCCGTGTCATTGGTGCTGGCGGCCACGTCGGCCCCCGTCAACGCGGCGATCGAATCCACCAACGTCTTGCCATCGGCATCCGCGGCCAAATCACAGCCATAAAACAGAATGTCCGCATCGCTGGTCAGCGCATGTTGCCACGTTGCGATCTCACCGGCGTAGGCATCCAAGTTGCCAGCGCTCAACCAAACGTTGCCCAAACGGACCGAGGAGCCTTCGCCGTGCGAGATGATCTGCACCGATTGCACGTCGAAACGTGACTCTAGGATCTCCGATATCTGTGTGATCCCATCGCGATTGGCATCCAAGACAACGACTTCGCTGCCGGCACGATGAATGCGCAGTTCTTCGAGCAACGCGTCCAAATCAGGAGTCGCCGAATCAACAAAGATGATCTCGGCCACGCTGGTTGAATCGTTTTGCGTGGCAGGATCGTCAACACTGGATGACGCGGTTGCCTGTTCCGATTGGGCGTCGGATTCCAGAGGGATTTCCATCACCGTCGCAGCGGATGATCCATCACCGCTTGAATCGTTGCCATCCGCGGTGTCCATCATCGCGGGATCGATCGGCGATGCGCTGAAGAGCACCATTGGTTCCAGGGTGCTGATGCTCGGCGAGGGACGACGGTGAGCGACGGAGCGACGAGGCAGCAAGGATTGCTGGGTCAGCGTTGCGACGTGGTCCCATCGCAAACAGCAACGCTGCCACCAGTGTGTTGACCAATTTGACATTCGGAACCTCGCTTCCGTGCGCGAATCAAGGGACAACATCATCGACACACGTTTGCTCACGGTACAACCCATTGGTGTGGGCCGGTCGTCCGCCGAAACGTAGGCGACAAACGTGGGCCGTGACGGCAATACGGTCTGCGAAGTTCTGGTTTTCCTTGCGAGGTGGTGAATCTGTAACGATTGCGACAATCACCCCACTTGTCGGTGTAACGATGACGTTCGATTGCGGGATTCAATTCGTACCCAGACACGTGGTCGGCCGATTCGAGAAAGCATCGCGTGGACTCTTGCCCAGGTTCTGCGCCGACCGACCTTGCTCTTTGATTCGATGACAGCTGACGTGAAACTGTTTGCCGCTCCGCTCCGAACGACGCCGACTCGCGTCCTGAAAGTTGGGCTGCGCACTCACAGAGTCAGCAAACTCGCGTCGATTCGTTCGACGTGGCTGAAACGATTGGCACTGAGTTGTTTGGTTTGTGTCGGCTGCTGCGGGGCCATCGACCCTCAATCGGCGGTGGCGCAAACATCGGTCGAAGTGCCCAGCCATCAAATGCACCAGAACCTCGAGCTGCCCATTCCGAACGCTGTGCATTCGCGTCCCTACGAACACCACATCGATCGTTACCGCAGCCAGGTTTTGGATACACCCGTCACCGATGGGGATGAATCCTGCTGGTTTGAAAACTCGCCCGCGCTGGCCAAGCCGAGCATCCTGGGTGGTCAGGTCACGGTGCTGGATCCAAAGACGGTTTGGTGGGACCAACACGTCACGACGCCACTGGGGTTGGCCGATCAACACACGCCGGTGGATGCTTCCGCGTTGGCGCAGACCGCACTGATCGCATCGCCTTACGTGCGTGGTCTTTTGACGGAACCACAGATCTCGATGACTGACATCGTGATCGCCGACGCCCAGTTTGATCCGTTGACGTTCTTGGATGCGAACTACACCGACACCAACGACCCGGTCGGCAGCACGCTGACCACTGGCGACGCGTCTGAACGGTTTCGCGACAACTTGTTCTCGTCGTCGGCGGGTGTTCGCAAAAAGATGACTTCCGGTGGAAATTTGGAACTGGTCCAACGCGGCGGGTTCCAAAACAACAACTCCACCTTCCTCGTTCCCAATCCGCAGGGAACTTCACGGTTGGAATTGAACTTCTCTCAACCGTTGCTTCGCGACCATGGCAAAGCCGTCAATCGCACGCGAGTGATCCTGGCGAAGATCGACGCGCAAATCACCAACAGCGAAGTCCGTGAAGAAATCCAGACTCACCTGTTGGACGTGACGACGGCGTACTGGGAATTGTATCAAGCCAGAGCGGAATGGCTGCAACGCAGTCGTTTGCTGGAAAGTGCCCAAGAGATGCAAGGTGTGTTGCTGGCTCGCGGTGAAGTTGACTCTCAGCAACGACAAATCCTTCGTGCCAACGTCGCCGTCGCCAAACGGCGTGCCGATTTGGTTCGCATCGAGACTCGGATTCGCAACGCGCAATCAAAGTTGCGTTTGCTAACCGGCGATCGTCAATTCGCTCAGTTCGCCGAATACGAGATGGTGCCGGTTGAAAAACCATTGATGCAGTCCATCGAACTGAGCACGCGTGACGCGACGCTGACGGCGTTGGACAACCGTCCCGACATCGTCCAAAGCTTGCAACAAATGCATGCTGTGTCGACCCGCGTCGGTGCCGCTCGCAACCAAGTGTTGCCGCGTTTGGATTTGTTGCTCAGTTCCTATGTCGCCGGATTGGAAACCGGAACGAACACGTTCGGGGCGATTGGCCGCCAATTCAGCGAAGGGCGTCCGACTTACTCCGCCGGTTTGGTGTTTGAACGTCCGTGGGGCAACCGTGCCAACCAAGCTCGTTTGCGTCGCAACCGATGGGAATGGACGCGATCCTACGCCGAATTCCAACAAACCACCGAAGCAGCGATCACGGAAGTCGAAATCGCCGTTCGCGAAACTCAGACTCTATTCAATGAGCTGATCGCCAAACAGCAATCGACCAACGCCGCGGCCAGAGAAGTCGAATACCTGCGTTCGCGATGGACGTTGCTGCCCGATCCCAACGAAAACGCGATTCTGTTGATTGAAAACCTGTTGGACGCTCAAGAGCGTTTGGCGGATGAGGAACGCAGTTTGGTTCGCTCGCAAGTTGCCCACGCTTTGTCTTGGGTCAGCCTTCGCAAAGCGATGGGCGTGTTGTTGGTGTGCAACGTGGCGGAGGTTTCGCCGCCCCTGAATGATCTTTCGGTGATGACGCCACCGGAACCGCAACCGTTCGGCGGGATGATTGAAAGCGAACCATTCAGTCCCCCAAAACCCGCGGAGCCGACACCATGATGGCTTCGCTCACACAATCTTGGTTTCCGCAGTTCAAACGTGTTGCGTTCGGATCGCAACCGACGGAATTCGCGATCGACGATTTGTTGGTGCAGATCCACTCACGAGGCCAGCGTTGGCGTTCCGCCTCCGATGAAGACCTCGCCGGCGGCCTATCCAACATTCGCTACGATTGGCTTCGCCGAAACGCTTCCGACTCCGGTTCGTCCGTGACGGAAATTTGGCGCACGTGTTTGATCGACAGTGTTGCCATCGCCTCGGAAGCCATTCGTCGTACCCACAAGATCGAATTGTTTGAGGTGCAACTTCGTGCGGGACTGATCGTTTCCTCGGGGATCGCGAACGGACGTGGCGGAGTCGCGGAAATGCAGACCGGCGAAGGCAAGACGTTTGCCATGTTCGTCGCTGCGGTCATCGCAGCCATTCCCGGTCGTGGCGTTCACTTGGCAACGCCCAATGCCTACCTCGCGGCACGTGATCATCAACAACTGGAACCCACTTGGAATCTGCTGCAATTGAACAGCGGTTGTTTGCCCGAGGACGCTTCTGCGGAACAAACCCGCGCGGCTTACCGTGCGGACGTCACCTACGGACCCGGTCACGCCTTTGGCTTTGACTATTTGAAAGACCAATTGGCTCTGGGAACCAAGATGCGTCGACGTCCCGGCGCATCGCTGCTTTCGCGTTTGCAGATGGATGCTCAAGCCGACAAGCAACTGCAACGTGGATTGGCGGTCGCCCTGATCGACGAAATCGATCACGTGTTGATCGACGACGCTTTGTCACCGTTGTTGCTTTCCGGAACGCACCCGGGGGAAGCCGACGATGCCGAGGTCCATCGGCGAGCCATTCCGATCGCAAGCGAACTCAAAGAAACACGCGATTTCCGATGCGTCGCGAAACGTGTGGAGCTGAACTCAGACGGCTTGGATCGCGTTTATCAATCGGTCGATGCGGTGTCAGATGCTTCGCTGCATCGGCCTTGGCATGAATACATTGAACTCGCGTTGCAAGCTCAGCATCTGCTGCATCGTGATGCCGATTATGTGGTCGAATCCGGCGAGGTTCGGATTGTGGATCCGTCGACCGGACGCATCTACGAAGACCGGACTTGGTCAGGCGGTCTGCAACAAGCGGTTGAAGCCAAAGAAGGCTTGCCCATCCGGCGAGAATCCGAGGCACTCGCCAAGATCACTCGTCAACGTTTCTATCGATCGTATGACTACCTCGCGGGAGTCACCGGAACAGCCAGCGATTGCCGCGACGAGTTGCGAACCGTGTACGGTCTGAAAGTGCAAACGGTGAATCCGCGTTTGCCATCGCAACGTGTGATCCTGCCGCCGCATGTTTCTTCCAAGCAAGCGGACAAGCTTCGTGCCATCGCGGTGGAAGCTCGAGCAATGGTCGAGGCGGGACGCAGCGTTTTGATTGGGACGCTGGACATCGCTTCCAGTCTGGCCGTGTCGAAAGAACTCTCGAAACACGGATTGCAGCACGAACTGCTCAACGGGCTGCAAACCGCGGACGAAGCCGAGGTGGTTGCCAGTGCGGGGCAGCCCGGAGCGATTACCGTCGCCACCAACATCGCGGGACGAGGCACGGACATCGGACTCCATCCCACGGTTCGCAAGCAAGGCGGACTGCACGTCATTGTCGCTGAACATCATCGATCCAGTCGCGTCGATCGTCAATTGATCGGACGTTGTGCACGTTGTGGTGATCCGGGCAGCAGCCGAGCGTTCTTGTCGGCCGACGACCCAATGATCCGCGACTCCGCACCGTGGTTGGCTCGGGCGCTGACGCAAGTCATCGCATCGGGGCAAACAGCAACGCAGCCAAAGACAACGCTGCCCGTTGAAGAACAGATTCAATCAATCCAACGACATCACGCCAAACGCGCCGCGGTTGCCCGCCAGCAGCTTCTCGCCGCGGACGAACGAGATTGCGTGTTGGTTCGGAAAGCCCAATCGAACCGCAACGCGAACGTACAACTTCACGCCATGGATGCAGGAATATGAAACGCACCTGGATCAAAACGTTTTGTCTTTTCACGAGCCTTGTTTGCTTGCCCATGAGCGGCATGGCGCTCGCCGATGAATACGAAGCGTTCACCGAACCGTACCGCCGCATTCGTGTCTCCTCCTCGGAAATGGGTGTGATCACCGAGTTCCTCGTCGAAGAAGGCGAAGCCGTTCGCGAAGGCCAGGTGCTGGCACAACTTGACGATGAGCTGCTCCGTAAATCGCTGGAAGTTTCGCGGGCCGCCAAAGACGCCGTCGGAAGCAAAACCGCGGCCGAAGCCGAGGTGGTGTTGCGCGATCAACAGGTCCAAAGCTATCGCCGTCTGTTCACGCAAGGCAACGCGACGCCTCGCGAATTGGAGCGAGCTGAAAATGACCATCGGCAAGCCCTCGCTCGGCTGCAAAGCGTGACGGAAGAATTGGCCGTTCGCGAATTGGAGTACCAACGTGTTCTGTGCCAATTGGAACATCGCCGGATTCTGGCTCCGTGCAACGGAGTGATCGTGATGAAGGCAAAGGAACGGGGCGAGTTCGTTTCCCCGACGGATCCGGTGGTTTTGCAAATGGTGCAGTTGGATCGCATCAAGGCGGTCTTCTCCGTTCCGCTACGCCGAATCGATCAATTGCGAGACGGACAAGATGTGTTGCTTCGGGTGGGCTCCAAACGTGCGTCGGTCGTTGGCAAGGTCGAGTTCGTTTCCCCCATTGCAACCGCTGAATCCGGCACGGTCCGTGTTAAAGTCGTGGTGCCAAACGAGAACAATCAAATTCGCAGTGGAGTGGTTTGCTGGTTGGATTTGGAAGCGTCTCCGAACGCCATCCGTGGTGCCCGGACGCGCGTGAGTGACGCTCCTTTGATCCTGTCGCCCGCCGTTCGCTAGGGAAGGGAGCCGCTGATGGAAGACGTCGACGTGCTTTCCGCAACCGTCAATGACTTAAGACATGCGACGGCTGACGCAACGCGCGATCTTGGTCTGGATTGGCAGCAGCGTGCCGAAACGCTCGCCACCGCGATTGAACTGCAAACCACGCTGGATGGCTGTCAGGAATTCGACGACGCGACTGCGATCGCGACCCGGAGCTTGTGTCGTTGGTTGAAAGCCGAGGGTGCGGTGTTGTGCTGGTCGCGACCCGGCGGCCGTCTTCGCTGCGTTCATGACCACGCGAGCGGTGGCGGTCAGATTGCCGGAGACGCCGAACGTGAGTTGCTGGCGGCCGCCGAAGAAGCCTGTTTGCGAGAAGGCGTGACTCACATCGGGCAATCGGACGTCGCGGCGCCCCCGGCAACCATGGCGATGCGGCAATGGCTGCAAGCGATCGGTTCCTCGCACTTGCTGGCCTGCCCGCTGAAGGAACCGGACTCTACCGTTCGTGGCGTGTTGATGTTGGTGTCCGCCAACGATCGTTCCGCGGCGACGGTGATGGATGCGTTTGCACCGCTGTTGGCCAGCAAACTGCAGAGCATCGAACGATTGCAACCCGTCGGGATGGAAGCCACCATCGTACGCGGCATGCGATCGTTTCGACGTGTTTGGCAGCGAACATTGGTGTTGGTTTTGTCGGCTGTGTTTTTGCTGATGTTCCTGCCGGCACCTCACAACATCCGCACTACGGTTGAGTTGCAACCGGTCAAACGTCGGTTTCTTTCCGTGCCATTTGATGGACCGTTGCAAGCCTGTTTGGTTCGTCCCGGCGACATGGTCGAGCAGGGCGAACTGCTCGCCAAAATCAATCCTCGCGAATTGGAATTTGCTCTGGCGGGATTGAAAGCCGAAGCCAACCAAGCCGACCAGGAACGTCGTGGTTCCATGGCCACGCATGAGTTCGGCAAGAGTCGCATTGCCGCGTTGGAAGCGGATCGCTTGAAGACCCAAACCGATCTGCTGAATTACCAAAAAGAGAATCTGGAGATTCGCAGTCCCATTGATGGGATCATTCTCAGCGGCGATTGGAAACAATCCGAAGGCGCTCCTCTGACGCGAGGCGAAACGTTGTTTGAGATCGCACCGACTGGTTCGATGAAGGTCGAGATCGCGATTTCGGAGGAGAACATCGCCCACGTTGCCGTGGGAATGCTGGCGCAGATCCACACTCACGCCATGCCCGAACGTGTGATGCACGGCGAGATCAAACGCATTCAACCCACGGCCACCATCCGTGAATCTGAAAATGTGTTTTTGGCGGAAGTCGAAATGGACGATCAAGAAGGGCTGCTACGGCCGGGGATGAAGGGGCGAGCGATCATCTATGGCGACCAACGTCCCATCGGTTGGATCGTCTTTCATCGTCCATGGAATCAACTGCTCCGCTGGTTGGGTGTTTGACCATGGCGCGCGATCCCGGCACGATTGATTGGCAACGCGAACCCATTCGTTTGGCGGACGATGTGAAGGTTTGGCCCGTTCGCGAAAATGGGAAGCCCATTTATCGATTGGAAATCCCCACGACCCATCAATTCTTTCGGGTCGGATTCGCGGAATACACGTTTCTGTCGGCACTGGACGGCAAACGGACTTTGGCACAGGCTTGCGGACTGGTCACCGCTCGGATGGGCCGCGAAGCACCGACGTCTTCTCAGTGCGAATCCATCGCACGATGGCTGATCGAAAACAGACTCGCTCATTTCGCCGATTCTCCTTCGCCGTCTCGCGGAGCCCGTTCGGTTTTGACGGATGCAGCCGGCTCGAAGAATGATTCGATCTGGACGCGTTGGAATCCTTTTTGGATCAAGACACCAATTCCGGGGGCGGCGTCTGCGTTGCGAATCCTCGCCGAACCATTGCGTTTCCTTTTCGCGGTCCCCACCGTCCTGGCGGGCCTGTTGCTGATCGCGGTTGCCTTGTTCGGTTTGCTGACGAATCGTCACGAGTTCCTTCTAGGAGCATCGTCCATCTTGGACCCGTCCAACTGGAACTGGCTCTTGTTGACGCTGGTTTCCTTGAAGTTCGTTCACGAGCTGGGGCACAGCATCGCCGCCTATCGGGTTGGCGGTTCCGTTCGTGAAGCCGGTGTGGTTTGGGTGTTGATGGCACCGCTGGCTTATGTCGACGTCACAAGCTGTTGGAGATTGCCCTCGAAATGGTCTCGGATGGGCGTTGCGGCCGCGGGGATGTTCGTGGAGTGTGTGATTGCATCGGTGGCCGCATTGACTTGGCTGACATCCGACAATGAACTGCTCCGGTGGTGGTGCCACCACGTGGTGTTGTCCGCTGGGCTGTCCACGTTGCTGTTCAACGCCAACGTGCTGATGCGTTTCGATGGCTACTTCATTTTGTCGGATGCTTTGGGGATTCCGAACTTGGCATCGGAGTCGGACCAGTCGGTGCGACATTGGTTTCGCCGCTGGTTTTTGGGGGAGATTCAAGCCGAGTCGTCGTATCGTTCATGGCGTCGGTGGACCATTCTTGGCTATGGCTTCGCCGCGAAGGGTTGGCGAGTGTTGGTTTGCATCTCACTCGGTATCGCCAGTTCGACGCTGATGGGCGGAACCGGCATTGTGCTGACCGCACTCGGAATCTGGCTGTGGTGGGGACGTCCCCTGGTGAGCGGACTGCGTTCCACGCGAATGTTGGCCGCACGAGAGCCGCTGGTGTTTGCCAGGGCGGCGTTGCTGGTGAGCTTGGCTGCGGTTGTTGTCGGTTGGGCGTGTCTTTCGATGCCGATCCCAACGTCAGTTCGAGTTCCCGTGGTGGTGCAATACGATCCCGATACTGCGGTCCGTGCCGGCGTGGAAGGATTCTTGCGAGAACTGCATGTTGAAGAAGGTGAATGGGTCAGGGCGGGCCAGCACCTCGCGACGATCGAAAACCGAGAATTGTCTCAACGAGTCGCTGAACTTCAGATTGCTCAAGAACAGAACGAGATCCGCCTCCGCAAAGCGATTGACACGGCGGATGAATCGACACGTTTGATCCTGTTGGAAAACCGAACGGCGATCATCGAAAAACTGGCCACTCTTGAGAAGCAAACCGCAGGCCTGCGTGTGGTCGCCACGCGATCCGGGCAGGTGATTGCGAATGATTTGTCCGCCAAACGCGGGACCTATCTGCGCGAAGGAGACTCCATCATGGTGGTCGCATCCGATGCGGACAAAGAAGTGCTGGCGATGATCGATCAATCCCAGATCGAAGACGTTCGCAATCAAATTGGTGGCTCCATCCGGCTCAGTTCCGCCGACCGGAGTGTGCATTGGGCACAGCTAGAAACCATCCAGCCGCGCGCGACCGATCGAATTCCTCACGCCTCCCTCGCCGCGACGCACGGCGGATCGCTCACGGTGCGTTTGGATGACGAAACCGAAGAGGACTCAATCATGGACGATGTCTTGGGACAAGCTCAGGTGGAGTCGATGCGACTGCTTCACCCGCATTTTCGGGGCGTGTTGCGATTGGAAGACTCTTCGGCCGAGAAGCTTCCTGTCGGGATGCGATTGGACGCTTACTTCGGTTGGCATCAAGCGTCCTTGGTCACTCGAATTCAGCGTTGGTTCCAAAAGGCGTTGGCGGATGCGGAAGATCGCCGTTCGTGACACCAGCGAAATGCGCGGATCCCTCGCGCGGTCATCATGTCGGTCAAGAAGTCAGGCCGCACCAATTTGAAGCACCGGGAAGGCTTCGGCGGCCGCCGGCAGCATTCGCATGGCGGCGAATTGCGGGTGCTTGATCAACAACAACGGCAGCATCGGACTGCGAACGTTCAACAATCGTGCCAGTTGTTTTTCAGCGGGCTCGCGATCAGGCAAGTCATTGCGTCGAAGTTGCAAGATGCTTTCGTTTAAAGTCGGTCCATACGGTCCATAAGGAATGGACGCCAAACGTTGGGCGCGTTGCTCGAAATAGCTTTGGCTGCCATCAGACTTGTTCCATTTCAATTGGGGATCGAGCATTGCCGCCATTGCGAAGTCACCTCCATGTTCGTACATGTCGATCAACAGACCGCGAGCGAAGTGTTCGGTATCCAGAGGATCAAATCGTTTCGGAAGCTGCACCTCAGCAATAGTTCTGGCGCTTTCTCCGTTGGCGTTGAACCACTGCGACCGAGCCAAATCCGCTTGCAGCAACTTCGATAATGGGTGCAGGGACGCGGCCTTTTGCAAGGAACGCATTCCTGACATTTCCATCCGCACGTCGTATTTGAACGACATGAGCTGGACCCAACCCAGTTGATGATGAACTTGCCAGGAATTCTGGGCTTCTTCCGCCAGGGTGGTGAGCTCTTCGCGGGCTTGGTCCAGATCGCCAAAAGTTTGGTACTTGAGCATCGCCGAAGCCAATCGCGCATCGACGTTGTTGCTATCCAACGCCAGTGCGATGTCGGTCTCGCGGCGTGCTTGCGCGATCAAATTCAAAGCTTCGTCGTCATCGACCCGACCAGCCAACGTCAATGACGTCAGCCCATAACCGGCGTGGGCGGGTGCGTAATTCGGATCTTCCTTGAGTGCACTTTCAAAACACTTCAAAGCGCTTTGCAGTCCTTTCACGCTGTCCGGGTCGGCTTGCGTGCGACCCTTCAGAAGGCAATTGAATGCACCTGGCACGTCTGGCGTGGATTCTGTTGAGCTTTCATGCAGACTTTTGTCGATCGCCTCGGCGACCTGCCGCGCCAAATTGGTTTGATCGATCAGGTTGTCACCGGCAATGGTGCGGATCACCTTGCCCCACAACTGAGTTCCCGTTTTCGCGTCGATGATTTGGACGTTCACGTCCATCACGCGGTTTTGATCGCTCGACGATTCGGTGAATGTCCCCGCGACCAAGGCGTCGACTTCCAATTGAGCTGCCACCGCGCGGTACTGCGGTGGGAAACTGGCGTTCAACGGGACGTACTTTGGCACGGACAACCCATCCAATCGACTCAGTTCATTCGCGACCAAACTCGCCAGCAATTCGCCTTTTTGCAGACTGCGGCCGCCGGCTGGCTGGCCGTTGACGATTCGCTGATCAGTCTGACTCAACGGGGGCGTGAAGCTCAGCACGCCAATGGAACGAATACGGTTCAGTTTCTGCCAATCGCCACTGAAACCAGACACGCCCAGCAGACCGCCCACCAAACTGCCGCCGATCAATTCTCCAAGACGTCGGCGTGACAGTTGTGGCACGCCAACAGTTGATTGACGAGAGGGATCCAGTGGCATGGCCAGGGTGTCGGCACCGCCCGTGCCATTGGCATGCGGTCCCGCCGGCAAGGTTCCCACACAATTGGACAACGCCTCCGCGACAGCCGCCGAGGTTGGGCGTTCTTTGGGATCCTTTGCGAGCATCGCAATGATCAGGTCGGCCAACGCCACATCGTCGCGTCGACGTCCCGGGTCCGGAAACGGTGATGTCTCCAGCACGGCCGCGTAGCGACTGGCGGGAGTTCTTCCGGTGAAGGCTGGTCGCCCGTAAAACGCTTCGAACAGCAAGCAACCCAGCGAGAACACGTCCGCGGCTGAGGTAACGGCCTCACCGCGAGCTTGCTCCGGAGCCATGTAACCGGGAGTTCCCAAAATCATGCCTTCGCGCGTCTTGGCTCCATCGTCCGCCGTTGCTTCCTCGGAGGATGCGTCGCTTTCCGGATCCAATTGACCGGGACCGAAGACCGCTCGACCCACCCGTGACAGACCAAAATCGAACAGCTTGACCGATGGGATCGAGTGAATGCTGGACGATTGACTGGCGAGCGAATGACCGCTGATGGTTTTGCTATTCGCGGTGGAAGGAGTGCTGCGGCGACCAACCAGCATGATGTTCTCTGGCTTCAAGTCGCGGTGCACCACACCGGCGGCGTGCGACGTCGCCAGCGCTTCTGCCAATTGACGTCCCCAATAACGCACCATTTGCGTTGTGATTGGTGCGACATCCGTGCGACGAGGCTCCATGCGACGCATCAACGTTTCGCCACGCAGATGTTCCATCACCGCGTAAGGCATGCCCTGGTGCACACCAACGTCGAACAACTCAACAATGTTGGGGTGGGACAACGAGGCCACTGCCTTGGCTTCGCGTTGAAAGCGTTCGACCAAGTTCGGCTGACCATCAATGGCCAACATCTTCACCGCGACACTTCGTTCCAACCGAGTGTCGGTCGCACGGTAGACAATGCCCATGCCGCCACGGCCCAACACTCCGTCCAAGCGATATGGACCAATCACCGTGCCAAGTGGCGGCAACGCATCGGTTTGGTTTGTCTTGGAAACGCGGTTTGGCTTGTTGGCGGAAGCGTTGCTGGAATTGCCGCGAGTTGATGGTGATGCCATCGCGGGCGTGTCCATCGGCTCGCCAGTCGATGGAGTGTCGTTCCCAGGCGAGAGGATCTGGGTTCGATCCATTGAATCGTCGACACGATCGTCTGCGGAGGAATCTTCGCCGGCGAAGGCTCCCTGGTTCGCACCATTGGGTGATGGACCGGGCGTGGTCGTTCCCCACAGCAATTGATTCGACAACGGAGGCGCCGCGTCGTCCGATTCGCCTTCAATCTCGGCCTGGATCGCACGCAGTTCGTTTCGCAAGAGATCCGCGTGTTCGCCGCCATGCCGAGCCACCAGGGAGTCGATGTCGGTCGATTCCGACACGGACGCGGCACCATCGTTTTGTTGACGCAGCGCCGATTCGTATTCCAAGCACACCGCATCGAGGCGAGCTAATTCGCGAGCCGGCAGATCACTTAAATTCATCGTGAACCAATTCCGTAGCTTTCACACCCAACAGTCGTCGGAACGAATCCAAACGGACGCGGTGCTGTCAAACGCTGTGCTTTCAGTATCGATCAATCGGCGATCGAGGAGCGGGGGTGTCAGCAACCAGACAAGTCGTTCCCGGCGCGTTCGCCTCGGGAACCATACCGCCTTTATGTTTGATCCGACGTGGATTCCGCCGCCTCCGCCCATGTTTTTCGTATCAATTGCAAGCGACGTTCAACCGCGCGCTTGCTCATCTCCAACTCTTTTGCGATTTCGTCTACCAAAAAACCGTCCATCCGCATCACCGCGATTTCTCGCAATTGCTCGTCCGGCAGGTCATCCAGCAGTTTCTCGCATGCTTCCGCCAATTCCAATCGCAAATCCGGCGGCGCGTGATCGGATTCGCCTCCTCCGGAGAACTGTTCCAGGCCCGCCCGTCCGGAGTCGCCGGACGCATCCAGGAACACCGACTCGCCCCGAACCTGACCGCCACCGCGTTTCTGTCGTGTTTGTCGACGCAGGTGCGCGTTGACTTTGCGACTGGTCAATGTGATCAGCAGTCCCCACAAATTATCGGGGCCCGACAAATCCGGAAACTTTTCGCGTTGAACCCCCGCGATGAAGCTGTGGAACGCGGACAGGGCAATGTCTTCTTCGTCGCCCGACCGCCGAAGGTTCTTTGGCAAACGCGTTCCGGCCAAGCGTACCAGCGGTTGAAAGTAACGTTCCCACAACACCGCCGTGGCATCGTTGTCGCCATCGCGGACCTTCACGAGCAGGTCGGCAAACTCTTCGAGAGTCAAATCATTCATTCGGGTGATTCTCCGACGATTGGAGGCAACACTTCAGCGGTGTACGACACGTCGCCCACTTTCCCCACCATGACGCTGCCCGCATCAAAGTGGCTTCGCCGGGCATATCCCATCGCCATCCCGACGCCGTTCTCGTTGACTTCGCCAACACTGGTGATTCGTCCCACTGGCTTGGCATCGGCCGCTGCGTCTTCAGCAAAAAGTTTGTCGTCGGCGGACGGTTTCGCGGATGGCGAAACGCCCTGCAATCGCCATCGCACCAGCTTCTTTTGGACTTGCCCAAGAGCGTCCAATCGAGCCACGGTTTCTTGCCCCAGATAGCAACCTTTGGTGAAGCTGATGGTTTGCTTTTCGCGATCGGCTTCTTGTGGCAAATGAGCGTCGGTTAAATCGACGCCGTACCAAGGGAACCCCGCGGCGATGCGATGTTGGTGGAACATGACTTCGTCGCCGACTGCGAATTCAGCCGCCTCTGCGCTCATTGCCGCAGCGATGGTGTCGACGTGATCTTCGGAATCACTCGGTAGCAAATACAGGGTACCCGCGGGGACCCAGGGCAATTGGTAAGCGTCCACACCGTCATCACACGTCATGGTCGGCTTGGTTGTTGGTTGCACTGAGTTGTCCGCACCGGAAAGCGAGGTGTCGCCGGATTCCAACATGACCCAAGCCGCAAAGTCGTCATCGCGAATCATCGGCGTTGCGTCTTCGCGGATGGTGTATCGGTCGGCATGCTCCGCGATCGCGGTTGATTGACGTTGACCATCCGTTTCACCCGAGATGCCGGGGGCACCAATCAACCGGAATCCGTTTTCTATCGCGAAAGCGAAGACATGCCCCAAGCACTTGCCTCGCACATTGGTGATGAAGGTTTCCACCCCGTCGCGTGTCTCACCTTCGGCGGTCAGAGACTTGATTTGGTTGGTGGTCAGATTGTGAAGAATGGCCGTCGCATCCTCCCCCACCAAATCCAACACGCACAACGAGGGCAAACGAATTAAATACGAGGTCAAAGCCATGCAAACGGGAAAGCAGAAAGAGAAGTCTGGCAACGATCGAAGGCCCCCATCTTACCGTGAACGGACCATATCCCGCTATTCGGCATGGGCGATGCCGATCGGTGTGGTTTCGTGACTGGGCCGAGCCGAATTCTCCATCGCCTTTTTGCGGGAGTAGCACGCAATGCCACTGCGGTTCGCCAACGCGGTTTGGGGCGGCGATGGAGTCTTCGAAAGCAACGATGATCGGACGGAATCAGTGGGTTAGCGGCGGGTTCCGCCACCATTTTCGCGTAGTTCTTCCGCGATGCTTCTGTTTGGAAACGGTTTGCCGAAATGCGTTTTGGCCCGGCATCTGCTTCGCCACCGTTCGGATTCCGTTTCCTTTTCAGAGGTGGCGGATTGTGTGACAATTTGGGCGGCTTCCCCTCGAACAGGGTGCCTCTCTCTTCAAACCTTCTCTCATTCTTTTCAGCGACAGGTGCGGTATGCGTTGGCGTGGTCGACGACAAAGTGACAATGTGGAAGATCGTCGGACCGCGGGGGGCGGAGCCGTGGTGGGTGGTGGCATCGGTGTGATTGTGATCGCCATCATCATTGGATTGCTCGGTGGCAACCCGCAGCAGTTCCTGCAACAGGCGGCTCAGCAACAGGGGCCGGCCGCCGGCGGCGGCGAAGTGCAATTGAGCCCTGAAGAAGTCGAAGCCGGCGAGTTCGTCAGCACGGTTTTCGCTGATACCGAAGAAGTTTGGACCGATCTGTTTGCCCAGGCCGGACGCGATTACAAAAAGCCCACGTTGGTCTTGTTCAAGGATCAAGTTCGCAGTGGTTGCGGATTAGCCAGCAGCGGCACGGGGCCGTTCTATTGCCCGGCTGATGAGAAGGTGTATCTCGACACTTCGTTCTTTGGACAATTGGCTCGCCAGCTCGGCGCGCCCGGTGATTTCGCACAGGCGTACGTGGTTGCTCACGAAGTCGGTCACCACGTTCAAAACCTGCTTGGCTACACGGATCAAATGGAACAGATTCGCCGCCAGGTTCCTGAGGTGGAGTACAACAAGTATTCAGTCAAGCTCGAACTGCAAGCTGACTTCTTTGCCGGAGTCATGTTGCACCATGCGGAAAAGAAATATCGCATCATTGAAGACGGCGATGTGCAAGAAGCGATGACCGCCGCGAAAGCCATCGGCGACGACACGTTGCAACGACGCAGCCGTGGTTACGTGCAGCCGGAAACGTTCAACCACGGCACCAGCGAACAACGTTTGCGTTGGTTCATGAAGGGGTTGCAAACAGGCGACCTGAACCAAGGCAACACGTTTGAAGCGGAAAGACTGTAGTCGCCGTTGGAGGCCGGTTGGTTTTGAACGTTGCCTGGAGGGAATGTCCAACTCAATCGCCGAGCGAGATCCCGCCACCCTGTGACTAACGCGGGACCGCGGAGCGATCCGCGACATTCTTAGCGGTCGCGGCGCGATCCGCCCGGTGTCGCTCACACCAATTCACGATCTGGTTCAATGCAAAGCCGCTAAGCCGCAGAGCCGCGGTGGATGCAGCCAGGCTGGCTGCACTACGGGTTGGGGCGGATTTGCGTGGTGGAACCGGAGCGAAGGCTCTTCGGCTGTGCGGTCTTTCGGGATGGAGGGTTTGCACAGTGAGCAGAGTTCTAGCGCTGGACCGCGGAGCGATCCGCGACAATCTTAGCGGCTGCGGCGCGAGCCGCCCGGTGTCACTCACACCCATTCACGATCTGTTTCAACGCAAAGCCGCTAAGTCGCGGAGCCGCGATGGATGCAGCCAGGCTGGCTGCTCTGCGGGGTGGGGCGGATTTGCGTGGTGGAACCGGAGCGAAGGCTCTTCGGCTGTGCGGTCTTTCGGGATGGAGGGTTTGCACAGTGAGCAGAGTTCTAGCGCAGGACCGCGGAGCGATCCGCGACATTCTTAGCGGCCGCGGCGCGAGCCGCCCGATGTCACGCACACCCATTCGCGATCTGGTTCAACGCAAAGTCGCTAAGTCGCAGAGCCGCGATGAATGCAGCCAGGCTGGCTGCACTACGGGTTGCTGCGAACGATTGGGACTTGGCTTCGGTGGTGCTAGGAGACCAAACCTTCGGTGACGCTCATGAAGACGTCTTCCAGGGTAGGATCGCGATCGTGGAAGGAACGCATTTGGACGCCTTGTGCGATGAGATGATTCAACAACGTTGCCAAACCCGCGTCATCGGTTTCTAGCTCGGCGATCACTCGATCCGGACGCATTTCAAGATCACGCAGTGCGGGACTGCTACGCAAGATCGAGATGCCTGCTTCCGCATTTTCGGTGAATGCAATTTCGACCGTGCGGTTGCGTCGGATCTGGCGATAAACCTGGTCGATTGGGCCGCTCATCAATAGCTGACCACGTTCGATGATCCCGATCGAAGTGCAGCAATCGGCAAGCTCCGTCAGGATGTGGCTGCTGATCAAAATGGTTTTCCCCATGCGACGAAGCTCCTTGAGCAACGCTTTGACTTCGACGCGAGCCCGTGGGTCGAGGCCGCTGGCGGGTTCATCGAGAATCAAGACCGGCGGGTCGTGCACCAACGTCTTTGCCAAGCACAAACGTTGTTTCATTCCGCGAGAGAGCCCGTTGACGAAGTCGTCGCGTTTGTGCCCGAGGTCGAGCAGCTCCAACACGTTGTCGATGATCGCTCCGCGTTGCGATCGAGCGATGCCATAGGCCACGGCGAAGAAGTCCAAGAACTCCCACACTCGCATGCCATCGTAAACACCGAAGTTGTCCGGCATGTATCCGATAGCACGACGCACGCCCATCGGGTCATTCATCACGTCACATCCCGCGACTTCACCACGGCCTCGGGTGGCGCGAAGCAGTGTTGCCAGGAAGCGGATGGTCGTGCTCTTGCCCGCACCGTTGGGGCCAATGAAGCCAAACGTTTCACCCGCATCGATTTGCAAGTCGATCGATTCCACCGCGGTGAAATCACCATAGTCTTTGCCAAAACCTTCCAGGGTGATCATGGAGTGTCCTTCTCAGTTGCGGGGTCGGCAGAGGTGTCTTCGGAGTCGGAGGTCGCGTCGTTCTGCTCAGGCGAAGCAGTCGTTTTGTTTTCCTTCACCTGTTTTGTCACGCGGCGGAAATCGTCGGCCAAATCCAGGTCGGGCTGCGGTTCGGGGATGTCGGGGTACGACAGGTGTGCCATCACAATGGTATCCGCTTGCGTTTGGCTGCAGGCCGGCGAGACGGTCAATCCACCCCATGCGGGACCATTGGCGTCATCGGCTTGATCCGGTGGCACCGCGGCCAATCGTGCCACCAAACGCGTGCTGCCGGTGGGAATTCGCCGGGAGGCCAGAATGCGCTGCATGCACTGGCGAGCTCCGTCGGGAATGTCACCGGACACGCGAATGGAATCGGCGTCTTGGAAGGAAAGTGCGGGGCTTTCTCCAGGAGCAATCGCGCCAACCACGGCGATCTCAAATCGGGAGGGTTCGCCCGCTCTGCGAATCACGAATGCATCCATCAAGTCCAGGTCCGAATCGTTTTGCAATCGAGTGCCATCGGCTGACAGCGACAACTGACCACCGACCGGCACCATCTGCTCGACGTGCACGGAGCCATACGAATTGCTACCAACGCTGATGCCCTCCAAACGCGGGCCTGCATCAAAACCAAGTTGCAGCTTTAGTTGTTCGTTGCCAAACATGCCCGCGTTTCTGGCGTCCGTTCGATTGGATGCCAGCATCGTGATAGCTGCATCCGGGCGATCAAATTGGACGGCGTAGTCGCTGGCCAACGAGTTGTAGAAAGCGATTGTCCGTGTCAAATGGCCTCGGTCGTATTGCGATGGAACTTCCAAAAAAGCAAGTTCGTTGCGGCTGCGGGCGAAGCCCATGTCGAGCTGAGCGGCCCGCGCCACCATGAACGCTCCGACGAGCGCGATCGGTACCATTGCCAACCAAGCCCACTCCAGTCGCCCCATCCAACGAAAGACGAGGTAGTTCAGCGGGATCAAGACAACCAGATAGATTGCCAGACTGCGGACGACGAGCGAGGAGTCGGGAATGGTCACCCCAATTCGGTCTTGCAATGACGAGCGAAAGGAACGCATCAGTGGGCTGTCGTCTTTCCAGCCCCCCACTCCACTAACAGGATGCTGCAGCACTTCTGCATCAATCCGGAGGTGATAGTCTTTCGGGTCCAAGTCGCTGTTTTGCTGAGCGGCCGTTTCCTGAGCGGCCAAGTTGCTCTTGGTTTGATCGTAACCGAGTTGCATGTCTCGCGCGAACAAGCGAAATGCCGAATTGATTGCGGGCGGAATGTCTTCGGATTGCATGCCCACCATGGTCTGTTCAATGCTGGGACGATTGGCGAGCGCCGCGATTTCACGGTCGGTGAGGTCTCGATTGTTCTGTGCTTGAAGATCGTAGAACGCGGCGTTGTCGGCGTAGTTGGTCTTCTTTCGTTTCCGCGGTGGGCGTGCCAAGATGGCGGAATTGAAGAAGCTGTGATAGGACTTCCAAGCCGTCATCCATTCGGTCATCAGATCCACGCGGCTTTGAACGATTCGTCCACGACCGATGCGTCGCTGATACACCATGTCGCCCGCACCAAGTGCTTCGGCGTCGGGGTGAGGCTGCCCGGCAACCACCACGGTGCTGCTGTTTTCGCGAAGCCGGGCTGCGATGGCGGGGATTGATTCGTCCGTGCGAACGCGGTGTGATTCCAAAAACGCGATGGCGTCGTCGCTGCTGACTTCTTGGTTGCCATCCGCTTCAATGGGAAGCAACTTTCGTAGAGAAGCGTCTTCGATCGCATCCGCGGCGATCGGTCCGTTGACGATCAACGTCCCGCCAAAATGAATCCAATCTGTCAGGGCGACTCGCTGGCCGGGCGTCAGGGCGGAGGAAGTCAAATCATCCCAGAACAAGACTGACGTGGAGGTCCAGTCCAACATGGTTTCAGAAAGTGGCAGCACACCCTGAGTCGGCGGAATCACGACGCGGTAGTTTTCACGCGCGCGATAGAACTGATCGACCGAGCGGTGAGGTTCGACCCAGTCCGCGGTTTGCAGCAACGTGAACTTTTCCGAACGCTCAGTCAGGATGACAAAGAAGAACGTCTGCGACGGCAGGGCGGCGAAGGTGGAAGGACGCAGCGGTGTTGGCGATCCGGTGCGAGAAGAAACGTAGTCACCGTCGAAGCCGACCGATTGCAACGTTCGCCCGCCTGCTTCCGGGGCGAGAGCACGCGTGTCCAAGACGCGACGTTGACCGCGTGGCAACACGGCGGGGCGTCGCACGCGAAAAGGTTTGCCAACGGTTTTCGCCGCGGCGTCTTCGAGTTTTTGCTGGGTGTCCTCGGTGTCGTCCTCCGACGCGAAGAGCCTTTTTGAAAGGGGGACTTTCGTTTCGGTTTGAATGACACCTCGCTCGTCATCATGGTTGCTGCGCAAAGCGATGCTGGCTGAAAACCAATGCCCGGGCTTGATGGCTCCATCGGCCGTGCCCTTGGTGCCCGCGTCCGGTCGTGTCGCCGGAAACGCCTTGGCCGAATCGATAGTCAGCGGCGGCAGCTTGGTTTGTTCTTCCGTGGGCTCGTCTGGGCCGTCGTCCGAGGGTCGGCATCCATCGCAACCCACCACCAATGGGATCAGCAGCAACCACGCGAGCCAGTTTCTAGGCCGAGAAGTGGAGGCAGCGATCATGGAGGGGCTCATTCGCGAGGCAACGGATGGGAAAGGACTCGGCGAACGAGTCCACTACCAGCCCATTACCATATTGGATTCGATCGCGATGCGGGCCTGTTCCAGGTCGCAACCGGTCTCCATTCGGTACAAACGGATGGCATTGACCTTGTCGCCCGCTGATTTGCTGAGGCAATCGCGGGCGGTGGTGCAGGGATCCAGTGTGCGTTCGGTCAGTCCCAATGCACCCTTGCTGATCACCCAGGAATCTCGCGGGCGTTTTGTCATTCGAAGCACGTCGTCTTCCGGGTAGGCATCGTCGACCACGTCGCGAGCCGCTTCTTCGTTCTCCGCCCAAGTGATGATGATGTGCGCGTCGGTTTCAATTTCAAACAAAGGCATGGTGGATCGATCGTTTGGAGGAAGCGGGCCGTGACGCAGCATGCGATTGCTGTCACTTCATCCTAGTCCACCAAGTCGATCGGCTGTAGGTCTTCCGCGATGGGATTCCGGTGCCTGCTGCCGGAGTGGTCGGATCGTAGGGACGGTGTGGATCCATGCGTCGCGAAACGCGATCTCGTGAGCTGCGGGCCGCGATGGCGAGTGACGCCGATGGCGATCCGCCTTGATCGTTTTTCGATGATCATTTTGATGCGTCGGTGAACTCGCGGAGTTAAATTGGGCCGCGAAGAGTTCGTTCAAAACCGCTTTGCTATGCCTTCGATTGCCAGGAATCTTTTGTGACAAGTTTGAACCCGCTCGGTCCGAGTCGTTGCGTTGTCAAAGGAGCTGCATTGTTCTTCCGATTCACGGTCCTTGGCGTCTGGCTTGTCTCGATGGGCACCGTCCACGCCGGTCCACCCTCCGAAAGCAACTCTGGGTCGGCGGGTGATGGTCATCTCTTCGTCGAATTGTTCGATGGCAAGAGCTTCGATGGTTGGCAGCACGGCGGTAACTGGCGAATCGAGCAGGGGGCGTTCTATCGGGCGTCCGGCGGCGGGCCGCTGACTTACAAACGCGATGTTGTGCCGGATGACTTCGAGCTTCGTTTTGAATGGAAAGTGTCGGAGGGTTGCAACAGTGGCGTCTACTACCGGCCCGGCCAAGTCGAGTATCAGGTGTTGGACAATGTGGGCAGTCCCTACGGTGAGAACCCTCGCCAAGCTGCCGCGTCGTTATTCTTCTGCATGGCCCCGTCCAAAGACGCAACGCGGCCTGTGGGGCAATGGAACTCCGCTCGGGTTCTGTGCAAGGGAACCGTGATCCAACATTGGCTGAATGGGCAGAAGGTGTTGGACTTTGATTACACCGATCCCAAGTGGGCCGACATGGTGGAACTGCTGACGATCCGTGGCGGCGATTTGACCGGTCGCGGAGGTGAGCTTTGGTTGCAGGACCACGGGCAACCGGTTTGGTATCGAAGTTTGAGTTGGCGGGTGATCCCTGGCGATGAGATCCTCGAGGCATCCGGTGATTTTGAGCCGATGCCGATTCCACCTGCGGCTTTGGCGAAAGAGCGGCAACGGGTGGAGGCGATGCTGCGGCAAAAACGGTCGCAGTAGAAAGCCATTGGGATTTGCTTGGGCCGGTTTTTGGTGCGGTCGCTGAGGTGTGTTGTGGGAAGTTTTGCGCGGTCGAAAGTCTTACGACATTCGCTACGTGGTGATTGGCGTGTGTTGATGGGGCTGGGTGTGGTGCCCCGGTTCGCGATGAGGTGGGTGAGGCACTGTGTGGGAGGCGCGGTCGAAAGTCTTGACGACTTTCGCTACGGGTGGCCTTGGTCCGCGAGGTGCGGGCAGAAGAGCGTGCGGCCAGCTCCCGGGAAGGAAGCGGCCAGCACGGCAAATGGGCGATGAGGGACTCGAACCCCCGACATTCTCGGTGTAAACGAGACGCTCTAGCCAACTGAGCTAATCGCCCATGCGGGAAAGCGATTCCCGATGAGGCCTCGGTTCGTTTGGGCCGAGGCGTTTTGACTTGTGGCTGACGCTGCGAAGCGAGCGATCAGCGGGACAGCATGCGAGTGCGTTTGTTGCGGCGTTCGGCACGCAGGCGGGCGCGACGATTGGTTTCACTGGGCTTTTCGTAGAACTCGCGGCGACGCATTTCTTTCTTGATACCGCTTCGCTCCACCAACTTTCTGAATCGGCGAACTGCCTCCTGAATCGTTTCCCGATCACGCACCAATAACTTTACCATTGCCGCTCCGTAAACCCTTTCAATTCAATCGTTTGCATGGTCCAAATCCTCCAAGTCGAGGAATGAAATAATCGCATCCGGGCGCAGCAATTCGCCGCCCCGTCACGGTGAAGGCCGCGAATCATAACGACCTGACCCCGCCCCCCACAACCGAAGAAACAGAAATCAAGACCGTTTTTATGCCGAAAAATGCGGCCTACAGCAGATTTCGGCGAGCGGCGTCACATTGGGCAATCTTGTCCCGCAAACCAACTTGTTCGAGCGAACGGACTCACCGCGACGTGCATGCCTCAAAGGACCTTATGTCGGTCGTTCAGGCGGCGGAACGAGAGAGATTTTCCATCGGAACGGTTTCGCAGCGAACGCCGTCGACTCCGTAGTAGACCAGTGTTTGTGTTTTGAGATCCGCAATCGCGGTCAGCTTGACGCTTCGAGGCCCGTGCAGGCAAAAGTACAGCCCGCAGGTGGCTCCGCGTCGCACCACTTCGCGCTGTGTCAGCGGGAATTGGTGGGGTTCCAAGTGGCCCAGTTCACACAACTTGTCTTCGACTTGGCGACGCAGCAGCGGCAAATCGATCGTTTCGAGGGAATACCCGATCATCAACATCCTTTCGTTCCGCGTTCTGCCCGTTGCGATGGTGCCGCGTCTGTTCGACGAGACGTCTCCACCGAGTGAAGCCATCAGTGACTGCGTGCAACGGACGCCGACGGTATCGACGCGCCAGCGGTGAAATCTTGGAGTCGATTTGGCTCAGGTCCGGTCGTGCGGACAACCGGATTGAAATTCATTCCCATTGCGCCCGTTGTGGTTGACCTGCGCGATTGTGCGGGGGGATTCGCTCCGGTCGGTCAGACGGTTTGCCCGATCTGTGGTTCGAGTTGGTCTGGGAAATCGATGGATTTCGAATGTTTTGAAAAGACGAATGGCGGGCGTTTTGGGCGGTGGAGTTGTTGGGCAGCTCCCCGGCATTGGTTGGTTCTTCGTCTGCGGTTCGGGCCGGACTGGAAGGGGAGTTTGATGGTTCAGGCGGGCTGTTTGCGTGGCACAACGCGGTGGAAATGCAGGTGGACTTCGCGATCGACGACCCGGCGCACACCTTCGACCAAACATGCTGGTTCGTTTTCGGATTCGCCCTGAGCAATGATCTTTTCGAGCGGAGTTCCAGGAACCACGGAAAAGGTTCTTTGGTTGATGGTTTGGTTGCCCGCGTCCAATTCTGGAATGATGAAGTGGCAGGTTGCTCCAAACGTCAGCATGCGAACGTTGTGTGCATCGTGGTAAGGACGGAATCCGGGAAAGCCCGGCAACAACCCGTGGTGCAGATTGATGATGCGACCACCCGCGAATTGCCAGCACGCATCGGCGGGCAAAATCCTCATGTACCGAGCGAGGATGAGATAATCGATGTCGTAGTCGTCAAGCGTCTTCAGAAGAGCCGCGTTATCCACCGCGCCCGTTCCATCGCCGATCATCTGGTAATCGCAGTCGAATTCCTCGGCCAGAAAGCTCAGCTTTTTCCGGTTGGAAATGATGACGGGGACTTCCGCTGCGATCTGACCGGAGGCTACCGCTTCCAGAACCGCTCGCGGAGTGTGCTCCACATACGTGCAGGCCACCGCCAAACGAGGTCGCTTGGCCCTCGCGTCGGGACTCCAGGCACGGATCGACAAACCCGTGTGCTCGCCAATTTGACGCATTTCATCCTGCAACTGCGTCAGCAACGTCATCGGCTCTGAACCAGCATCGAGCTGAATTCGGCACAACATCGCGAACAATTCTTCCTCATCGTGGTCATACATCTGGATTTCGGAAATCCGAGCCCCGCGAGCGGTGACATGATGAATGATTGGATCGGCCAAACCCGAATGATCCGGGCCCAAGGCGGTGATGACGACTTCCATGTGGAGGCTTTTGCGAGGAAACTATTGCCCGACGAATTCGCAAATTATCACATTCGACCCGCTCATGCCCACCGCATCCAAGCTGCCCGTCGCCACACCGCCTTCCGTCACCGGACGCCGCCGCGCGGATTACCCCGCCGACGCGAATTTGTGTGAGTACTGCACGGCGAAATGTTGTCACTACTTCGCCTTGCCGATCGACGAACCCGTTTCGCGAAAGGATTTTGACTTCATTCGGTGGTACTTGCTGCACGATCGAGCCACCGTGTTTGTCGACGAAGACACCTGGTACCTGCTGGTCCATACGACTTGCAAGCATCTGCAGGACGACAACCGATGTGGGATCTACGAGACGCGGCCGCAAATCTGTCGCGAATACACGACCAAAGAATGTGAATTCGAAGACGACTGGTGCTACGAGAAATACTTCGAAACGCCGGAGCAGATTGACGAGTACGCGGACGCTTTGTTCGGTCCACAGTTTCCGCAAGGTGCCGACCGCGACATCGATTCCATCCGCAGTCGCAGACCCAGCGGTCTGCCGGTCGTCGCGTCGTAATTGCGGTCGTCAACGCCGCATCGAATCATCATGCACTCACGACTGCATCGCGGGTTGATTGTCCCGCCAATTCGCGTCGTTAGAGTTCGCTTTTCCCGTTTCCATTGATCTAACTACCACTCCACTTCATCCATGATTCAACCTCGCACGCTGAAGGGATTCCGCGACTACTTGCCCGCCGCCATGATCCCGCGGGAACAATTGATGCAGACCGCTCGCGAAGTCTTTCGCAGTTTCGGGTTTGCTCCGATCGACACGCCCACGTTGGAACACCTGGAAATCCTCACTGGCAAAGGCAGCGAGGAAACGGATCGTCAGCTTTACCAATTCGAAGACAACGGCGGGCGTCCTGTCGGGATGCGATTTGACCTGACCGTGCCACTGGCTCGGTTCGCCGCGCAGCACATCGGGACATTGGGAACGCCGTTCAAGCGTTACCACATCGCTCCGGTTTGGCGAGGCGAGAAGCCGCAGGAGGGTCGCTATCGCGAATTTGTGCAGTGTGACTTTGACACGATCGGAACGACGTCGGAGCTGGCTGACATCGAAGCGGTTTGCGTGATTGATGCGTTGTTGCGAGCGATTGGAATCGACGCGTTCACGATCAGCATCAACAACCGCGCCATTTTGACGGGCTTGTTGGAATCGTTGGGGCTGGCGGACAAGACGACGCCGGTGCTCCGCAGCCTGGACAAACTCGGGAAAATTGGCCGCGAAAAAACGGCAGCCGAGATGGTGGAAGCGGCGGGGGTCACGCCAGAGCAAGCGGATTCCGTTTTGCGGTTGGCGGAGTGTGACGGTGAAGCGGAGTCGATCCTGGCGGCCCTGCCCGAGATCACGGGCGGCAACGAAACCGCCGCGGTGGGCATTGAACGTTTGACGCAGATTTATCGAGGTGCTTTGGCGTCGGGCGTCCGTCCAGATCGGCTGAAGATCGATGTCTCGATCGCGCGTGGTTTGGATTACTACACCGGAGTGATTTTCGAAACGACGCTGGATGAATTGCCGGGGATCGGCAGTGTTTGCAGCGGTGGCCGCTACGACAATCTTGCTGGGCTATACACGAAGCAACATCTGCCCGGTATCGGCGCTTCATTGGGGCTGGATCGATTGCTGGCGGCATTGGAGAGTCTTGGCCGGTTGTCAGGAGTCAGCAAGCCTTGTGCGGTCTTCATTCCGTTCTTTGACAAGGCTCATCGCGACGACTACCTCCAACTTGCATCGCAAATTCGTGCCGCTGGAATTGGAGTCGAGGTTTATCCCGAGCCGAAAAAGCTGGGCCAGCAATTGAAGTATGCCGATTCGCAAGGTTTCGCGACGGCCATCATCGCAGGTGGTAACGAATGGGAAGCTGGAACCGTGCAAGTCAAAACGCTGGCGACCAAGGAATCGCAAGACGTGGCTTACCAACACAAGGCACCGGAAGCATTGATCGAGCTGCTTAAAAACGCCGTTTGATCTGGTCCACGTCGGTCCGGTTCAACGGACGAAGTCAGTAGGTCCGGTTCCACCGGACGAATTGAGTTCGATGTCCAGTGGAACCGGACCTACGATGGATCATGTTGGTGGTTGGGTTTACTCGGGTGGTGTGTCGATCAGGGGATCGAAGCGTCGCCAACAACGGACCAGCGTCCAACCCGCCAATCCCGCGTCACCCCAGGCAGTAGGTCCGGTGGAACCGGACCTACGAGAAACTCATGTTGGGGTCGGGTTTACTCGGGTGGCGTGTCGAGCAAGGGATCGAAGCGTCGCCAACAACGGACCAGCGTCCAACCGGCCAATCCCGCGACACCCCAGACGGCCGTCAAACTGCCGGTGAAGGCGACTGGGCCGACCATCTTTGGCGGGAGCACTCGTTCGCAAAGCATCGCAAACGTGACCAAGGCCATGGGTGCAATCGCCAGCATCATGCCTTTCCAAAGAAACGTCACTTTGGCCCGGATGACCATCGCAATTCCCTGGGCATGCACATGATGCGGGAAGGCGAGAAATAGGGCGTTCTCGATAGCAAACGTTGCCACGGCGAGCGATGGCAATGCGAGGAACAACCAAAGCGTTTGCCAGCCTGGCGGAGATGCAATGAGGGTTCCCAGTCCCAGAGTGGTCCATTGAAAAAGGATGGTGATCGCGACGGGGACACTGAGCATGCCAACGCACATGGCGACGTCGCCCAGCGGCAACGAACGCACCAAGAACATTCGTTTGAGGTCGCGGCGAAAGTCGATCTGAAGTGCGGGTGGCGCCAGCAGCAGAGAGCTGAGCGCGATGCCGCCAATCACGAACACCCACTGTTTCGTGCTTTGATCTGTCAACAAAGGCGACAGCGACAAAGCCATTGGAATCGCGAAACTGACGACCACGTTGGCGGCGTAGCGTCGAACGCACTGCAGTTGTCGAACGACCAAACCGGACATGCCTTGATAGGAATCGGGAAGCAAGCGAGCCAGCCAGTCACCGAAGCGTTGAATCCGCGTGGGCGACATGGCTTTGTGGCGCATGCCATCGCGAAATGCGTCATCAGACGTTCGCCGTTGTTGCAGCACCTTCAAACGACGTTGTTCGTAAGCGAGTTGGCGATCAGACGACCATCGATCCGCCCACACCAAGCACTCCGCGAGTCCCGCGATGACGGCGACGGCAAAGATTGCAAGGAGGCCTTGAACCAACCAAACCGGGATCGTCGCAATGAGTTGATGGATGCCAGGGATGGCGAGGTCGCTGGTGATGGCTTCTCCTGATGCCAGCGAGGCAGCGGGCAGCAAGGCGAACGCCATGGATTGGATTGCCGTCGATCCGGCGTAGTGCCCAATTTCAGACATGCCGGACAAGACATATTGCAACGGATCGCTTCCCGGCGGGGTGGATTGCCATGTTTGGATGCCAAGTTGCATCAGTATCGCCAATCCGACCAGCAGGCTGGTTGCTCGAGCGTAACGGCGCACGTTTGGCGACAAGGCGGCAATCAGGTGCGAGATCAAACGCCGCAGCAATTCCAAGGCGACGAGTGCCAAGCAAACTCCAAGCAGCAACGAAACAAGGGACACCGCGTCTCGCCAAAGCACGACTCCGAGCAGGACCGTTTTGGCCATCGAAGACGGAATCGCCGAGGTGGCTTCGCGCAGGACCAGTGTTCTTCGAGCGATCGGTCCCCCGCCCAACCACAAGCGGTCTGGTTCGGTCAATGTGACCAGATCCATGTCCGTGTTGGTTTGGGACCAAAGCTGTTTCACCGCGTGATAGAGCGCGTACAGGATCATTCCGCCGGACAGCCACAAACGCAGTTGTTCCGGATCGTTGGCTTCGCGCCGCGAAAGCAGCGTGATTCCCGCCAGGAGGTACAAGCCGACAAACGTGACTGACAGAACGGAAGCGATGGCTTGCCGCGGTGAGAACAAACGGTTCCAAAATCGCGTGATCCGAAATCGAACCTGCGTTCGTGCGAGGAACTTCAGGCCATCCAGCGAGCGATCCGGATCAAACCAATCGGTCGTGGCGCGATCCGGTGTTGGAAAGTTTGACGGTGCGGTGCTGGAGAACGACGAACTCATGGTCACGAGACCGTCGTTGGCGAGGCGGGAACGGTGGGTGAGGTCAGCGGCATCGCGACGCCAGTTTGTGCGGCGGGCATCACGACTGTGGACTCGTCCTCATCTTCCGCGGAGGACGCGGACTCGTTTGCAGAAAGATCCATCGCGGCGAAGAAGGCTTCTTCGAGCGATTCGGTGTTTGGGAATTCCTTTCGCAGACCGGACGTGGTGCCGTGGTAACGCACCAAGCCATTCTGCAGCAGCCAAACTTGGTCGCAGACGTCGCTGATCATCGCCAGCAAGTGGCTGCTGATGATGGCAGTCTTTCCTCCGCGAACAAATTGACGGACGGAATCGAGCAGGATTCGGATGCCGGGAGGATCCAATCCTGTCAGCGGTTCATCCAGAAGCAGTACTTGCGGTTGGATCAAGTAAGCACACGCGACGGCGAGCTTCTGACGCATTCCGCGGGACAACGACGTCACCGTGGCATCGTATTTCGCCAGCAGTTCGAATTGTTCCAGCAGATCAATGGCCGTTCGCCGATGGTCATCGATGTGGTAGAGGCGAGCGACAAAGTCCAGATGTTCGCCGACGGTCAGGTCGTCGAACAATGGCGGGTCATCGGGGACATACGCAATTGTTCTTTTGAGGCGAACCGGGTCCGTTTCAGGGGAAATTCCATTGATTTGAATTTCGCCTGCAGTGGCAGGCAGCAGCCCCGCCATGCAGCGTAAGGTGGTTGTCTTTCCCGCACCGTTGGGGCCAACGAGACCGCACACCACACCGGCTGGGATCGACACGGTCACGTCCTTGACGGCGATCGTATCGTCATAAAGCTTTTGTAAGTGATTCAGCTTGATCATCAGCCGGTGCCAAATTCAGGGAAGAACGCCTCATTGGACGCTACCCCACGGTGGTTGCCAGGGCGGTGAACCAACCTCGCGGAACCGGTCTCCTTCTTGGCAACCCGGCGGGTCGTGACGTTTCGAACGGTCGCGACAGCTAGAGGGTGGAGGCAGATCGCTCAACGCCGGGAACGGTCCGGTGTTTGCCTCTGGCGTTTGGGGATCTCTGAGCGGTCCGGTTTCGCCAGCATTTCGTTTCTTTTCATTTGGTTTCACTGCATGTCGAGTTCGTCCACCCGCCCGATTGCTTCGCCGTATGCGTCGGTGGTGGTGGATGCTGCACAATCGACGCCGACGCAGGGACGTTCCGCGTGGGAGCCACTGCGAGAACCCATGTTCCGTTTGTTTTGGATCGCTTCGTTGGCATCCAATTTGGGAACCTGGATCCACGAGGTCGGTGCGGGATGGTTGATGACGACGTTGGATGCGACCCCGGAAATGGTGGCCGCGGTGAGAACGTCGATGGCTTTACCGATTGTGTTCCTTGCCATTCCCGCGGGAGTGTTGGCCGACCGAATCGACAAGCGTCATCTGTTGATCGGAACGCAATCGATTTTGTTGTTTGTCACCGCGATGTTGGCGGTGTCGACCGCGACGGGTGTGATCACCGCGTGGGGATTGCTGGCGATGACGTTCGTGATCGGTTTGGGAATGGTGGTGCACGTCCCGACTTGGCAATCCGCGATTCCTGAATTGGTTCCACGCTGGCAAATCAGCCGTGCGGTTGGTTTGGGGAGTATCAGTTTCAACCTGGCTCGTGCCGTGGGGCCGGCCATCGGGGGTGTGTTGATTGCTTTGGTAGGCATCTGGAGCACCTTCGCCATCAATGCGATTTCGTTTGCGGGCGTGTTGGCAGTGTTGCTGCGTTGGAAGCGTCGTACGACGGAAGACAGCCGTGGCCGGTCATTTCTGTCGTCGATGCGGCAGGGCATCCGATACGTGATTTGGAAACGAACGATGCGACACGTGATGCTGGGCGTGGTGTTGTTTGTGTTGCCGGGCAGTGCGCTGTGGTCGCTGATGCCTTTGTACGCCAAGACCGCGCTGGGATGGGGACCGTCCGGTTTCGGGATTTTGGTAGCGATGATTGGATTGGGAGCGGTGATTGGGGCGTCGATGTTGCCTCGCGTTCGATCACGATTGGGATCAGATCGAACGATCGCGTGTGCGATGGGGCTCTACGCGACGGGTATGTTGACGTTGAGTTTCGAACCGTTTTGGCCCGTGTTGTTGTTCGCCACTTTGCTGATGGGATGTGGCTGGATGGCGACGTTGACCACTCTGAATGCCACCGCCCAAATCACTCTGCCACGACGATTGCGCGCCCGCGGGATGGGATGTTATCTGACGATGATGGCGGGATCGATGTCGTTGGGTTCACTGGTTTGGGGGCAAACGGCCGGAGCGATTGGGATGCCCAACGCGTTAATGGTCGCCGCGCTAGCGATGATGGTTACCGCGGGGATCAGTTTGTTGTTGCCCCTGGCGGCCACGCTCGACGATGCCTGATTCAGTTCCAATCGCGACTGTCGCGTTGAGGTGAATTGCTGCAACGATGTTGCTCGTCGAACGCACCAAGTAGCAGAAGTGCGTTAGCACCGGTTGTCGCACGGTACAGATGGAAATGTGACAAGCAACGTGTGGGCGTTGGTAGGCCGTACCGAGCGCAGCGAGCTACGGCGGCGAGCGGGGTTGCTGGGGAGCGTTTGGTCGATCGGTTTTGCCGAGAAGGTTTCGGATGAATGGGCCAACCGCGGCTAACGCCGATCGGCTACGGCGTTGGTTGGCGTGTTGAGGTGGATTGTCGGATCGAAGTTACTCGACCGAGAGCACCAAGTAGCCGAAGTGCGTTAGCACCGGTTGTCGAGTTGGTTGCAGTGGTGTCTGGCAACGAGCGAGATTGGAACTGGTAAGTAGGCCGTACCGAGCGAAGCGAGCTACGGCGACGAGCGGGGGTTGCTCGGGAGCGTTTGGTCGATCGGTATTGTCGAGAAGGCTTCGGAAGAACGGGCCAACCGCGGCTAACGCCGATCGGCTATGGGGTTGGTTGGCGTGTTGAGGTGGGTTGGCGGATCGACGTCGCTCGTCGAGTGCACCAGGTAGCCGAAGTGCGTTAGCACCGGTTGTTGCGCTGGTTCAGGGTTGCGTCTCGAGCAAGATTGCAACTGGATGGTAGGCCGTACCGAGCGAAGCGAGCTACGGCGTGAGCGGTGTCGCTCGGGAGCGTTTTGTCGTTTGGTTGTGTCGCGTAGGTTTCGGATGAATGGGCCAACCGCGGCTAAGGCCGATCGGCTATGGGGTTGGTTGGTGTGTTGAGGTGTGTTGAGGTGGGTTGGCGGATCGACGTCGCTCGTCGAGTGCACCAGGTAGCCGAAGTGCGTTAGCACCGGTTGTTGCGCTGGTGCAGTGGTGTCTGGCGACGAGCGAGATTGGAACTAGTAAGTAGGCCGTACAGAACGCTGCGAGCTACGGCGACGAGCGGGGGCTTGGGGGCGTTTGGTCGTTCGGTTTTGCCGTGAAGGTTTTGAATGAACGGGCCAACCGCGGCTAACGCCGATCGGCTACGGGGTTGGTTGGTGCGTTGAGGTGGGTTGGCGGGGCAACGTTGTTCGGCACCTGGGGATCGCTATTGGCGATTCTCACTCGGGCGGTTGGGGGTAGGTTTTCTTCGCCCACGCCGCGGCACCGAGAACGCCAGCGTCATCACCCAACTTGGCAGGTTTGACTTCGAAGCGGTCTTTGTAGACCGGCATCACGCTGTCTCGCGCGGTCTTTTTCACCGTTCCAACGATGAGATCTTCCATCGCTTCCACCAATCCACCGCCCAAAACGATCGTGTCCGGACAGAGCAAATTGACGATGTTGGCAACGCCGTAACCGATCGTGACGCTGGCGGATTCCACCAATGCTTTGATCGCTTTGTCGCCATTCTTGATGGAATCGGCTAACGCTCCGCTGCGAATGTTCGCCAGATCTGTTCCGGCGTCTTCCAGCAACGCCGGAGCTTCACCGCGAAATGCCAATTTGGCGGCTTCCGATGCAATCGTCAAACGACTGGCTTCGGACTCCAACGTGCCTGACATTCCACTGCCGCTGTCCCCGTTTCCATTGCTGATTCGAGTGTGCCCGATCTCCATGCACGAGATCCCAGCACCCTGCAGGATTTGGCCTTCGTAAACGCAACCGCCACCGATTCCCGTTCCCGGGAAAACGCCGACCGCACAACGGCTGCCTTTGGCCGCACCGAAAAGGAACTCGCCATAGACGCCCGCATCCACATCGTTCAACACGGTCGCTGGGCAATCAAATTCCTTCTCGAGGAACGATTGAATGTCGACGTCGTCCCAACCGAGGTTGGGCGTCATCAACACGCGACCCTTTTTCAGATCGATCGGGCCGGGGCAACCGATCCCGATGCCCGCGATCCGTTCCGCATCCAATTCGTTTTCATCGAGCAACCGTTGGATGGTGGAACCGATTCGAGCGATGCCGCTGTCGGAGCCTTCGCGGCCGCGAGTTTTTCGGCGTCGACGTCCAAGTTCTTTGAATTCATGGTCGTAAGCAACAGCCAACATCTTGGTGCCGCCAAGATCAAATCCGATCCAGATATCTTTCAAGGGAGTAACCGTGGGTTGATTGGTGTTGGTCGACGGAACCGATCGGTTCACGCGGGACGACGCGGGCGATTATTTCTTCAATTGCAACTTGGATATGTCATGAGCGACCGCTTCCAGTTGCGTTTGCAAAGCAGCGAGCGATTCGCGTTCCTTTTGCACGATATCTGCTGGGGCTCGGCTGACAAAGCTTTCGTTAGATAGTTTGTTTTGTTTGCCCGCAATCTGCCCCGTTAATTGCTTTTGGAGTTTTTCCAAGCGACCCAGTTCGGCTTCGACATCAATGAACTTTTCCAAGTCCACGTGCACGTCGACATCGACTTCCGCCAACGCGATGTGGGCGTCGGTTTCAAACGCGACCGTTTCAGGTCCGAGCGACTGAATCTCCGCACCGGTCAATGCTTCGAAGTAGGCCGTCATTGGTTGCAGCAATTCTTGTGACGATTCGCTGCAGCGAATGCCCACCGGCAGCGTTTCCTTCGGCGCAATGTTTTGACTGGCACGAATTTGACGGATGGCGGCAACGATTTGTTGGAACTCGCTGAACTGACGTTCAATCTGTGAATCATGGTGCGTCTCATCGGCGACCGGATAGTCCGAGGTCATCACAAACTGGCCCACCTCGATTGGCTCGGGCACGCCGCGTTTGGGTGCGATGCTGCCCAGGTGTCCCCACACCGATTCAGTCACGAACGGCATGATCGGGTGCAGCAATCGGAGCAATTGATCCAGTCCGTGCGCGATCACATTCTGAGCAATCTGACGCTGCGAATCATCCGACAGACGAGGCTTGGCAATCTCCACGTAGAAGCTGCAGAACTCGTCCCAAGCAAAATCGTAGAGCACGCGAGCGGCTTCGCCGAACTGGTAATGCTCGATCGCGTCACCGACTGTTTGGGTCACGGTCGACAATCGCGAAAGAAGCCAGCGGTCTTCGATGGGCAACGACTTCACATCGAGTGAAGTGGGCTCGAAGCCATCCAAGTTCATCATCACAAACCGGGATGCGTTCCAAAGTTTGTTGACGAAGTTGCGAGCCGTCTCAAACCGTTCGCTCACCACCGCCGCTTTGGGCAATGCCTTGTCCGCTTCGGTTTCAGCCCACTGGGTCGAGAAAGGTTTGCCGCAAGCCGGACATTCCATCGATGGCAGTGAACGATTCTTCTTGGTTTGGTCGATCAGCTTTTCACACGACGGACATTCGTACTGCACCGGCATGCGAACGTCTTGCGTTTCGGTGGCCAAACGGGCCAAGCCAAACCGCAACGCGTCTGGACCGAACTTGTCGATCACATCGATCGGGTCCACGCCGTTGCCTTTGGACTTGCTCATCGTCTCGCCCAGACCGTCCAGGATCTTGGGGTGGATGAACACTTCGTGGAACGGAATTTCGCCCACGTTATTCAGTCCCATCAGCACCATGCGAGCCACCCACAACGTCAAGATGTCACGCGAAGTGATCAGTGTGGACGTGGGGTAGAACTTGGCAAGCTCCGGTGTTTCGGCTGGCCAACCCAAGGTGCTGTGCGGCCACAATGCGGAACTGAACCAGGTGTCGAGCACGTCGGGGTCTTGCGTCAGTCCCAGCGCGGCCACATCGGTTTCCACGGTTTCGTCTTCGCTGCGGATGCAAACGAACACGGCTTGCGTGGGTTCACCCGACGCGTCCACGCCATCGGAATCGATGCGTTGTGCGATTTGATCTGGATGTTGTTCAGCAAGTTTTTCCAATCGGGTGGAAAGCTCATTGGCTTCGGTTTGCGACAGCCCACCCACCGACCAAATCGGAATCCGGTGGCCCCACCAAAGTTGGCGACTGACCGGCCAGTCACGTTTTTCGCTCAGCCAATCCAGATAGCCTTTGCTGTATCGCGACGGGAAAATTTGCACGCGTTTGTCGCTGACAGCGTCCATGGCTGATTGAGCGAGTTCATCCATCGCCACGAACCATTGATCCGCCAGGTACGGTTCGATCGGTGTCTTGCTGCGATCGCTGTGCGGCAGTTCGATGTCGCGATCTTCGATGTCGCCCATCAAGTCCAATTCTTCCAAAGCAGCCACCACGGCCTTGCGAGCTTTCGGAATCGTCAGTCCCGCGAATTCACCGCCTTCGCCGTTGATCGTGCCATCCGGATTGAGGATGTTGATCATCGGCAAGTCTTGTCGCAGCCCCACTTCGTAATCGTTGGGATCGTGAGCCGGTGTGATCTTCACGCAGCCACTGCCCATTTCGGGTTTGGCCCACTCGTCCGCCACGAGTGAGATTTCACGATTGACCAGCGGCAAAGTCAGCTTGCGACCATCGGCGGCCATGTCGCGAAGCGTTATCAATTCGGGCAACCGTTCCTCGCGACGTTTCTGAAGTGCCTCCAGTTGTTTGTTTAGCTCGGCAGTTTCTTTCTCGTTCGCATCGGCCAGCTTTTCGCGAATGCTGGTCTCGACGGCGTCCAACGCGGCAGCGGGATCCGGGTGCACCGCCACCGCCGTGTCGCCCAACATGGTTTCGGGGCGAGTCGTGGCGATTTCCACGAATTTGGGCTCACCGGGTTTGGGATCGATCACCGGATACTTGAAGTGATAGAAGTGTCCTTTCTTCGTTTCGTTGAACACTTCGTCATCGCTGACCGCGGTCTGCAAGAACGTGTCCCAGTTCACCAAACGTTTGCCGCGATAAATGCGTTGTTTGCCGAACAAGTCATAGAAGGTCGCGCGCACAGCCGCGGCACACACCGGGTCCAGCGTGAACCGCAATCGTTCCCAGTCGCAGCTCGTGCCCATGCGTTTTAGCTGGCCAAGAATGCGTTCTTCGTATTGGTCTTTCCATTGCCAAATTCGATCGACCAAGGCTTCGCGGCCAAGATCATGGCGAGTTTTGTTTTCCTGTTCTTTCAGTCGCCGTTCCACCACGGCCTGAGTTGCGATTCCCGCGTGGTCGGTGCCAGGCATCCACAATGTTTCGAACCCCTGCATGCGTTTACGACGCACCACGATGTCTTGCAGCGTGTTGTTCAAACCATGTCCCAAGTGCAACGCTCCGGTCACATTGGGAGGCGGGATCACCACGGAAAACGGTGGTTTGCTGGATTCAGGATCCGCGTGAGAGCATTTGGCGTCGGTCCATGCCTGAGCGATCTTGTCGGCTTCTTCGGCGTGTTCGAATCGGGTTGGAATTTCGGACATGAAACAAATGGCAACGGAAGTGAATTGAATAATCGGCGGACATCCTGGTCACGCCGTTGGAATCATGACTGTGCGAGTAAGCAACCGGTTCGGTCGATCACGCTTCGCTGCGGTGCAGTTTGTATTCGACGCTGTCGACGAGAGCTTGCCAGCTGGCTTCGATGATGTTGTCGCTAACGCCGATCGTGCCCCACGTTTCTTTCCCGTCGGTGCTTTCGATGTTCACGCGAATGGAGGCGGCGGTGCCGCTGCCGGAATCCACCACGCGGACCTTGTAATCGATCAGCGAAATCTCGCTGAGGACGGGATAAGCCCCCGACAAAGCCTTTCGCAAACCGGCGTCGAGCGCATTGACCGGACCGTGACCTTCCGCGGCGTCAAACCACAAGGTGTCGCCCACCTGCAGTTTGATGATGGCTTCGGCGAAGGCGACATGGTTGTTGACATCGCGATCGCCAGCGACGACGCGGTATTTGATCGTTTCAAAGTGGGGGCGGAACTTGCCCGACACGCGGCGGATCAGAAGGTCAAACGATGCCGTTGCCGATTCAAATTGGTAGCCGCGATTCTCCAGTCGCACGACCTCGGCCAGGATCTTGTTTTGCAGTTCCTTGTCGTCGCCAACGTCGTACTTGCCCGCGATGGCTTCGATGTTGCTGCGTCCCGACAACTCGCTGACCAGGATGCGACGCTCGTTGCCGACCATTGCCGGATCGATGTGTTCGTAAGTGCTGGCCGCCTTATTGATCGCGTGAACATGCATGCCGCCTTTGTGAGCGAACGCGCTTTGTCCGACGAAGGGCTGGTTGTTTCGCCACTGCAAATTCGCGGTTTCGTAAACGAATCGCGAAAGCTCGGTGAGTTGTTGCAAGGAGCGACCGCCCAAAACCGAGTAGCCTTGTTTTTTCAATCCCAAGTTGGCGATCACCGCGATCAGGTCCACGTTGCCGCAACGTTCACCGATGCCATTGATGGTGCCTTGCACCTGAGTCGCACCGACATCAACGGCAGCCAACGAATTCGCGACGGCCAACTCGCAATCATTGTGGCAGTGGATGCCGATTTGCAGGTCGTACGAAGCCATCGCTTCTTTCGCGATCTTGGTGACTTCCGCGATTCGCTCGGGCAACGTGCCGCCATTGGTATCGCACAGAGCCAGCCATTTGGCACCGGCTTCGGCGGCCGCCTTCAAAGTCTTCAACGCGTACTCCGGGTTGGCGTTGTAGCCATCGAAAAAATGTTCCGCGTCGTAGATCACTTCGCTGTGCTTCGCCAAAAATTCAGCGGACTCCCCGATCATGTCGAGGTTTTCATCCAGCGTGGCACGCAGGACTTCCGTGACGTGAAAGTCCCAGGTTTTTCCGACCAATGTGCAACATGGTGTTTGTGCAGCAACCAAGGCTTTCATGCCCGGGTCATCCTCGGCCTTCATCGAACGACGCCGCGTCATGCCGAACGCGCAAACCTTTGTCTCGCCCAGATCGTGTTTGCGAATTTGCTCGAAGAAAGCGACGTCTTTCTCGTTGCTCAGCGGGTAGCCACCTTCAATGAATTCGACCCCAATCTCAGCCAACCGAATCGCAATGTTCAGCTTGTCTTGCAGCGAAAAACTGACGCCTTCGCCTTGCGAGCCGTCTCGCAAGGTTGTGTCGTAGATCAAGACCGGTTGGGCCGACGAAGTGGCACTCATGAAGTTGAAATGGGGAGCAGGGGGATTTCAGGAAACAAACAGTGGTTCTCGAAGAGCTTCTGACCGGAGGTTGGCATCGGCTGGTTGCGACTACCGGGACTCCGTCGGATTCTCAATCACTCGCGGTGACTGGTAAGGATTGGCGGAGGCGTTGGAGGCGGGCGAAACTTTTTCGTGGTCAGGGGCGGCTGAAACCGAGGGATTCGGTGCCGCCAGCAGGGCGTCTTGTTCCGAGGTGTTTTCGCTGTCCGGCGTCGTGTCGCTCGGTTCCAAATTGGTTCTACCGCTCAGTCGCTCGCGTCGTTTGCGTACCCAGACTAACGCCAAAAGGGCGAAGACCAAGCAAACAATGGTCATCGCGACGACCAACCGGAACGACACGGGATTGATGATGCCTCCGGCCGCGCGATCGGCAATCAACACCAGGAACCGAATGGCTCCGCAAGCGAATCCCAGCAGCCCCAAGGTCATGGCCACCATCGTGGCATTGAGCCGTCGGTGCGGGTTCAGTCCCACCACGCCCAGAAACAACAAAGGAATTCCAAACATCATCGGAACGAACTGCGTGAAGCTTTTTTGGGTGGTCACGCTGATGGCGGCCACCGTCAGTCCACACAGGACCAGTCCGAAGAAAATTCCGATTCTGGCCATGGTTGTTTGAAGTGCCCGCTGAAATTGGACAAACGAGTTCCGCCGATTGAAAACCGCGACCGGCTTTCAGTTGCTTGTTGTATCGTTTTGAAGCCGATTTCTGTAGGCCAGTAGATTCGTGGGGACGGGAGAGCTCGTTCCGTTGGTCGAAATCGCGAGTTTCCCCGATTTTGCCGGTCAATCAGCCTGAAACAGCTCGCGATTGCGGAAAAGAATTGAGCTGACCCACCAAATGAGCGGCTGGGGCAAAGCCAACGCCGTCGCTACGGCGAACCCGATCGCCGTGCGATCCATCTCGGTCAGCACCGCCACGGCAGCAGCCACGAGGGCGGTGAAAATCAAGGTTGGCAGCAATCCAATCCCCAAAACAAGCATATAGAGCATGGTTCGGCCGCCCTGCAGCACATCCGGGGTGCCGGTGGGAAGCGCCCGCAACGAGGTCGCGGCAGATACGAAGTTGACGGTCGAGGCGTAGGTCAGATCCAACGCGAAACCGGCGACGGCGAAGCTCAGAGTTTCCACCCAGCCGCGAGGGGAAAGACTGAAGCCGATCGGCAAAAACGCAAATCGAATGCACCACATCATGGCAAGGTGGCCGGCGAGCATGCCAACGGTGATCGCAAAGGGATGCACCGGCAACGTTCGAAACCACGTCAGCGTTCGCGGCGAGGCCGCCAGGCCCAAGGGTTGGCTGATCGTCATCAGAAAGCTGAGGTAACATGCCGCGATCATCATCGCCACCATCGACCATTCGCGGAATTGCAGATGGATGACATTGGGCCGAAACAACTGAAACGCGATGAAGCCAATCGCGGTGAGAAACCCCAGAATCCACAAGCCCACGATCAACGATCGATGTCGTCGCAATACGAAAACCAATTGTTGCCAAGCGACCGGGCCCGCACCTCCCAACCACGGCAATCCTGGAAGGCGAAACGTCGATCGACGCTCCTTCGTCTGCGAACTACCGAATTGGCCAGACCGCATTCGCGCCACCCGTTCCTGTTTTCTCGAAACCCCGGCCACGGCAAGTTCGGCGAATCCGGAGCGGACTCGGTAACACATCGCAAAACCCGCCATCGGCAGGCTGATTGAAACCGCCAACCAAACGAACATGGGAAGACCAAGCGGTTGGTGAAGCAGTCGATCAAAGGGGACGAACGGCAACGTCATCACTCGACCCAGCGAAGACGTTTGGCAACCCAACAGCCAGCGCTGCCATGAAAAACCGTTGTCGCGGATTCCCAACGGAAGCGAACTGATCATCAAAATCACCACCCCGCCCAGCAAGACGCGGCCAAACCAATCTCGGACGCCGGATGGAACAACCGGTTGGCTAAAAGCGTGCAACGTGGTGAGAGATGTGATGGTCATCCCGCCGGTGTAAATCGCAAAGAACGCGGAGAGATAACTGCCCGCGGTTGGCAATGCGAAAACCGCCATCAATGAACTGCTGACGACCCAGGTCAACGCGATGGTCATCAACCGATAGGAAAGGATTTGATGATCGGTGAAAGGTCCCGCCAAGACGAACTGCAATTCCGGTGGCCGGAGTTCGGTGATCTGTTGGCCAATGTCAAAGTAGATCGCCATCGCAACGATCAACAACATCATCAACGGAATCGTTTCGGTGGCTCGCGCGTAGATCTGAACGCCATCCAGCGATCCGGTCCAGGCGGCGATGAACATCGGCATCAAACCCATGGACACAGTGCCGATTGCCAAGATCCCAACCAACGCTCCCGCTGGCGTTTTCAAATGACGGCCCATCTGCCGCAGCGCGGACCACAGCAAGACTCCGATCAACCGCGACAACGCGGGGTCTATGATCGAAGCTCGCCCGCTCATGTCAGCGGATCCGCGTGTGACGTGAATTCGTCCGACGTCGATTCAGGTTCCGCCGTCAATCGAAAGAAGACTTCTTCTAAAGAGTTCGTGTCCCCGCCAAACTGTTCGCGGGCTTGCTGCAGCGGTCCGTGAAAGAGGACTTCGCCACGCCGCATCAAGACAAGGTGATCGCAAACATCTTCGACCAGCGAGAGCAGGTGCGAACTGACCAGCACCGTGGCTCCCCGATCCGCTTGTTCACGAACGGTTTCTTTGAAGCGACGAATGCTGGGTGGATCCAAACCGGTCATCGGTTCGTCCAGCAACAACACATCCGGACGACGCAGGTAGGCACAGACAATCGCCACTTTTTGCCGCATGCCTCTGGATAGACCCGAGGCGATGGTGTGTCGTTTTTCGGTCAGATCAAAACGCTCGCAAAGTTCGTCGGCATAGGTTTCCCATTCGGACAAACGGTAGGCCGAAGCGACAAAACGCAAGTGATCGTCAACGGTCAACGAATCAAACAGTGGTGGATCATCGGGAACGTAAGCGGTCCGTCTTTTGACTTCCAAGGGATCATTGTTCAGCGACGCATCGGAAATGTTCAGCTCACCCGCCGTGGGCGACAGAATCCCACACAACGTTCGGATCGTGGTCGTTTTGCCAGCGCCGTTGGGGCCGACCAATGCGGCAACGCGTCCCGCCGGAACGTCGAATGAGATCGAATTCACCGCAGTGAAATCGTCGTAGCATTTCGTGAACTGGCGGACTTGGATCATACCGGGGTGGACTCGGCAACGAGGGCTTGGTCAACCTCATTGCTGACGATCACCCCGTAGTTGATGGCACCCAACCAGCCGCTCATGATGATTCCAACGCTTCCCGCGTGATACATGCCTTTGATCTGTTGCGGCAAAGCACGGCTGACGCCAAGCCCCTCGAACTTGGTGCCGAAGCTTGCGCCCATTTCATGTTGGGTGTAGTGATGGAACGTCTTCGGCGTTGCGGCTTCCGCGTGTTCAATTTTGTCTCGTATGCCCGGGATGTATTTTTCCAACGCGTCGATGGTGGTCTCGACCAAATCTTGCTTGCTGGCCAAGTAGTCTTCTTCGCTGAGGTCGGCCCAGTCGGACCAGTTGGCATTGGTGCTGCTGACAACCGCGTAGCGTTCTTTCTTCTTGTGAGGCCGGGTACGAGGGTAGTAGAAGCTGAACGTTCGGGATGTGATGTCGCGGCTGAGCAAGAGGTCCGTGCGAAACTCTTTCGCTGTGCTGGTGAAGAACAAATCGCCGCTGGATTCGTCGATCTCTTCGCCCGGTTTCAGAGCCATGTACACCTGCGTGCTGCTGTTGTTCAGACGCACGGCTTGCGTTTCCTCAACGAAGTTCTTGTCCAGCTTTTCAGGGCCAAGCATCTTGAGGACGGTCGTTCGCAAGTTCGCGTTGCTGACAACCGCTCGGCATTTGATTCGTCGACCGTGAACCTTGACGGCGGAGACACGAGTGCCGTTGATCGGAGAGTCGCTGACTTCGATTTCATCCACCGGGCAGTTGATACGGATGTCGACGTTGTTGGACTCAAGTTCTTTCTTCATTCGCATGACGAGATCGTCGGTGCCGCCTTCGTAGATGAAGACGCCTTTGCTCATGAAGTTACTGAACACGATGCCGTAGGTGATCGCCGGGTCTTCCAGCGTGGAACCGTTGGCGTAGGTGATCGGTTCCATCAATAGCCGAACCACGTCGTCTCGTCCGGGAAAGAACCGGTCGAACAATTGCCGCGTGGTGGTGGCTTGATCGTCGTAAAAATTCATGCCGCGTGCGGTGTCGAAGAACTCGTTGACCGTGGCGTGCTCGATGCCGAACTTCGTCGTCAGCAATCGCGTGAAGTCTTCTCGGTTGAACGTCGTGGTGAGCGAGAATTGGGGGTTGTCGAATCGAATGTTTTTCAGCTGAACGATTCGGTCCGATATGTCGCGGCTCCAGTACCGGCGGCAGGATTTGATCATGCCGTGCGGGAAACCGTGCAGCGAAATGTCAAACGTGTGGCTGCCGGGACGCAGGAACCAAGTTGCCAACCCGCCGAGCTTGTAGTGTTGTTCCAGCAACAGCACGCGGTGGCCGGCTCGCCCCAGAATGTTGGCCGACGTCATTCCGGCCAGTCCGCTGCCGATCACCACGACATCGTATTCGTCGGCGGCTCCCTTGAGAAAATCCTTTGCCATGGCGGGGGTCTTTGGTCTCGCGAAATGCTGTTGATTAGGAAGTTGAGTGAAGGTGGAAGCTCATCGTGCGACGGCTTGCAGTTCGACGTACACGCCGGTTTGGTCGTCGTTAGCGGGACGGTCCCCGGACAGCAACAACGATTTGTCGTTGACCAGCCATCGATCGTCCAGTATCCGCAACGATTCGCCGAGGGGCAACGTGACCATTTCCGACGGAACTCCGGTGGAGATCACGTCGTGCGAAGTGCGGAAGGTCGACGTGTGATCGTCGGGCAGGGTGGTCCCCATCCGACGCACGCCCGCGCCGTCTCGCACCAGTGTAGAGATTTTCCACTTTTCGTCGCGGGGATCTTCGGCGATCCGAACGGTGACCCGCGATTCGCCAGGCCGAATTGCGATCATCGAGTACCAATCGGGTTGGGTTTTGCCTTTCGGCAGCCAAGTGCTGTAGGCCAACCGGTAGTCCCAGTCGGAACCATCCGGAATGCGAACACGAAAGACGTATTGCAAGGGCGTGTCCGAGGGGGCGCGGATCACGGCGACCTGATCTTCGTCCGTGGGTGAGAGGTAGCCGACCTCGGTGCGGAGAGATTTTAACTCCGATTCCGCGCGTCGCAGCCGGGTGATGGAGATCACATTTCCGAGCACCAACGCGATGAACGTGATTCCGAGGAGCAATTGCCGGAGCGAAAATCGGCCTGCACGTCGAACAGGCGATCGCGAGTCAGAGGGCTCACTCATCAAGCGTCGTGCACCGTCGGAAAGGCTTCATGCGTCAGCGACGCCGTGTGAAAAACAGTTCCGCACAGCGTAGCATTTCGGCAATCCCTGTATGAGCAGGAGCCACCGGACGAAACGCCGAGTTGGTGTCATGGGGAGACGTGATGACGACGCCCGTACGTCTTTTAAGAGCGTAGGTCCGGTTCCACCGGACGGAATGTGGCATTTTCAATTCATGCAAACGTCTCGAAGGATGAGACGCTCAGCAAGATACGCGCTGATATGCTGCCGTGAGCTGAAAGCTGCTCGCAAGGGTTGGGTTGGTTGGCGTCCGGTGGAACCGGCCCTACGCCTACTATTGGGAGCGTAGGTCCGGTTCCACCGGACGGGTTGAGGCGTCTTCGATTCATGCAACCGTCTCGAAGGATGTGCCCTTCGAGAAGATCACGCGATGACACACTGTCGTGAGATCAAAGTCGCTCGCAAGGGTTGGGTTGGTTCGCGGCCGGTGGAACCGGCCCTACGTTTAAGAGTGTAGGTCCGGTTCCACCGGACGGAATGCGGCGTCTTCGATTCATGCAACCGTCTCGAAGGATGTGGCCTTCGAGAAGATCACGCGCTGATATGCGGCCGTGAGATCAAAGTTGCTTGCATGAGTTGGGTTGGTTCTTGGCCGGTGGAACCGGCCCTACGCTTGCATGGCTTTTTTGAGGTCGTTGAGCTGTTTGCGTTCGTCTCGCTTTTTGTAGAAGGGGTCGAGCGGGTAACAGCCGCTGATAATCCCGTTGCGAGGAGCGGTGGTGCAATCGCTGAACGTTCGGCAGACCTTTTTACGTTGCCAAACGGTTCCCGCGGTGACGTCGGCGGGCAGGTCCGGATACGACAGCACCATCCGGCCTAGGCCAATGGAATCCGCCATGCCGCTTTTCACGACGGCTTGTCCAACGTTGGGCAGGTAGTCTTGCAAGTAGGTGTAACCGGATCCGATGAATACCATCTCGGGGTGCTTCTGCTTCATTTCCGCGACGGCTGCGATTTGCCGGGCGACGCCGACCAAGGGGTCTTCGGGTGGCAGATAACCATCGCTCGGCGGGAAGAACGCGGGGCGTTGAATGTGCGGGTTCGTGTACGGGCTGCCCGCCGTTGTGCAAATCATTCGGATGCCGATTTCATGCATCACGTCGATCAGCTTGGACGTTTCACTCATCTCCACCGTCAAGCCATCGTCGCCTCCGCCGAACACCTTGTTGGGTTCGCCACCGGGCTCAGGTTCGCCCGTGCGATCGGGACCGGGATGGTACGGCAAGAAATCAAACAGGCTCAATCGCACGCCGACTTGCATGTTGTTCGTCGCGGCGTCGATGCCGGACACGATGTCACGAAGAAATCGCGTTCGGTTTTCAAAGCTGCCGCCAAATTTTCCGGGCCGTTCGCGACCGGCCAAGATTTCGTGGCCGAGGTAACCGTGACAATGCTTGACATCGACAAACTGAAAGCCCGCTTTTTCGGCTCGCACTGCGGCAGCGATGAAGTCGTCGATCAGCGTTTGAAGTTCATCGTCGGTGAAGATCGCCGAGTCGTCGGTGATTTTGACGCGACGGTCCAGCACCTCGTTTCGCTGAACGGTACGAGGCTCGGTGATCGACTTCACGTTGGGGCGTGAAAAGCGACCGGAGTGCGTCAGTTGCAAACCAATTAGCAGATCATCGCTGGTGCTAAAGTGACTCTCGTGTTCGTCGATCAAATCTTCGCGAAGGGATGCGATCGCGGACAGGTTCTCTTCCGTCAGCAGCAATTGGTTCGGGTTGGCTCGTCCGTCGTGCCGGACGGCGACGGCTTCCCCGCCCCAGATCAGTTTTGCGCCGCTGAGACCAAAGTTGCGCCAGCGTCGGCGGGTCAGATCGGTGGGGGCACCGTCGGTCGTGCCGTCCCAACCTTCCATGGGCAAAATTGACCAGCGGTTTCCGACGCGAAAGTTGTGAACATCGAACGATTGAGCAAGCGGTGAATCGTCGCCGGATTGAACCTCCGCGTCCGACGGTATTTCAATATGGTTTTCTCGCAAATGAGCGAGGAAGTCATCGTGTGTCTTCAGCGATGCGATGCGAGGATAAGCCATGAAGGAATGTCACCAGGAAGAGATGGAACGAATGGGTGTCGCCAGCGAGTCGGTTTGCAAACGCCTACAGGTAGGCGGCGAGGTCTTGCGAGATCAGATCCAAGATGGCTTGGTCGCTAGCGGGACGTTCGGGGCTGCCGGGATAGGTTTGATTGCTGGCGATCTTGCCACGGGCGTGCAGGAACATCGCTGCCGTGTGCTTGTAGGCCGGCACCGGAGCGCGAAACGCGAAGGCCCCCAGGTACTGCAGCAGATCATTGAGTGCGTAAAAACGCGGGTCGCCGTTTTCCCACATGGAATCACGCAAGGCGAACTCCGCGGGGCAGAACGTGGAAAGGCCGAGCAGGTAATCGCTGCCGTACATCACCATGTCGATCGCCAAATCATTGCCGGTCAGGACTTTGAAGTCAGGGCGAATGCGGTTGCGAAGTTCCAATCGCTGCCATTCCAAAATTCGATCCAGCGACGAATGTTTGGCACCGAGGCAGTTCTTGATTCCCATCAGCCGCTCATAAAGCGACAAGGAGTAGATCTTGCCGAACGGTGCGAACATGGTGCCCAGTTCAAAGGCGTAGAACGATTCGCACTCCTTCGCCAGTTCGTCGTAAGCCGCGAGAATGGCGTCGTCGTCGCCGGATGTCAGCCCGAACGACTGGAAGAAGATCGGTGTGCCCTGATGACGTTGAATCTGCTCGATGCCTCGGCGGTAAGCGTCCGCGTCGAAGGAAGCATCGGGGCCATCGCCGACAAACACCCCACCCAGATACGATCGTCCATCCGCAATGGCGTTGGTTCGCGAGAGGGCTTCGTCGCGAATGTCGTCGGAGATCAGGTTCGCGTAGCCGGTGTCCATGTTGATGGCCGGCGTCAGTCCCGCGTCCAGCGTCGCAACCACGTGGGACTCAAAGCCCGTCCAATCGATCTCACCACCGGTCGTCATCGGCAACAGAATGGCCGACATACCGGTGATCTTGCGATGGCGGATGGGGGCGGGCGCGGACGTCAGTTCAGGCAGAGTGTTGGTGTTCATGCCCGAATCGTAGCGACGAGGCGAAACCCAGTCTTGGAAAATCGGGTGAATCCACGCTTATGCAATTCGGGCACTCTGCCCAATTCGCCGAACAGAGTTGCAGAACCGAATGAATTGAGCGTTGGTCTGCTCGGATCAAGTGTTGATCTCGAAGATCGCCTCGATTTCGACCGCAATTCCGCCTGGCAACGCGTTGGTTCCCAGGGCACTGCGAGCAGCCACGCCTGCGTCTTCGCCAAACACGTCGCGGAAGAGTTCGCTGCAGCCGTTGATGACCGCGGGTTGGGCATCGAACGAGTCGGTGCAACGGACCAAGCCGAGCAGCTTGACCAGACGAGAAACCTTGTCCAGCGAACCCAAGTGATTGCGAAGGGTGGCCAGCATTCCCAAACCGGTTTGACGAGCGGCTTCGTAGCCGACTTCCACGTCCATGTCCAATCCCAAGCGACCCGTGATGAGTGTCTTGTCGCTTTTTAGTGGGCCGTGGCCTGACAAGTACACCATGTTGCCGGCTTGCACGATGGGTTTGTAAACGCCCATTGGCTTGGGGGCGGGAGGCAGTTCCAGTTTCAGTTCGTCAATTCGTGCGTCGAAGGACATGGCTTGGGCGATGCAAAGTGGAAGTGAATCAGCTAACTCCAACGGAGTTCATTCGCGGCCACCAAGATGACGTCTGTGGGCTCCGCTTCCAAGATGAGGTGCACACGCCGAAACCATTTTGCCTGTTTGCGATCGGTCGACCCTTGGATGAACGACTTTCGATTCTCTGGCACGCGAGGGCGTTTCAAACTTTGCGAAGCAAATGCATTCCGTCCCGGCCTCGGTAGGTCAGCAGCAGAGCACCCACCGAACCTCGCGCGTCGACCAACGTTTCGAAGAAGCCCTGTTCGCCGGGCCATGGAAACGCGAAAAAGAGGTCGAAATCGTCGAGTTCCAGTCCGATTTCGTCGTACACGTCGTCTTCATCCGTTGTGACGTTGCGGACTTCCAAAGCAATCTCCGCAAGCTCCTCCACATCGCGAGGAACGATGCTGCCGCAGTAGATTTGGGCGGCATTGTGCAGTTCGTCGGCGACGTCTTGGGCCGCAGAAACCAAGTTGGGTTCGATTTCAATGCCGACGGATTCCATGCCCCGAAGCGAAGCCAGCATGGCACCCGCGGCAAAGCCGGCTCCCAATTCGCAAAAGCGATTGCCCGCGAGCAGGTGGTTTTGCTGGATCCATGTCATCGCTTGATCGAGCAAATGAAAATCGCACGTGACGAAGTTCTCAATCACTTCTTGATCAGCCAACATGAACGCTTCGATGGCTTCGTTCACCGTGTCGATCAGATGCTCGGCACCGTCGTGGTAGGGCAGCGATCGGATCGTCGATGGGATGTCAATTTCTTGCCAAGCCACGGTGGGCGTTCCTTCACTGAAGTGGCTTTGAGGGACGATGGAAGTAGACTCGCCAGTGACATCGGCGAGGTCAGTCTGCTAGGCCAGCCCGCATGGCGTCGTGATCGAGAAGAGCAGCCCGAGTCGAGTCAGATCGCTCGGATGCGTTGGCCGTCGGGGCTCAGGGCGAACAAAGGATCTGGATGCCGCTCCACCACCTGCAAGACTTGTTCGGTGGTGATGTTTTTGCCGGACGCGTTGGCGTGTTCCACCAATTTCTGCACGCCGATCGAACCGTCGGAATCCAGTTGGAGTCCGATCGATTGCGGTTCGTGCCGAAGAATGTAGGTGAGGTATTTGCTCACCCGTGTCAGTCGCTTGTTCATGTCGTCAGTCTAAACATGCGACGCACATCCGTCGCCCTGAGAAATCACGGGCGATACGAATTTTCGCGAATCAGCCGGTGCCGCGTAGCGAACTGGAGGGCGAATCGCACAGATCATGAAGGTGATGCGCGGTGCGTTCGACCGTGAAGCGAATCTGTTCCTCGGTGTGATCGCTGGTGACGAAGAAACGCAGGCGAGCCGCGGATTCGTCGACGGCGGGATAAAGGATCGGCTGCACGTTGATGCCGTCCTTTTTCAGACGGTTGCTGAGCCGCAACGCGATCAAGCTGTTTCCAGTGATCACGGGAATCACCGGTGTTCCGCCGCTGTCGCCCGTGTCCAAATCGGCTTCGCGGGCGAGCTTCAAGAACAGTTCGCTGTTTTCGCGAAGACGCTGCACACGTTCGGGTTCACGCTGCAAAACGTTCAGCGATTCAATCGCCGCGGCGACTTGCCCGGGTGGCATTCCGACGCTGAAGACAAAACCTGGCGCGGTGTAGCGGAGTAGTTCGATCAATGCTTCGCTGCCGGCGATGTATCCGCCGCACGACGACGCGGACTTGCTGAGCGTGCCCATCCAGATGTCGACATCACGAGCATCGAAACCGAAGTGTTCCGCCATGCCGTGACCGGTCTTACCCATCGTGCCAAAGCTGTGGGCTTCGTCGACCATCAGCATCGCCCGATGGCGTTTCTTGACATCGATGAACTTGGGCACGTCGGCGAAGTCACCGTCCATGCTGTAGACGCCTTCGATGATGATCAGCGTGCGACGGTATTGGCCTCGCAGAGCCGTCAACATTTTGTCGAGGGCTTCGTAATCGTTGTGCGGGAACGGGCGACGTTTGGCACCGGACAGCAGTGCCCCCTGCACGATGCTGTTGTGGGACAACGCGTCGTGCACGATCAAGTCGCCGGGGCCAACGAGGTGGCCGATGGTGGTTTCGTTGGTGGCGTGACCGCCGACCATGGTGATCGCGGAGTCGACACCGATCCACTTCGCGATTTTCTTTTCAAGTTCGCCATGGATTGGTTTTTCGCCGCTGACCAATCGGCTGGCGGAAACGCTGGTGCCGTAACGCGCGATGGCATCAGCGGCGGCTTGGGAGACTTCAGGGTGACCGCTAAGTCCCAAATAGTTGTAGCTGGCAAAGCTGATCAGCGATTTCCCGTCGACCATCGTCTTGTCATTCACGATGCAGTCGTGAACGGTGAAGTACGGGTTGGGAACTCCGGTCAACTGCATCTGCCGCATGGTTGATTTCAGGCGGCGGTATTCAGCGAACTGAGTGAAGTCGTCTTCCGGTTCGACCTGCGGCGTTTGCATGACGCGGGCCAGTGGGCCTTCGCCGCTGTTTGTCGCGGATCCGTTGGCGGTCGCGTTGACCAAGTCCTCGTCGCCATCGCGGCGAGAGGCATCGTGACCGGCGAGGAACTGTTCGGCGCGTCCGAGTGCACCGGCGGGCAGGTAACGTTCGACCGCCGTGGCGACTTGCCCGATGGTTTCGATTTCGTCCAGCACCTGCTCGGGGAAGCGTCCTCCGAAGGTGCGTTCCAAGTTCCGTGCAATCTCGAGTCGTTCCAAACTATCGAGTCCCAGATCAAGAACAATATTGGTTTCCGCATCGATCGTGCCGGCTCGCTCTCCTGCGATGGCTCGAACATGCGACACGATGGCTTCCGAGATGACCGGGTCCGTGTTGGAATCTTGCCCTCTGGAAAGTTCCGCCGCGGCGGCCTTCATCATGGTTTCGCCGGCCGCACCGGCTTGGTGCAGCGAAGATTCTTCGCCGCGAACCCACTGGGCGATCACTTTCAATTCTTGGTCGCGAACGGCGTGCAAGCAGGCGTGCCGTTGGATTTTGCCGCTGCTGGTTTTGGGCACGGAACTGTTGCGAACCAAGTAGATCGCGTCGGGCGGCAAGTCGTGTTCTTCCGTGACCGCACGCCGGATGGCTTGCAGGTGTTCGTCCCAATCCAAGTCGCGTTTGCGAACGGTTTCGGCAACAACGATCAATTGTTCGCGACCGCTTTCAGTCTCATCGCTGTCCGCGTTCATCGCAAAAGCCGCGACCGAGCCCGCTTGGACAACGTCGCTGGCACGTTCGACCGTGGCCTCGATGTCTTGCGGATAACGATTCACACCGCGAACGATGATCATGTCTTTCAGACGGCCGGACACATAAAGCTGGCCTCCGTAGACAAACCCCAAATCGCCGGTGCGCAGGAAAGGACCATCGCCTTCCGCCGTCATCGCCGTGAAGGTCTTGGTCGATTGTTCGCGTCGTTGCCAATAGCCGCGGCCGACCGAGGGACTCTGAACCCAAATCTCGCCGATGGCATCAGGAGGCAGCGTTTGCAGGGTGTCGGGATCAACGATGACCAGCTTTTCGCCCGTCAGAACTTGTCCGCAAGCCACCAACTCGCGCGAGTTGCGAGCGGAGGTTTCCGCGTTGTTGGCGGAATCAGCGTCGGTTTTGTTGTCGGTCGCGGTATCGCTGGTTGTTGGCATCTCGACCGATGGTCGAACGGCCTTTTCGTCCAGGGCTGGTCCATCGAATGACTGCGTGATTGGACGCGGCGAACGAGGTCCACCGGTAACAATCAATGTGGTCTCGGCCATGCCGTAACAAGGCAGGTGCGACGAGTGGCGGAACCCGTACGGTTCAAAGCGGCGAGTGAATGCGTCCAAAGTCGATTTGCGAACCGGTTCGGCTCCGTTGAACGCGATTTCCCACTTCGAGAGATCGAGTCCTTCGAGTTCTTCGTCGCGAATTTTGTCGACGCACAACTGGTAGGCAAAGTTGGGGCCGCCGCTGATGGTGACTTCCAGCTTGGCGATCGTTTGCAGCCAGCGAATGGGACGCTGCAAGAACGCCATGGGGCTCATCAAAATGTTGTGTCGGCCAACAAACATTGGCATCAACACACCACCGATCAATCCCATGTCGTGGTACGTCGGCAACCACGAGGCACCGATGATGGTGGCTTCGGGCTCGAACGCGTGCAGGATCAATTCGCTGTTGGCGATCAAGTTGGCTTGTGTGAGCATCACGCCTTTGGGTGAGCCCGTCGAGCCGGAGGTGTACTGCAACACGCCCAAGGCTTCGTTGCGAAGTTTGGGGCATCGCCAGTGAGCCGCGTCGCGTTTGTTGGGGTTGTCCGTGCCCAGCAATTGCACGCCGATTAGGTCCTCGTGAAGTTCGTTGCCGGAGAGTTGATCCACCACGGACTGCGTGGACAGGGCCCAACGAGCATCGGCGTCGACCACGATCGAACGAATTCGCGAGGCTTTGCGGTTGCGTCGTGGCGGGTAGGCGGGCACGGCGATCGCCCCGGCCGCGTGTGTCGCGAACAGCCCGATGACAAAATCCAAACCAGGCGGGTACAGCAGCAACACTCGGTCGCCCGCGCGGATGCCGCATCGGCCTTGCAGGTAACCGGCCAATCCTTGGACCTCGTCCCACAACTGCGTGTAGGACAACGTTTGCGTGGTGCCTTCTCCATCCGTGAACGAAAACGCGGGGGCATGCGGACGGACCTGCACCCAGTGGCGCAGGACCGACACAAAGTGGTCGCGAGGGGGCGTTTCGTTTTGGAAGTACTGTTGGAGGTCCACCGATTTCAACCTGTTGCAATGATGCCGTCTCAGAACCGCTCGATCATGATTGACCGTATTCCTGGTCGCTCCATGACCAAGAGGGCGGTTTGGGGAGGCAATCAGTCATTGTCGCAATCATGCACCAATCGAACGAATCGGCCAAGGGTTGACCCTTTCTGGCTGGCATCGCATGCCAAGCCAGAGGGGGCGTTTGGAGAAAAATCGGTCGCTTTCGGTGCGTTGCGGCATCTGAAGATCGAGTTGTTACCCCGCTATAATGGTCTATTTGAACCGTTCAACGCCACATGACTATCGCGGAAAAAGAATCCGTTACCGGTCTCCGGCGTTCTCGGTTACTTACGCGAAAACTCGAGGTGCCTTGCGGAAATGCCGCTGGCAGCCGCCTGTTTTGTATTTCACTGGATCATCACACACCCTGACGGGCTGACGGAACATGAAGGATTTCTACGATTGCGTGGTCATTGGTGGCGGCCCTGCGGGTGGTTCCACCGCGTCGATTGTCGCCGAGTCGGCGTTCAGCACACTGCTGGTCGAGCGAGATCCGGTGCCTCGGTTTCACGTTGGCGAATCGCTGATGCCCGAGTGCTATTGGCCGCTGGAGCGAATTGGGGTCCTGGATCAAGTGAAACGAGCCGGCTGGCAAACGAAAAAATCAGTCCAGTTCGTCACGCACACCGGAAAAGAATCCGCGCCGTTCTTTTTCCGCGAACATGATGAACGCGAGTGCAGCACGACGTGGCAGGTCGAACGCAGTGAATTCGACAAGATGTTGTTCGATCGAGCCGCCGAACTCGGCGCTGATTGTCATGACCGAACGCGATTGGTCGATGTCGAAACCGAAGCCGGGGATTCCGACGATCAGCCCGTCGCCCGCGCAGTCACGTTGAAATTGGCGGATGGAACGCTGAAAAAAGTTGGTTGCCGAGTCGTGGTGGACGCCACCGGTCAACAGTCGTTCTTGGCCGGAAAGTTGGGGCTGAAAGAGATCAATCCGGACCTGAAGAAAGCCGCGATTTGGACGTATTACCGCGGCGCGGTCCGAGGCGAAGGCGATAACGACGGCGCCACCATCATTCTCAACACCGAAAATCGTGATTCGTGGTTTTGGTTCATCCCGCAATCCCGCGACATCACGTCCGTCGGTTGCGTTGGCGACAACGACTACTTGTTGAAAGGTCGCGGAACGCCGGAGCAAGTCTTCGAGGAGGAATTGGCGAAGTGTCCGGGTCTGCAGCCGCGACTCGCCAACGCGACTCGTGTGGGCAAGGTCTCCACGGCAAAGGAATTCAGCTACATGACGCGTCGGCACGCCGGTCCCGGTTGGGTTCTGGTGGGCGATGCGTTGGGGTTCATCGATCCGGTTTATTCGTCAGGCGTCTATTTCGCGCTGGAAATGGGCGTTCGAGCTGGGGACGCGATTGTTACTGGATTGCAAAAAGACGACGTGTCAGCGGAACAGCTCGGCCAATGGACCGATGACTTCAAAGCCGGTGCGTCGCGAGTTCGCCAGTTGGTGCATGCGTTCTATAACCGCGATTTCAGCATCGGGCGGTTCATGAAAGAGCATCCCGAGTATCGCGGCAACGTGACGGACTTGCTGATCGGACGGGTATTCCACGAAGATGCGGGCAAAATGTTTCCGGCCCTCGATCAGTCGATCGAGATGGCTCGGGCCAATGCCATGTCCAAATCGGAATCCATGGCCGACACCAAACCCATGCCGACTTAATGTCCACCACTGAAACCGACGTCGCCTCTCAAAACGCTCCCGATGAATCGGGCCAACGCGAACTGAATTTTGTTATCACAAGCGATCTCGCCGAGCACTACGACGGCTTGATCTTTGACTGCGATGGAACGCTGACCAATTCAATGCCGCTGCACTACTTGGCGTGGCATGAAACGATGACTCGGCACGGGATTGAATTCCCCGAGGATCGTTTTTACGCGATGGGTGGCATGCCCAGCGAGAAAATCATCGCGGTTTTGTCATCGGAACAAGGCGTGACAATCGACATCGATCTGGCGACGGCGGAAAAGGAAGCGGCTTTTATCGCTCGAATTCCGCAAGTCGAACGATTGAATCATGTGACCGAGATCGCGGAACGCCACCGCGAGCGAGTTCCCATGTCCGTCGCCAGCGGTGGGATGCGAGACATCGTGGCGGACCAATTGCGAGCCATCGGGGTCTCCGATTGGTTCAGCGCTCTGGTTGGCAGCGAGGACACCGAACTTCACAAGCCTGAACCCGATGTCTTTCTGTGTGCCGCCGAACGAATGGGCGTCGACCCGACACGATGCCTCGTTTTCGAAGACAGCCCCCTGGGTTTCGAAGCCGCCCGCAAAGCCGGCATGCACTGGGTCGATGTTCGTTTGAACGCTTAGCTGCTGTTGTGTCGAGACGCAGAGGCCGAAAACCATCGCCAAGCTTTCCTTGACGCGGCGTTGGAAGAAAGCGGCGGTTGCGGCAGGGATGGCGATCGAGATTTGTCGATTTTCTCCGAGGGCTCGGAATCAGCGGTGGCGAAGTCCATCGACTAGAATTTTGGCATGAGACAACTTTGCCAATCGTTCTGTCTAACTCGCCAGCCCATTTGCGAATTTTTAAGGGGTCGCAAGAACGTCAACTGTTCGTTCGCGAAAAAGGTTATTCTCCAATTCGCGCGAAAGCTTGTTTTTGCGTGCTTGTGTGGTTTGGTTGCCTTCATGACCGCCGAGTTGCGAGCTGGTGATTCACCGAAACCGACCAACGCTGTCAGAAATTTTCTGCAAACCCATTGTGCGGATTGTCATGCGGATGGGGCTAGCGAAGGTGGGTTGGACTTGGATCGGTTGGGGGCAGATCTGAGTGATGCGGCTGTTTTGGATGTTTGGATTCGAATTCATGATCGCGTCCGAGATGGAGAGATGCCGCCGCCGGATGCGAGTTCCCTTTCCAAGTCGGATGCGCTGAAATTCGCGGATGCAATTCGAGGTCCGCTCGAGCAGGCACATGCGAAACAAAAGGCGACGGTGCTTCGGCGACTGAATCGACGGGAGTACGAGAACACGCTGAATGATCTGTTCGGCACGGAGGTCGAATTGGAATCGCTATTGCCCGCGGATGGACGTAGCCATGAGTTCGACAACGTCGGTGAAACGCTTGGGATCTCGATGGTGCATTTGGAACGTTATCTCAGTGCCGCCGACACCGTGTTGGATGCGGCGATCGCCAAGACGGTCGATGCACCAAAGCAACATCACATCGACACGCACTACGCGGAGACTCGCGAGGCCAAGACACATCTCGGCAAGGTGTGGAAACAGCTACCGGACGGTGCCGTCGTTTTCTATCAAGACTTTGGGTATCCCGATGGGATGTTGCGAACCAGCAGCATTCCGAAAGCGGGACGCTATCGCATCACGATCACCGGCTACGCTCATCAGTCAGACACACCCATCCCGTTTTACGTCGGTGCAAAAAGCTTTGCTCGCGGGAGTGAACGACCGACCTTGGGTTACTTCGACATGCCACCGCTTGGCGAAGACGGCGAGCCAACAACGGTCGAGCTGGAAGCATTCCTCGACGAGCGTTACATGTTGAACATCATTCCGTATGGATTGGTGGTTCGTGAGTACAACATTCGCCGCGACGGAGTGGATGGCTATGACGGTCCCGGTTTGGCCATCCGCAAAGTGACGTTGGATGGACCGATCCAGGAGTCCTTTCCATCACGCGGGCACCGACTGATCTTTGATGGGTGGCAACGCACCGAGATTGAGCCACATCCACCGTCGAAGCGAGAGAAGTCTTGGTACGTTCCGGAGTTTCAGCTTGGCAGCGAGGACGTGGATTCGGCCATGAAGGCGACTTTACGACGTGTTGCCGAGGCCGCGATGAGGCGTCGTGTCACCTCCACCGAACTGCAGCCCTATGTGCAGTTGTTTCATGCAGAATTGGACCGTGAATCCAACGATGAGCCATCGGCCCAAGCGGCCGATCCCGAGGAAGCGTTGCGGACGGCGGTGGCTGCCGTTTTGTGTTCGCCAGACTTCCTCTACTTTCGCGAACCGGAGGGAAGGTTGGATGATCATGCTTTGGCGGTTCGGTTGTCGTACTTTCTGAATCGCACATTTCCGGATGATTCGCTGCGAGCGGACGCGGATGCGGGCGGCTTGGTTGGCAATGCAAACGCCTTGATCAAACATGCGCGTCGACTGCTGAGTGATCCCAAGTCGACTCGTTTGGTGGAAGACTTCACCGATGCATGGTTGAACTTGCGGGACATGGATCAGACCAGTCCAGACCAAAAGCTCTTTCCTGAATTCGATACCTATCTGCGCGATAGCATGTTGGAGGAGACGCGGTCGTTTTTTGCCAAGTTGCTTCACGAAAATCGTCCGGTGACGGATTTGATCCAGCCTGACTTCGCGATGTTGAATCGTCGGCTGGCGGAGCACTACGGCATCGAAGGAGTCGAGCACGCGGACGTGCGACCTGTTGCCATCTCGAGAGATTCACTTCGAGGCGGTTTGCTCGGCCAAGCGAGCGTTTTGAAAGTCACCGCCAATGGCACCAATACATCGCCGGTGGTTCGTGGCGTTTGGGTGACCGAACGCTTGCTGGGCATTCATCCGGCACCACCGCCACCCGGAATTTCTGGAGTCGAACCCGATATTCGCGGTGCGGCGACGCTGCGGCAATTGCTGGATCGACATCGCGATGAAGATTCGTGTCGAGCTTGTCATGCGTTGATCGATCCGCCGGGCTTTGCACTTGAAAGCTTCAATCCAATCGGTGGTTGGCGTGAACGCTATCGCAGTTTAGGCGAGGGCGAACGAGTGGATCTGCAGGTCAAGAATCGTCGTGTGCAGTATCGGTTGGGGTTGCCCGTGGATGCTTCCGGAGAATTGCCGAGTGGTGAGTCCTTCGATGGTTTTCAAACGTTTCGACAGTACCTCGTCAGCCAACCGGACCAGTTGGCTCGTACCGTAATCACGAAGTGGCTGACGTTTGCGACGGGACGTGAAATGGGTTTTTCAGATCGAGCTGGGATCGATGCCCTGGTGGCTCGTTCCGCGAAAACCCACCATCGGTTTCGCGACATGTTGGAATTGGTGGTCACCAGTCAGATTTTTCAAACGAAGTGAACCCGGCCTTCGCCGCATCGCAACGTTCTCGATTCGCTTCAACCCTCCAGTCTTTCCGTTTCCTCGCATCGCGTCGTCCAACATTTCAGTGAAAGCTCATTCATGTTGATACCTTCTCGTGCCATGTCGCGTCGTCGAGTCTTGCGAACCGCGGGAGGGATGGCGATCGCGTTGCCGTTTTTTGAAGCCATGGGCCCAACGCTCGGTCAACAGGTTCTGGCTCGCGACAATGACGTGGAATCTACGCCGAAACGCTTCGTCGCCATCTGCGCTTCGCTCGGCTTTCATGGCGGACACTTGTTTCCGCAAACCGCCGGAAATGACTATGAGGCGACGCCTTATCTAGAACCGCTGATTCATCACCGAGACAAGTTCAGCTTGTTTTCGGGGCTTTCTCACCCGGAGCAGAACGGGAATAACGGCCACGCGTCCGAGTTGACTTGGTTGACCGCCGCGCGTCGTCCCGGTTTGGCCGGGTTTCGCAACACGGTGTCGCTGGACCAATTGATTGCCAGTCGCATTGGCTTGCAAACGCGGTTCCCCTACTTGGCATTGACGACCGGCGGGCAATCTCTGTCGTGGACTTCCAGTGGCGTGGAAATCCCGGCTCAACACTCGCCGTCGAAGTTGTTCACCGCGATGTTCGTCGATGGCAAGCCACACGAGGTGCAACAGGACTTGGATCGTCTGCGCCGCGGCCGAAGTGTGTTGGACACCGTTGGCTCACGAGCGAGGGCGTTGAAGCAGGAGCTTGGCAGTCGCGACCAGCGAAAGTTGGATGAGTATCTGAGTTCCATTCGCGATTTGGAAAGTCGTTTGCAGCAATCAGAGGGTTGGGTGAAACGCCCCAAGCCAAACGTGGACGCGGAACCGGTGGAAGACATCCACGACAAATCGCTGGCGATCGAGCGTCAACAATTGATGTATCGAATCATCGCGTTGGCGTTGCAAACCGATTCCACTCGCACGATCACCTTTCAATTGGCGGGACTGAATTCGGTTCCCCAAATCGAAGGCGTGCAAAGTGATTGGCATGGTTTGTCACACCACGGCAAAGACCCCGACAAAATCGCGGAACTGAAACGGATTGAACTGGCCGAGTGGAAAGCTTTTGCTGAGTTTTTGGATCAGTTGCAGTCAATCGAGGAAGGGACGCGAAGTTTGTTGGACCAAACGTCCGTGCTCTTCGGTTCCAACCTGGGCAATGCGAGTGCGCACGATTGGCGGAACTTGCCGATCCTGCTCGCCGGCGGCGGTTACCGACATGGCAGCTACGTGGCTCACGACGAGAGCAACAACACGCCGCTTTGCAATCTGTACGTTCAGTTGGCCCAGCGAATGGGCGTGGAAACGGACGCGTTTGGATCCAGCACCGCAGTCGGCATTCGCGGACTAGACGAATCGCCCGCGACTTGATGTTGCTTTGAGCGTAGGCCGGATCAAGGAACGAAGTGACGCCGATCCGGCAACGAGCTGCTGGCCGTCAAATGGAAGGTAGCTGAACTCCATCGATCAATCTCAAAGCCGTTGACGAGGTACGCGGCTTTCGCGGAACGAAAGGCGACACTTTGTCTTGGACGCCTGCAACGCCATCAGCAGCTGCGAAGCAACTGCTGTCTTTCAAAGCCACGGGACTCAAAGCCACGGGGCTCTCAAGACCACGGAAGACTCAGCGTCCGAGGTTCTTGTTCATGTTTGTTTTGTACTGTTCGACACCGGGTTGGCCGTAGGGGTTGATGCCCAGCAAGCGGCCTTCGATCACGGTGGCGATCATCAGCATCTGGAACAACTGACCCAGCACATGTGTGTCGATCTGGGGCAGGATGATGTCGGTCGTGGGACGCCCGTCCGCGTGCAAGGCATCGTTGGTTCCCTTGATCGCGGCGGCCATGATGTCTGGCAAGGTCTTCTCCGCGATGTCGTTCAGCGTGTCTTGGTTGCGGCTGCTGTGTCCGACGGCTAATGAATCGGTTCGCTGATTTTCAACGATCACATTGTTGAAGACTTTATCGTTGCGGCCTTGCTGGTGTTGTTGGTGGCGGCTGTGCAGGTCTCGGGTGTTCAGCGTGGTCAACGGTGTCACGCCTTTGCCTTCCTTGCCGTTGGATTCCGCGAGCAGTTGGTCGTACCACAATCCGACGGATTCCAAAGCTTTGCTCCAAACGCTCAACACGCGAATGGATTTGTCGCGGTGTTGCGAGAGCAGGTGGTTCACGGCGACGAATTGCAGCACCACGTTGTCGGCGTAATCGGCGGTTTTGAAGTGTTCGTTCATCGCCGAAGCACCCTCGAGCAGCTTCATGCAATCCAAACCGAGGAACGCGGCGGGGACCAATCCGACGGGCGACAGCACGCTGAAGCGACCGCCCACTCCATCGGGCACGCTGAAAATTTCATCGCAACCAATTTCCGTCGCGAGGTCGTGCAGTTTGCCACTTTCGCCGGTGACCGGAACGACCAATCGTGACAACCATTCGTCGGCTTTCTCGCCCAGTTCCGACTCCAGGTTGGCGAGGAATTGTCGGAATGCGACCGCGGTTTCCATGGTGCCGCCGCTCTTGCTGATCACGATGATCGCGTGACGTTTTTCAGCGTCGGTGTCGCCGTAGCCTCCTTCGCGAAGACGACGTAGCAGCGAGTCCGAGGCGTCGTTGTCGACGTTGTTGCCCTCGAAATACATCCGTGGTTTGCTGCCACGCGAGGCTCGGCTCATCTCGTTGTGATACGGGTCGCAGCATGCTTCCATCATCGCACGAGCGCCCATGTAGGAACCGCCGATGCCCAAGACCACGGCCGCGTCAATTTGATCGTGCAAACCGTTGGCGACCTTGAAAATCCGTCCCAATTCGGATTCTTCGCGTTTCTCGGCGTAGGCTTCCAGCAGCTCTTCGGGCAACCAAAAGAACCTGGCGTCCAAAGGTTGCTTGTCCGCGGGGACGTCGCCGGAGTCGTATTGCTGACGATCGGTTTCCACCATCTCGGTCCGAAGGGTTTCCATCTGGCCCTTCAAAGAATCAATTTGGGCCTGAGTGATTCCGTAGTCGTCATTGATGGATCCGGAAGCGTCGAAACGGAGCAAGCTCATGATGGGGCCCGTGTGAAATGTCTGAGAGTGAAGTGTCAGGGAGACAGCGAAATAAAGAAGTGACACGGCGGTGTCAATGCACGAAGATGATACTGAATCCCCACGGCATGGTCAGGGTGCCGACAGATGCACACGCAAGATTCAAATTTCAACTGCGATTGGCGCTGAGTTTGTCGTTGGATTCATCTCTGCGTGTCAACGTGTTGCGCAGCGGTGTTTGTTTGCAAGCATCGAAGCGGTTGGGGACGAGAAAAGATCGTATGCAAGCACTCAACAAAAATGCTTGCGAGCACCCTTCTCGGACAAGTAACATGAAGTGGTGTTGAACGATCGCTTGGCATGCTTGAGCGAGCGAGACGATCGACACCATGAAGTTCGTTACCGAACTGTTCTCTTCCAGGCGATTGCCTTTTCTTTCATTTTGGCGAGTCACTTCGAGATGATTCACTACACATGTGATCGATGTCGACAAGAAATTGACCCCACCCAAAGCTCTCGATACACCATCTTGATTGAGGTGCAACGATCGGAAGAAGAATGGAATGACGACGAAGCCATTGATCACTTGGATGCGTTACACCAAGCGATCGAAGCGGACGTCGCAGACGGTCATGATCTGCCTGAGATCATGGATCACGACATCGCGATGCCACGTGCGGAAACCGATGAAGATTGCTTGGGCGTGGAGGATCCGGCCGAGTTGCACGATGATTCGATTGCGACCGGCGAGGTGGTCACGCAGTCTTTCGATTTGTGCGAATCGTGCTATCGCCGTTACCGCAGCAATCCGCTGGGACGCGAACGCAACCTGAAGCTGCATTTCAGTGACAACTGAACGAATCGCCTGATGGGTACGCCTGATGGGGCGCTCGCGTGGAGCCGCGCCCGCGGGGATGCGGGATTGCAATTTGCTATAGCTTCGAGCTGTTTGAGTCGCTCAAGCTGCCTGAGACGATCAAGCCTTCTGGGCCATTCAGGGCTCAGTTCCCAAAGGGATCGTCGTTGGACGAATCATTGCTGCGACGAGTGTCACGCGTGGTCGCATTGTCTTCACCCTCGTCTTCACCAATGGACGGTTCCTCACCCAACATCCACTCGGCATTGACCGCAGCACTTCGCAATGCCGACAGGTTGGCCGGCAACTGACGGTCCATTCCCAACGCATCCACAAATTGCCAACGTTCCTTGGCTTTCATCTGCATGCGTTGTTCGCACTGCGTTAATCGATTCTCGAGCTTGATCAGATCGTTTTGGTAGCGTGCCAGCACTTCACGTGGGAAGGCTGACGCGCCGCGTTGGCGTGTGAGTTGATTCGAGACTCGTTCCACCTCATCCTTCAACTGGTTTCGAAGTTCCAGCAAGCCTTCGAGTTCGCGTTCGATTTCCATCAGCTTCTTACGTTGTTCAACGATGTGGCGAAGTGTTGTGGTCTGTTCTTCGTTCCACTTGTTTTCTGCGATCCAGGCTTGCAGTCGATCCAGCGAAACTTCGTGCCATCGTTGTGGATCTTTCTGTGTGTGTTGCTCACGGATAACCAGTTTTCGCGACTGACCATTGGCGAGATCAAAACGGAATCGAGTCCACTTGTCCGCGTTTTCGACGGTGACTGAATCGTCGTCCATGGCGACCATCTTGTATGGCTGTGGCGTTTCAGGTGACTCCAACAGAACGGTGCGATCGTCCCCGCTGCGGTTCAGGATGTCGTACCGAGTTTCTCGCTGGTGCAATGTTTCGATGGTGAGTCGGTGCAATTTGGAATCGAGCTGAATACTTTGTACCGTCGTTGAATTCTCAGTCGGATGCGGTGTCACACGGACGCCGCCATCCATCGCGTAGCCGACCAATCGCTTTGAGGCGGGACCGAGGTCCGGCAAGACGACTTCGCCGAGGATGGATCGCATCGCTTCGCCGGCCATCACGCTGAGCGGTCCCGATGGAAGCAACGCCGGAGTTTGGTTCTCCATTTCCAAACACAACAACGTTGCCGTCGGATGATACGACTGGCGGTAAACCGAGACATCGTCGATGGAAACGGGTTGGACCAGTGTATCCAACAGAGCTGTTTTGCCGTCTTTCAAGTCGACGTCTTCGAATTGCAATTCCAGCGTGCTACCCGCCGGAGCGTTGGACGTTTCGCTCATCGCTCGGCTGAGCGAGTCCCAACTTGCTTCGGGAGCAAAGCCAAAGTCTTCTTCGGTCGACGATCGACCGCGGGAGGCACCCAACGAACCACCACCCATGCCTCCCATTCCGCCGCCACCGCCCATTCCCATGCCCATATCCATTCCCATCATCATGTCGTCCATTCCGGCAGACGGTGCATCAGAACGACGAACGCGGCGACTGATTTTTCCAACGGTGGACTCTTGGTCCACTCCGCTGACACGGCCCAGCGTTTCGTTAAATTCAGGTGCCATGGCGACTCGCCGTGTTGGGCGAGCAAGTTGATTAAATTGGGTGCGAGCGATGGAACGCATGTCCATTGAAAACAGTACCGGGCTGCCGTCGATCAGGTTGAGTGAAACGCCCGACCAATCTTCCCCCGATGTGTTGTCAACGATGCTGCGGTGGATCAACTTGTCGCCTTCCACTCGGTAGCTGACTTTCCACATCGGGACTGATCGCATGACGCCGATGGAGACTTCTCTTTCAGGTCCATCTTCAAATACAAACTCCACTTCGTCCGTTCGCAGTTCGGCCGGTTGAGATTGCTTGCGAAGTGCTTCCTGCAGACGCATCCGAAAGGTTTCGTCCAGCGGTTCGATGGATTGGAAATCGTCCAGCCAAGTCGATTGCAACCCACTGTCAGTCAAGATCGTCACCATCTCGCGTTCGTAACGCTGTTCGCCTTCGATGGCTTGCCGTTGTTCCACCGCAATCAGAACGCCATTGAGTGACTTGCCGGTATGTTCCGTTGCGACCACACGGCGGCCTTTCATCGACACCAGCAAATCCCCGAGCGTTCGAATGCTTGGGAGTTGAACTTCGGGGATGACCGGGTCGCGTGGGGAAGCCATACGAATCTCACCGGCACCGGCCGAGTCATTCAAACGCGAAACTCGCAAGGCTTCGTTGAGTTCAAACTCGCCCACCGACACGGAATAGACGCCCGGTCCGTTGATGGTGCCGTGGTATTCAAACCAGCCTTTCCCAGCCGCGTGCAACGTGATCGATTTCAGTTGCAGTTCCACGGCGGGAATCGTGTCCGTCTTTTTATCCGCGATCGGTTCAACGGAAGTTGTCTCAGCCGCATCCGTACAACACGGCGAATAGGTGTTGCTTCCGAGGACCAATAGGGAGAATGCAAAACAGAGTTTTGGCAGCGAACCGAGAGCGGTCCGCGCGTGAGCGAAGCGTTTCATCGTGCGATTCCGAATGGGGATGAGAAGCATGCGAGCGAGACCGTGTCGGTTTCGCTCAAACTTGATTCTAAACCGTGAAGACTTAAAAAACTCGTTTTCACAACGCACGAGTGCGACGATTCTTAGGTCAGACTGCAAACGATTGATCACAAATGCTGGCCCAATTCGCGACTCAGGAAGACTTGGCTTCCGTGGCGGCTTCGTCTTTCAGTTCCTTGAAACGGGCTCGCATCTCCTGCAGTTTCGCCGCGTGGGCTGAATCGTTGGCCAAGTCCTTTTCTTCATGGGGATCGGTCGCGATGTGGAAGAGTTGTTCGCGATCGAACTCGGGCCAGTAGAAATACTTCCATTCCTTGCGAACCAACGCTTCGGATCGAGGAATGAAATTCTTGTCGCGAATCGTTGGGTGCTCGTAATAGAACTCCTCTCGCCATGGTTTCGATTTCTCTCGATCGCCGGCGTAGAGATCCGCTAGATCACGGCCTTGCATGGAGCTTGGCGTCTGCATGCCCACCGCGCTGAGGATGGTCGGTGCCAAGTCGACGCTGAGCGTGAAGTCCTCGTTGGTGGTGCCGTGCAAGTCTTTGTTCATGCGAGGATCGCGAATGATCAAGGGCACGCGGATGCTTTCTTGATGCGGGTACCATTTGTCGGCCAAGCCATGTTCGGCGTGGTAGTAACCGTTGTCCGTCGTGAAGATCACCAACGTGTTGTCCAGCACGCCTTGGGACCGAAGTTCACGCAGGATGCGTCCGCAGGTGGAATCGACTTCCGTCGCGAGGCGGTAGTAGTTCTTCATCATGATTTGATACTTCTCCGGAGTATCAAATCGCCAGTGATAACGGTTGCGTCCCTCATTGGCTTCGTTCGCAACGAACTCGGGCAACCGATGAAACGACTCATCGTTAGCGTTGTCCGGAACGGGGATCTCAACGTCTTGGTAGAGCGACATGCTCTCCGGTTGAGGCAGAAATTGAAGCGGGCTGCGATCTTCCGCGTGCGTGGCAAAGAAAGCGACGGTCAAGCAGAACGGTTGATCCTTTGGCCGAGAATCCAAGAACTCCAATGCATCATTTTCGTTGCGCTGGGTCACGTGGACTTTGGAACCATCGGGCATCTCGAACCAATGGCGTCCGTAGTACGAGCGACCAAAGTCAAACTGCTCGGCGGGAAACTTGCCGTTGTGCCATTTGCCAACGTGACCGACGTAGTAACCGTTGTCGCGAAGGACGCCAGGATAGGTTTGCTCCCAGGGAGTTTTGAACGCACTGAATCCATTGCATCCGTGCGACGCCATCCATTGTCCTGTGAACAGACACGCACGGCTGACACCGCAGATCGCGGTTGTGACGCAGTTTTCTGTGAATCGCATTCCTTGCGAGGCAAGCTTGTCCAAGGTGGGGGTTTGCACGATGGGATTGCCCGCCACGCCCAGCGTGTCGTGACGCCAATCGTCGGCATACAAAACCAAAACATTCATCGGGCGTTCGCTAGCCTTCGTTTCGGCAGCAGGCTCGGCGGCGAAAGCACTGAAACCGCTCCCGACCAAAGCAAACGTCAAGCAAAAGCAAATCAAACGGTTGCAAACGGGCAAAGAGAACGCGAACGATCCCTTGTTGATCCAAGGTGCAGACATGGTGTTCTTGAGAAGAAGGTGGGAATCAGGGGGACGTGACACACGAGTGTGATCAGTCGAGATAGAGTAGCAGCTTCGAATGGTTCAGTTGAACTTTTTCACGTGAGAGCATGAATGCCAAATTTGTCCCCACATCCGCACCCCACTGATTTTGAAAAGCTCCGAACGATGACGTGCCAAATGATCATGCGAGTGGCTCTCGCCGCATATGCGATCGCTTGTTTGGAAGCGTGCGTTTCGGTGGAAGCGTTTGCGGAGGAATCGGCCCAGCCCAACGTGTTGATTCTTTACGCGGATGACTTGGGCTTCGGCGATCTGAACATCCAGAATGCGGATTCGAAAATTCCAACTCCCAACCTGGACCAATTGGCTCGCGAAGGAATGCGGTTCACGGATGGGCATTCCTCCTCAGGGATATGCACGCCGAGCCGCTATGCACTGCTGACCGGTCGCCATCACTGGCGCGAATTTCATGGCATTGTGAATGCGTTTGGTGAGTCCGTCTTTGCCGATGAACAGCTCACGATGGCAGAGATGTTTCAACAACAAGGTTATCGAACGGCAGCCATTGGGAAGTGGCACTTGGGGTGGGATTGGGACGCGATCAAGAAGCCAGATGCAAAGACGTTCGGCGAGGGCAAGAAGAAAGGGTACGGTCCGGACGCCTTTGATTGGTCCAAGTCGATTCCCGATGGGCCATTGGATCATGGGTTCGATTCGTACTTTGGTGACACCGTGATCAACTTTCCGCCGTATTGCTGGATCGAAAATGATCGAGTGGTGAAGGCTCCCGATACGATCATGGACACGGCCAAGTGGAAGCCAATCAAAGAAGGCAATTGGGAATGTCGCCCTGGTCCAATGACGTCCGATTGGGATCCCTACCAGAACATCCCAACGACCACTCGGCGGGGAGTGGAGTTCATCACATCGCAAGCGGAGACCGATCAACCGTTCTTTTTGTACTTCGCCTTTCCGTCACCTCATGCACCCATCATTCCCAACGATGAATTCGATGGTCGATCGGGTGCCGGGCCGTATGGGGACTTCGTTTGCGAAACCGATGATGCATGTGGGCAGTTGTTGCGTGCCTTGGATCGATCCGGACAACGCGACAACACCATCGTGATCTTCACCGCGGACAATGGTCCCGAACGTTACGCCTACGCTCGAGATGAGAAGTTTGACCATTGGTCGTCGCAGCCATTTCGAGGGCTCAAACGCGACTTGTACGAAGGCGGCCACCACGTGCCGTTTTTGATTCGCTGGCCTGGCGTGACCGAACAAGGATCGGTGTGTGACGCCTTGGTTTCCCAAGTCGACTTGTACGCAACGTTGGCGGAAGCGTTGTCGTTTCAGGTGCCGGAGGGGCAGGCTCATGATTCGAAGAGTTTGATGCCCTTGTTGAAGAATGCCAAGCAGAAACACCGCCAATCGTTGGTGCAGAATACTCGTCAAGGAGAATACGCGTTGCGGGATGGCGATTGGTTGTTGGTGGATGCGAAAAGCGGTTATGTCAGCGGTCGCGATAAAGCTTGGGAAGCTAAACGGCAAGTCCCCTCCGATGACAAGCAACCTCACGAGCTCTACGACCTTTCCGTCGACATTGGCCAACGAGACAACGTCGCCGCGGAGTACCCTGAAAAAGTCGCTTCGATGAAGCAGTTGCTCACCCGAATCCGAGAAGACGCCTACCCGGAGTAAGCCGGTTCAACGCGTTGGATGTCACCCCTCCGGGGTTCCGCATTATATATCTCCTACCGACACCCGGGGTTTCACCCCGGGTTAGCACATGTCCTCGCTCCGCGAGTGATGGATCGCGTCGGTTGGTGGGAGTAGGTGCATCCTGAGGGTACTGCAGTCGCGGAGCGACGGTATGAGATAGCCTGGGGTGTCAACCCCAGGTGCAGTTGGCAGGCAATTTCAGCAAGCCCCAGAGGGGCGGTATCCCAAAGCAACGGCTCTTGAACATGCCATCAACCCACGCAAACATTTTGCTCCACGCGGTGTTCAGCACCAAGAATCGCTTTAAACTCATCCGAGACGATTGGCAAGACGAGTTATTTGCCTACATCGGTGGTACGCTTCGGGAACACAAAGCGAACCTCGTAAAAGCTGGCGGCGTGGAGGATCACGTTCATCTGCTGTTCCAATCGCATCCGTCGTTTGCGATCGCTGACACACTTCGGCTGATCAAAGCCAATTCGTCAAAGTGGATCAACGAACAGCGAAAGGTACCCGCGAAATTTCAATGGCAAACGGGCTACGGCGTTTTCTCCGTCAGTCAATCCGTGAAGGCAGCGGTTTCGCGATACATCGATCGTCAGCGTGAGCATCACGCCAAACAAAGCTACGAGTCTGAGTTCTTGCAGTTGCTCGATCTCCACTGCGTCCAGTACCGCAAGGAATTTGTGTTTGATCAAGAACTCCACGGTTGACACCTACCCGCATTCCTTTCAATGCAAGGCCGGGTTTGTTACGCGAACATGGTTATTCCGCGAGGCGGCGGAGTTGTTCGTTGGCGGCACCGGAATCGATGGCTTCGGCGGCGAGCTGGACGCCTTGTGGGAGCGTTTGGACTTTGCCGACCAACTGCAAGGCCGCGGCACAGCCCGCCAAGACCGTGTCGCGGTGAGGTCCGGGCGAGCCAGCGAAAAGGTTGCGGATAATCTCGGCTGACTCGGGCGGGTCGGCGGCGGCCAAGGCGGTTTGATGCACCGGCGTCAGACCAAAATCGCTGGGCGTCCAAGTGTGGTCGGATTGCGTGCCGGGGGCGACTTCCATGCAGTGCGTCGAACCGTCGAGCGAGACTTCGTCTTGGCCGTCTTCCGCATGCAACACATAGCTTCGCTGCGTGTCCAGTTGAGCGAGCGCGGCCGCGATCTTGGTTTGCGTATCTGGTGACGAGGTTCCAAGCAATTGATGGGTGGCACCGGCTGGATTGCAAAGTGGTCCCAGCAAATTGAAGAGTGTGGGCACCGCCAGTTTTCGACGAACCGACACCACGTGTCGCATCGCCGGATGCAATTTCGCAGCAAAGCAAAAGCAGACACCAATGTCGTTCAATCGTTTGGAGACCTGTTCAGGCTCCGATTCAATTCTGACGCCCAGGCATTCCAGCACATCGGCTGATCCCGTGCGGCTGGTCGCTTTGCGATTGCCATGTTTTGCCACCGCGACGCCGCAGGCGGACGCGAGGATTGCGACGGCAGTTGAAATGTTGAAGGTTCCCGAACCGCTGCCGCCGGTGCCGCAGGTGTCCAGCAACACTTCGTGGTCGTGATCGATCCGAGTCATGTGTTGACGCATCGCTCGAGCCGCGCCGACCAACTCGCTGACCGCCTCGCCTTTTTCGCGAAGGGCCAACAGGAATTGCCCGACCTCGTCTTCGTTGGCGGTGCCTTGCAACATCAAGTCGATCAGCGAACCGGTTTGCTCGGCTGACAAGTCCTTGCCCGACTGAGCCCACTCGATGGCACCGGAGAATGAAAGCGGCGAATCAGCGGAAACAGAATCAGGCATCGGATCAGAAACGCGAAAAGCGGAAGGAAGCGGGACGAGCATGCTTGACACGCATGCTTCATCGATGGGGCGATGTCGAACTTGCAACTTCGGATTTGCAGCGATCGACAACGGTGATCGAGATTGGCGTGCGAAATGAAAGTGTAGTCTGCCGCGACGAACCGTCGCGACCCACCACCGCTCAACGTTCGTGGTCCAGCACCCTCTGGCTTCGTTGGTTTGCGGAGGCGATTCTTCCCGCGAAGTCGGCTTTCGTTTGGACGACATTCCACTGACGTTTGAGCAAGCATCGCCAGCTGGAAGGGTCTCGCCCGAGTCACTCGAAGAACCTAAACTGATGGGATGAGCAGAAAGATCATCATCGACTGTGACCCGGGCATCGACGACGCCGTGGCGATCACCATGGCTTTGTTTGACCCTCGTTTGGATGTGGTTGCGATCACGCCGACCGCTGGCACCGTGGATGCGGAGCAGGCCAACACCAACGCGATGGGGATCATTGATCAGCTCGATCCCGCACGCTATCCGCAAATCGGAACAGCTGCGGTCCCCAACGATCCACCGATGCTGGACGACAGCCATTTGAACGGGCCGGATGGTTTGGCCGGTTACAACTTTCCGTCGGCCACTCGCCAAAACGACCATTCCAGTGACAAGCTGATGGCGGACTTGATCCGTCGGCATCCGGGTGAAATCACGGTGGTTTGTTTGGGGCCGCTGACAAACTTGGCTCGTCTGTGTCGCATGGACCCGTCGGTTCTGCCGTTGATTGACAAGGTCGTGATCAGCGGCGGCGCGGTTTCGCACAGCGGCAATGCGACGGCCGTGTCGGAGATGAATTTCTTCTTTGATCCCGCCAGTGCCAAACAGGTTTTCGCTTCCGCGACGACGAAGAGCTTGGTGCCTTTGGACGTGACCGATGGCGTTACGTTTGGAGTCGACTTGTTGGAAAAGTTGCCAGCCGAAACGACGCGGGCGGGCAAGTTGCTTCACAAAATCTTGCCGTACAAGTTCCGGATCTCGCATCAAAAACTCGGTCGCGAAGTCATTCCCTTGCAAGACGCCACGGCTATCATCGCGGTCAGCGAGCCTGAGTTGTTTCAGTGGGAGGACATGGCGGGTGACGTAGAAGTCAACGGAGCGCTGACGCGAGGCATGACCGTTTTCGATCGACGCTTGCGTCCGGAATGGAGTGTCAACATGGAAGTCGCGCGGCGCGCCAGTGTCGCCGATGTTCGCGACGCGATTGTTCGAAGCATTCGTTACGCCGGCCAGCAAACTCGTTGAAGCGTTTGGCAAACAACCCGCTGAACTTGCTCGGTCGATCATTGATGAACCCGCAAGTCGCTCTCACCCCAGGATGGCTCGGTTGATAGCCGCGGAATCATGACCTGGATGATGTTGGCGTTGGTGTCGGCGGCGCTCCTGGGCGTTTATGACTTGGCGAAGAAATTGGCGGCTCGCGAAAATGCGGTGCCGATGGTGTTGTTCGCCAGTGCGTGCGTTGGTGTTGGAATTTGGGGACCGCTGTTGTTGTCGCAGCGTTTGCTTGGCGAAGCGTTCCCCATTGATTTCTTGATGGTTCAACCGCTGAGCTGGACCGACCATGCCATGCTGTTTGCCAAAAGCGTGCTGGTCGGAGCGTCCTGGACGTTGGCTTTGTTTGCGTTGAAGCATTTGCCGTTGTCGATTGCCGCGCCGATCCGGTCGACCAGTCCCGTGTGGACCATCGCCATCGCCATTGCAGCACTGGGCGAACGTCCCAGCAGTGTGCAGTGGATGGGGATCGCCATCGTGATCGTGTCGTTTTGGATCTTTTCGACGATTGGCCGTTCCGAAGGGATACGATTCACCACGGATCGGTGGGTCGGATGCATGTTGGTGGCGACTTTGTTGGGAGCGTTTAGCTCGATCTACGACAAATTCTTACTGCAAAAAGGTGGATATTCACCAGCAACGGTTCAGGCGTGGTTTACCCTTTACATGTTGCCGGTGATGACGCCTTTGGCGATTCATTGGGCACGGCAACGACGGTTGATCGCCGAGTCGGGAACTGATGAGCGTCCTGTCGCGTCTAAGTTTGAGTTCCGGGCGGCCGTTTGGTGCATCAGTCCTTTGCTGTTGGCAGCTGATTTGGTGTACTTCACAGCGCTGGCGAACCCGGAGGCCATGGTATCTGTCGTTTCAACGCTGCGGAGATGCAGTGTCGTTGTCGCGTTAGTTCTTGGAGCGTCACGTTTGGGCGAAGTGAACCTTCGACGCAAAGGTTTTTGCGTTGCGGGGATTTTGTTCGGCGCGGCGTTGATCTTGTCGGGGAAATAGGCTGCTTCAGCGGCCTTCACTGGTAATCCCTCATCCCATGCTCTTTTTTAGCGATCGACGAACAACGTATTCACAGTCAAGCTAGACTTTAACGCTTGAAGTAAGAGCGTCCCGGCGAACAATGTTGGTTGCTGGATGATGTTTGGTGACAAGGAAGCCGCCGCAACGGTTTAAATGGTATGCCTGCAACCACTCGCTACGAACCTGTTCCGACGATCACGTATCTCGGGGAGGAATCCAACCAAAGTGACCCCAAGCTGGTTTCTCGCTACGACGACCTGACTCGTCGTCGCAAGATGAACTGGACCGGTCACTATCACCTGCGTCGTATGTTAGGACGCGGTGGTCAAGGCGAGGTCTATTTGACAGAGCACCGTGGCACGGATGGCTTCACCGTTCCCGTGGCGATGAAGATCTTTTCGCCGGAACGATTTCCCGACGCTCGGACGTACGACGACGCCATGCAGCGAATCGCGTCGATCGCGGCTCGCATCGCGCTGATTCAGCACGACAACCTGTTGGACGTTCAGAACTTTTTCGAACGTGACCGCATTCGCGTGATGTTGATGGAATGGGTCGACGGCTATGACCTTCGTCAATTGGTCATGCCAAAGTGTTTGGAATTATTGCGTGATCACATCACGCCCAAACGCTGGAAGTACATCAACGACGTCATCATCACCGAAGGCCCGGAACAGTCTCGATTCAAACCCGGTGTGGCCGTGGCGATCGTGCGAGAATGCTTGGCCGCGTTGGCCGCACTGCATCGTGACGGCATTGTTCACGGGGATGTGAAGCCCGCGAATATTATGCTGAAACGCAGCGGGCACACCAAATTGATCGACATGGGTTCGTCCATCGACTACCGGAATCCGCCCAAAGATCGAGAGTGCACGCCTCTTTATGCGGCTCCGGAAGTGCTGGACAATTTGGACGCCACTCCGCGAAGTGATTTGGCCAGCGTGGGATATGTGTTGATCGAGTTGTTGGCTGGTTTCAATCCATTCAACAACACGAAGAATCTTGGCGAATTGCTGCAAGCCAAACGTGAATTGCCGATGAATCTGGAACGGATTCTTCCGGAAGAGGTGCTTCGCAACGCGTTGCTCATGAATTTTTTACGTGGCCTGATTGCCCCGGATCCAACGCTGCGTTTCGTTAGTGCGGAAGCCGCGGAGCATGTGGAACAGGGGGCAGCGGCATTCCATCGACAGCTAATCATTGGCAATATGTCGACGGAATACGACAATGACATTCGTTTGTGGTTGGAAGAGTTGCGTCGGTTGGAAAACGACTGACGGCTTCCGACCCGATCGGAACGCCTCCAACCAACCCCAAGACAAACTTCATGGACAATGCCCATTTGAGGCTAGCCGTCGAAGCCGCTCGCGCCGGAGCGGTTGAGTTGATGGCCCGACGCGATGATCGCGTCGTGCGTGAGAAAGCCCCCAAAGATCTGGTCACCGATGCTGACCTGGCGTCGCAAAAAGCCATTCGCGAAATTTTGACGCAGGGGCATCCTGACTATGCCTTTGTCGGCGAAGAAGAAGGCGAAAACGATCCGCCGGCCAGCGTCTTGGCTGGCGACAGCGATGCACCACCGTGCTGGGTCGTCGATCCGTTGGACGGAACGGTCAACTACGTCCATCAACTACAGAGCTTCGCGGTTTCGATTGGTCTGTACTCCGCGGGCAAAATGCGATTGGGCGTGATCTACGATCCCACTCGCGATGAGATGTTCACGGCCGTCGATGGCCAAGGAGCTTTCTGCAACGAGAAGCCAATCAGCAGCAGTGATTGCACGCAGTTGGACGAGAGCTTGATCGCGTGCAGCTTTCGAGCGGGCGTGACGGGCGATTCCCCTGAGGTCACTCGGTTCGTCAAGGTGCTGGAACGTTGTCGGTCGCTGCGACGACTGGGATCGTGTGCACTGAATATGTGTTACGTCGCCGCGGGGCGTTTGGATGGGTACTGGGCGACCAACGTTGCAGCGTGGGATTCCGCAGCGGGGACCGTGATCGCTCGCGAAGCCGGTGCCGTGTTGGAAGGGTACGGCGGCGAAGCGTTTGATGATTGGAACCCAAAGTTTTGTGTTTCCGCCACGCCTGAATTGCAATCGCGACTCACCGAGCAATTGAGTGGCACATGATCATCGATCCCAATGAAGTCAGCATCAGCGCGGTCTACGAATCGATGGTCGCGTTGATCACGCCGCGTCCCATTGCGTGGGTCTCCACGCTTTCGCCGGACGGGATTGCGAATTTGGCGCCGTACAGTTTCTTTGGTGGTGTGGGAGCCAATCCACCGACGGTGATGTTTTGTCCGGTCAACCGATTGGATGGGACTGCCAAAGACACGCTCGCAAACGTTCGAGCCAACGGTCAGTTTGTGGTCAACGTCGTGACGGAAGAGTTCGCCGAATCGATGAAGCAAACCGCGGCGGAGGTGCGAGCCGATGAGGACGAGTTTGTCTTGTCCGGTTTGCAAAAAGCTCCTTCGGAGAAAATCGCTGTGCCTCGCGTCGCGGACGTTTTGGCGGCGATGGAATGTGAAGTGATCACGTCGATGCAGTTGGGACCCGGTCGTGGTGGAGCCAACTTGGTCGTCGGACGGATCGTTTCGTTTTATGTCGCCGATTCGGTGACCGGTGAAAACGGCTTGCCCGACCCAGAACGCATTTTCACGATCGGACGCATGGGGGGCCCACGCTACACGCGAACTCGAGATCGCTTTGAGTGACCCCATGCACGCACCCCTGCGGGGTGTGAAGTCTATTGGTTTGGAGCAATTCCAGGTTGGTAGTAAACTGGGCTTTCCCACCGCCCCACCCAACCTTTCTCCTTCCCGGGTAACTTGATGAACTGGAACGTTCTCGCGTCCTGCCTCTTGAGTGGATGGTTTGTCACCTCGCTACTCACTCCGGCTCCGCTTTCTGCGGACGAGCTATCGGCGGACAGCTCCGACACGAAGTCGACCGTGAACTTTGGGCGTGACATCCGACCCATTTTGTCGGATCACTGTTTCGCGTGTCACGGACCGGATGAGCACGATCGCCAAGCCGGCGTGCGATTGGATTCGGCCGATGGCATCGCGGATGTGATCGACACGGATGACCATGAGGCGAGCTTGTTGATCGAACGCATCGTCACCGACGATGAAGACATGATCATGCCGCCAACGGAATACCACAAACCGTTGTCAGAAACTCAGGTCGCGTTGCTGAAACGTTGGATTGCCGAAGGGGCACCTTACGAATCCCACTGGGCGTTCTCCACACCGCAGCGCAAGCCCGTTCCTGGGGCGGAATCGTCGGACTCGGATCGCATTGATCAGTGGATTTTGGCGGGAGTGAAATCGTTGGGTTTGTCGCCGGCGGGGAAAGCCGACCGGCGCACGTTGGCTCGTCGGGTATCGCTGGATTTGACCGGTTTGCCGCCAACGTTAGAGCAGGTCGAAGCGTTCGTGAAAGATTCGTCACCGGACGCCTATGAAAACTTGGTCGATGAACTGTTGGCCACTCCGGACTACGGCGAGCACATGGCTCGGTACTGGTTGGACCTTGTGCGTTACGGCGATACACACGGGCTGCACCTGGACAACTATCGCGAAATGTGGCCGTACCGTGATTGGGTTATCGAAGCGTTCAATCAAAACATGCCATTTGATGAGTTCATCACCAAGCAGTTGGCCGGTGACTTGTTGGACGAGTCTGACGAAGCGCAGTCGCTCAAGAACAAGATCGCCAGCGGTTTCAACCGATTGAACGTGACGACCAACGAAGGTGGATCCATCTACGACGAGGTATTCGCTCGCAACGTCAGCGATCGGACGGATTCGTTTGGAACGATCTTTCTCGGGCTGACGACAGGTTGTGCGGTTTGCCACGACCACAAATTCGATCCCATCACGCAGAAAGACTACTACGCTCTGTCAGCCTATTTCAATTCGTTGGATGGCCGAGCGATGGACGGCAACGCGAAGGATCACGCGCCTGTGATTCGTGTTCCTTCGGAGGAGCAATCAGCCGAACTGACGCAACTCGCATCTGATCTGGCCGAACTGGATCGCGAACTTGCAGGGCCGCTGCCGGAAGTCGACGCTGCACAACTGGAATGGCAGCGTTCGCTTTCAGAGTCGGAGGATTCCTTGCAGGTCAAGTTGCATCCATCGGAAGTCAGCACGACGCAAGGCGGCAAAGCCAAGGTCAATGACGATGCTTCGGTGGAGTGGGAAGGCACACCGCCCGCGAAAGACGTGATGCAAATCGTTTCACCGCTTTCCGATGGGCCGTGGAAGGTGTTGCAGTTGCACGCTCACACCGACAAAGACCATCCACGTGTTGGAACGGCGTCCAATCAGAACGCGGTGTTGAGCGAAATCAAAATCGAGACCCGTCCGAATTCGGACGCTGAATGGACCGCTCTCAAAATTCGATCCGCACGAGCCAACGTCGAGCAATCCGGCAAAGAGTTCGCGATCAGCAACGCCATCGACGGCAAGATCGACGCGACAACCGGATGGGCGGTCGCGGGGCATCAGCAAACCGGCGATCGGACCGCTTGGTTTGAAATTCCCGATTTGAAAAATTACGTTGAATCACCCGACGCACAGATCCGAGTCTCGTTGCACTACGAATCGGTTCACGTGGCTCACATGCTTCGCAAAGTGACGTTGTCGCTGAACAGCTCGATGGGGCAATTGCCGGCTGACCAGCAAATTGTCTTGGGCGAAGTTCACTTGGTGGGACCGTTGCCAATTCAGAACGCGGGCGATGGTCTCAAGAACGCATTCGCTGGCGAAGACAAAAACGAGTTTGATGCATCGAAAGTCGTGACGCATAGCGATCGCGAATTTCAGTGGCAGCATCACGCGGACGTGGTTGCGATCCTGCCCAACACGTTGCCGGCGGATGATGAGCAGCCTTCCGTCACGGTGCTTCATCAAATCGTCCGGTCACCATCGGATCAAAAGGTCGAACTGATGATTGGTTGCGACGATGGCGGCGTGGTTTATTTGAACGGCAAAGAAGTCGCGAAACAGAATCTTGGCAAGCAAGAGAGTGACACGTTCAAACCGCTCGCGAAACGGCATTCGCTGGACTTGAAGAAGGGAGACAACCACCTCTTCATTCGCCATGTGAATCGCCAGGGCCCCGCCAAGGTGACTTATGCGATCAAGTCACCCGCCATGCAGTTCTCCGATGCGTTGAAGGATCGACTCGCCAAGGTGGACGTTCGTGATGAATCCGAACAGGCACTCGATTGGCAGTCCGCACAGGTTTTCTATCGCGAAATCGTTTGCGATCATCCTCGTTGGCAGGCATTGCAAGACATGCGAGACGGCATGATTGCGATGCGGGACAAGGTCAACGGCCAAATCGCCACCACGTTGGTTTGGAAAGAAACGTCCAAACCTCGCGACGCATTCATCTTGCAGCGTGGCCTGTACGATTCACCGGGAGACAAGGTCGAACGAGCCACGCCGGGTTTCTTGCCGGAGTTCCCGGAGGACGCACCGAACGATCGTTTGGGTTTGGCCAAGTGGTTGTTGCGGGACGATCATCCATTGACGTCACGGGTGGCCGTGAACCGGTTCTGGCAACAATTGTTCGGCCAAGGGTTGGTCAAGAGCAGCGAAGACTTTGGCAGCCAAGGTCACCAACCCACGCATCCGGAGTTGCTGGATGAACTTGCAATCGACTTTCGCGAAAGCGGATGGAATGTCAAAGAACTGATGAAGCGTTTGGTGATGACGGAGGCTTATCAACGGGATGCCACCGCAACCCAGCGGATGTTGGCTGTTGATCCGAACAATCAATTCTTTGCTCGCGGTCCTCGGTTCCGTCTGGATGCGGAAACGCTTCGTGATCAGTTGCTATCGGTCTCCGGGCGTTTGGTGACCAAACGTGGCGGCCCGAGTGTGAAACCACCTCAGCCTGCTGGATTGTGGGAAGCCGTCGGGTACACGGACAGCAACACGGCCAACTTTGTCGCGGACGAAGGTGACAAGACACTGCGTCGCAGCGTTTACACGTTTTGGAAACGCACGAGTGCTCCCGCCGTGATGTCCACGTTTGACGCACCCAGTCGTGAATCATGCACGGCACGACGAGAGCGGACCAACACTCCGATGCAGGCGTTGTTATTGCTGAACGAAACGCAGGCCATGGATGCAGCTCGCGCGATGGCCGAGCAAGTCATCTCGTTGCCGACTCCGGATCCATCGGATTGGGAAGCCAATTCGCGAGAGCGACTGCGTTCGGTCTTTCAACGCGTGACGCTGCGTCCGATTGAGACCAGCGAGCTACGTGCTTTGGAAGCACTGCTGACAGATCTGACGGAACACTACACCGTTCAATTGGAGGAAGCTCGAGCGTTGGTTGGATCACCCAACCCGGATTGGGCAGCTTGGACGGTCGTCATGAATACACTTTTGAACTTGGACGAGGTGGTTTGTAAATGAGTCGCTCAGAATTCCCTTGCGAAGATTGGAACTCAATCATGCAATCGCCGTTGATGTCGTCAGTTCTTCAAGAACGCATGCAGCATTTGACTCGGCGTTCGTTGTTCTCCAGTGCCGCAGCGGGGCTTGGTGCCGCGGCACTGGCCAGCATGCCAGGAATGTCGAAGGCGGCGGACAGTCAAACTGTTTCGATCGACACGCCTCCGACGCCGGTTCCGAATGCCGGTGTGCCTGGACAACCCGGATTGCCGCACCACGAACCCGCGGCGAAACGCGCGATCTATCTGTTTATGTCAGGTGCACCCAGCCAGATGGACATGTGGGACCACAAGCCGACCATGGCGGAATGGTTTGACAAGGATTTGCCAGAGTCCATCCGGCAAGGCCAACGATTGACCACCATGACCAGCGGGCAGGCTCGTTTCCCGATCGCACCCAGCATCTACAAGTTTGCGCCGCATGGCGCCAACGGGACGATGGCCAGCGAGTTGATTCCGCACATGGCCAAAAAGGTCGATGAAATTGCTTTGGTCAAATCGATGTACACCGAAGCGATCAACCACGATCCGGCGATCACGTACATCTGCACGGGAAACCAGTTGCCGGGCAAGGCATCGTTGGGTTCTTGGTTGTCATACGGTTTGGGAACCGAGAACGAGGACTTGCCCGCGTTCTTGGTCATGACCGCTTCTTGGACCGGGCGAAAACAAGCTCAGGCTCTTTACAATCGATTGTGGGGCAGTGGTTTTTTGCCCAGCAAGTACCAAGGCGTCGCGCTGCGCAGCAGCGGCGACCCGGTGTTGTATTTGTCGAACCCCAACGGCATCGATTCGGGGGTCCGTCGGCGGATGCTGGACACGCTTGCGGAACTCAATCGCAACACGCTCGATCGTTTGCATGATCCGGAAACCGAGGCTCGTATCGCGCAGTACGAGATGGCGTTCAAGATGCAGACCAGCGTTCCTGAGTTGACGGATCTCAGCGATGAACCGCAACACGTTCTGGATCTGTATGGTCCCGATGTGACCAAGCCGGGGACGTTTGCGAATTGCTGTTTGATGGCGCGGCGGATGGCGGAACGCGGCGTTCGCTTCACCCAGATTTTTCATCGCGGTTGGGATCAGCATGGCGCTTTGCCAAAGGACCTTCCCAATCAATGCCGCGACACCGATCAACCGTCGGCTGGCTTGCTCACTGATTTGAAGCAACGTGGCTTGCTGGATGACACGTTGGTGGTTTGGGGCGGCGAGTTTGGACGCACGATCTATTGCCAAGGCAAACTGTCAAAGACCAACTACGGTCGCGACCACCATCCGAAGTGTTTCTCCATTTGGATGGCCGGAGCCGGCATTAAGCAAGGCGTTGTGCATGGGGAAACGGACGAGTTCAGCTACAACATCGTCCGCGACGGGGTGCACATTCGTGATTTGAACGCGACGATTTTGAACCAGATGGGAATCGACCACGAGCGATTCACGTACCCCTTCCAGGGATTGGATCAGCGACTCACCGGTGTCGAAGAGGCACGGGTGGTCAACGAGATATTGGCCTGATGGTTCGAAGCTGAATTGTTCAGCTCAAACGATCAGATGCGAAAGCGGTCGCCGCGCAGGCATAAGAAGCCGAACAGTACGGAAGCGACTGACAGCAGCATCCATTGAAATTTGGTCAGGTGGGTGAAGTAATGTTCGAACTCCCACCAACAATCCCAGAAGTAATCAACGATTGAAAAGGCGAGCAAGAAAGCGTCCATATCGGAACTCCCATTTGCATCCAGGTGTTTCACGAGCTAGGTGCATTCAAAGCTAGTTCGAACCCCACCGCGCGGACAACAAACTCTGGCGTTGGAACGCAGAAAGTCCGAGATGCGATTTTCCCGCAAGGTTTGATCGTTAGAACCGGCAGGATTGGACGCCCCAAGATGCCCACCAAACAAAATTTTGTGGGACGCCTCAGACCGGCCTTGCAACCAATCCGAGCATGGATATACTCCAGCCCATCACAACGGAGATGACACTTTCTTCATCTTGTTGCGAGCATTTGAAGAAGATTGAAACGAGTTTGACTCGGTTGAAATCAGCCTCAATGAGGCGCGGTAGCTCAATTGGTTAGAGCCCCGGACTGTCGATCCGGAGGTTGCGGGTTCGAGTCCCGTCCGCGTCGCTTTTCTAAAAAAGCCCAGCTCATTTGAGCTGGGCTTTTTTTGGTTTGCCCAGCGAAGCTGGCAACCCCAGTCGGTGCTTGCCACCGACCAAGCCCTGTTCATGGGGAATTGAATCCGATTCGCAAGGGCGTCGTTGG